>JANPIH010000022.1:0-31146 GCA_031424895.1 Rhodospirillales bacterium
CCAAGGGCGGAGCCCTAGGAACCCCGGACCTTTTCCGCCTTCGGCGGGAAGGGGCCGATACGGCGCACGACATAGACCGGGCCGGCCCCTTCCCGCCGAAGGCGGAAGATGATGCAGGTCCAGGGGGCGCGGCCCCGTCGCGCGAAGGCGCGCCCCGGACGTGGTGGGGTCCAGGGGCAAAGCCCCTGGCCTTTCCCTCCGTCCCCCCACCTTGCCCGATGCCCTAGCGTTGCAGCGGGCGGTATTTGATGCGGTGGGGTTCGGTGGCGTCGGCGCCGAGTCGACGTCGTTTGTCCGCTTCGTAGTCCTGGAAGTTGCCCTCGAACCACTCCACGTGGCTGTCACCTTCGAAGGCGAGGATGTGGGTCGCCAGGCGGTCGAGGAACCAGCGATCGTGGCTGATCACCACGACGCAGCCGGCGAATTCCTCCAACGCTTCTTCCAGAGCACGCAACGTGTCAACGTCGAGGTCGTTGGTCGGCTCGTCGAGCAGGATGACGTTGCTTTCGCTCTTGAGCATCTTGGCAAGGTGGACGCGGTTGCGCTCGCCGCCCGACAGGATGCCGACCTTCTTCTGCTGGTCGCTGCCCTTGAAGTTGAAGGCGCCGACATAGGCGCGCGAGGGCACCGCGCGCTTGCCGATGTACAGCACGTCGGTGCCGCCGCTGATTTCTTCCCAAACGCTTTTTGTCGCGTCCAGGCTGTCGCGCGACTGGTCGACATAGCCGAGCTTCACCGTCTCGCCGACCTTGAGCGTGCCGCCGTCCGGCGTGTCCTGGCCGGTGATCATGCGGAACAGCGTGGTCTTGCCCGCGCCGTTCGGCCCGATGACGCCGACGATGCCGCCGGGCGGCAGCTTGAAGGTCAGGTCGTCGATCAGCAGGCGGTTGCCGTAGGCCTTGCGGAGGTCCTCGGCCTCGATGACGATGCCGCCCAGGCGTGGGCCGGGCGGGATGACGATCTCTGCCACGCCGGAAACCATCTCCTGGCTTTTGGCGAGCATCTCCTCGTATTTCTGGATGCGCGCCTTGCTTTTGGACTGGCGTGCCCGGGCCGAGGAGCCGATCCATTCCTGCTCGGCGGCGAGTGCGCGCTGGCGGGAGCTTTCCTCCTTTTCCTCCACCTGCAAGCGCTTGCGCTTCTGGTCGAGCCAGGAGGAGTAATTGCCCTCGAACGGATAGCCGCGGCCGCGCTCGATCTCCAGGATCCAGTTGGTCACGTTCTCCAGGAAGTAGCGGTCGTGGGTGATGACCAGCACGGTGCCGGCGAAGTCGCGCAGCGTCTTTTCCAGCCAGGCAACTGATTCCGCGTCGAGATGGTTGGTGGGTTCGTCGAGCAGCAGCATGTCGGGCTTTTCCAGCAACAGCCGGCAGAGTGCCACGCGCCGGCGCTCGCCACCGGACAGGCTGGTGACCGGGCTGTCGGGCGGCGGGCAGCGCAAGGCGTCGAGCGCGATCTCGATGCGGCGGTCCAGCTCCCAGCCGTCCTCGTGGTCGATCAGTTCCTGCAGATCGCCCTGCTCGGCCAGCAGCGCGTTCATCGTGTCGTCGTCCATCGGCTCGGCGAAAAGGTTCGAGATCTCGTTGAACCGGTCGAGTGCGGCGCGCAGCGGCCCGAACGCCAGCTGCACGTTCCCGGACACCGTCCTGGTTTCGTCCAGCTTCGGCTCCTGCTCCAGGTAGCCGATGCGCACGCCTTCCGCCGCCCAGGCCTCGCCGCCGTAGTCGGTCTCGATGCCGGCCATGATCTTCAGCAGGGTGGACTTGCCCGCACCGTTCACGCCCAGCACGCCGATCTTCACGCCCGGCAGGAAGGACAGCGTGATGCCTTTGAACACCTCGCGTCCGCCGGCATAGGCCTTGGTAAGGTCTTTCATCACATAGACGTACTGGTACGCGGCCATGACTGGCTCCTCGCAGGCGGGGCAGGGGAGGCGGTGTTCTAGGGGCGTGCGCGCAAGGGCGCAATCGCGCCGGCGATCCGCGCGCCGTGCAGGGGTTAAATGGTGCGCCCGGCAGGACTTGAACCCGCGACCAAGCCGTTATGAGCGGCCCGCTCTAACCAACTGAGCTACGGGCGCACGCGGCGCGCAGTTTGGGCATCGGGCCGCGCGATGCAAGCGACTTTGCGCGGGGCGCGTGTAGACACTATGTTGGACGTGTAGATGGAGGCTCCCATGCCGCTGAACATCCGCAGCCGCGAGGTGGACGAGTTGGCCGCCCGCCTGGCCAGGCGCCTCGGCACCACGAAGACCGAGGCAGTGCGCCGCGCGCTGGCCAACGAGATCGCACGCGCCGAGCCGCGCCTGCCCCTGGCTGAGCGCATCCGTGACATCCAGGAACGCGCTGCCGCCAGGGGCCGCACCGGCCTCCAGGCCGACAAGGCATTCCACGACTCGCTCAACGACGAATGATCTTCGTCGACGCTTCGGCCCTCGTCGCTATCGTCTGCGGCGAGCCGGAAGCCCCGGCTCTGGTCGCCAAACTCGAGGCAGCCGCGGAGGCCATCACTTCGCCGACTGCGATCTACGAAGCCGTGCTGGCGGTCCGCCGCGTGTTGCGCGGCTCGCACGAGGATAGCCGGCAAGATGTCATGGACCTGATGGCTCGTGCCGGCATCGGCGTGGTGTCCATCACACCCGTCGAAGCCGATCTCGCACTGGCGGCCTTCAGCCGCTACGGCAAGGGCCAGGGCCACGCGGCGCAGCTCAACATGGGTGACTGCTTCGCCTATGCCGCAGCCCGCCACCATGGCGCGTCGCTGCTGTTCAAGGGCGACGACTTTCCGCACACCGACATTCGCCTGGCGTAAGGGGGCCCATCCACGCCTTCCGGTTGCCTGCTTCTTTCAAGTCTGTCATATGCCGCGCCCGTATTGCGAAACATTCGCCGGCTCCGATGGGCCGGACACGGGCGGGCACGCCCAGAGCCTGAAGCAAGTTTAAGGGGGATCCACCGACATGGCCTTGGCCACAATCATCGTCATCGCCTGCGGGGTGCTGGCCCTGCTGTATGGGCTGGTGGCATCGCGCCAGGTGCTGGCCGCCGATGCCGGCAACGCGCGCATGCAGGAAATCGGCAACGCCATCCAGGAAGGTGCCCGCGCCTACCTGAACCGCCAGTACATCACCATCGGCGGCGTCGGCATGGTCATCCTGGTGTTGCTCGCCCTCACGCTGGGCATGACGGTGGCGATCGGCTTCGCCATCGGCGCGATCCTGTCGGGCGTGGCCGGCTATATCGGCATGAACGTGTCGGTCCGCGCCAATGTCCGCACCGCCCAGGCCTCGCGCCAGGGCCTCGCGGCGGGCCTGGACATCGCCTTCAAGGCAGGCGCCATCACCGGCATGCTGGTGGTCGGTCTCGGGCTGCTCGGCGTCTCGATCTACTACTTCGTGCTGCGTGCCGGCATGGCGCCCGGCGCCGACATGCGCCCCGTGCTGGAGGCGCTGGTGGCGCTGTCGTTCGGCGCCTCGCTGATCTCCATCTTCGCGCGCGTCGGCGGCGGCATCTTCACCAAGGTTGCGGACGTGGGTGCCGACCTGGTCGGCAAGGTCGAGGCCGGCATCCCGGAGGACGACCCCCGCAACCCCGCCACCATCGCCGACAACGTGGGCGACAACGTGGGCGACTGCGCCGGCATGGCCGCCGACCTGTTCGAGACTTATGCGGTCACCATCGTGGCCACGATGCTGCTGGGCGCCATCTTCTTCAAGGCCGGCGCCGATGCCGACGCCATGATGCTGCTGCCGCTGCTGATCGGCGCCGTGTGCATCATCGCCTCGGTCGCGGGCACGTATTTCGTGAAGCTCGGCCCCTCGAACAACATCATGGGCGCGCTGTACAAGGGGCTGGCCGTCACTGGCGGGCTCTCGGCGGTCCTGATCGCGCTGACGATCATGATGACCACGGGGTTCGCCGGCAAGCTGACCATGACCACCGGCACCGTCATCTCTGGCATGAGCCTGTTCATCTGCGCCCTGGTCGGCCTGGCCGTTACCGGCCTGCTGGTGTGGATCACCGAATACTACACCTCCACCGAATACCGCCCGGTGCGCAGCATCGCGCAGTCCTCCACCACCGGCCACGGCACCAACGTGATCCAGGGCCTGGCGATCTCGATGGAATCGACCGCCCTGCCAGTGGTTGTGATCGCCGTCGGCATCATCTTCTCCTACCTCACCGCCGGCCTGTTCGGCATCGCGGTGGCGGCAACGACGATGCTGGCGCTGGCCGGCATGGTCGTGGCGCTCGACGCCTACGGCCCCGTCACCGACAACGCCGGCGGCATCGCCGAGATGGCGGAACTGCCGCCCGACGTGCGCAAGGTGACCGACGCGCTCGACGCCGTGGGCAACACCACCAAGGCGGTGACCAAGGGCTACGCGATCGGCTCGGCGGGCCTGGCCTCGCTGGTGCTGTTCGCGGCCTACACCGAGGACCTGAAGCACTATTTCCCGAACGTGCAGGTGGATTTCACCCTTCAGAATCCCTGGGTGGTGATCGGCCTGTTCATGGGCGGCCTGCTGCCCTACCTGTTCGGCGCCATGGGCATGATCGCGGTTGGCCGTGCGGCCGGCGCGGTGGTGGTCGAGGTTCGCCGCCAGTTCAAGGAAATGCCGGGCATCATGCTGGGCACCCAGAAGCCCGACTATGGCCGTGCGGTCGACATGCTGACCAAGGCGGCGATCCGCGAGATGATCCTGCCGTCGCTGCTGCCGGTGGCGGCCCCGATCGTGCTGTATTTCGTGGTCCTGTGGGTTGGCGGCCAAGGTGCTGCGTTCAGCGCGGTCGGTGCCATGCTGCTCGGCACCATCGTGACCGGCCTGTTTGTCGCCATCTCGATGACCTCGGGCGGCGGCGCCTGGGACAACGCGAAGAAGTACATCGAGGAAGGCAACCATGGCGGCAAGGGCTCCGACGCGCACAAGGCGGCGGTGACCGGCGACACCGTGGGCGACCCGTACAAGGACACGGCGGGCCCCGCCGTGAACCCGATGATCAAGATCACCAACATCGTGGCGCTGCTGCTGCTGGCGATCCTGGCGCATATGGGGCAGTAGGCGGGTAACGGCGCGCCCCGCACGGGGCGCGCCTGCATCCATCTGACGCGTCCTCGACGACCACGAAAAACGGCCCCGGAGCACTGCTCCGGGGCCGTTTGCATGAAGCGCCGCGTGGCGAGGTTCAGACCAGGAAGATCGCCATCAGGGCGAGCACCACGATCGAAATCACCGTGCTGATCGTGGTGGCCGAGACGAAGCCGGAGAACATGCGCTCACGGTCGGCCGTGAAAGTCTCCTCGGTGACCGGGGCGGGGCTTTTGGACGGGGTAGGGGCCATGGGCGTCCTCGATCTGCTGCGAGTTGGTCTTTGGGGGAAACTAAATCAAATCCGGCCCGAATGGAACTGGCCGCAAGGTCCCGGGTCGGAACCGACGCTACGCCGCCGGGTTGCGCAGCGCCGCACCGGCCTGGGCTTCGCCGTCGCCGCCCTCGATGAAGCGCCGCAGCGCCGCGGAGTAGAGCAGGTGCTCCTGCGCCAGCACGCGCGCGGCCAGCGTCTCCTCGCTATCACCCGACAGCACCGGCACCGCCGCCTGGGCCAGGATCGGGCCTTCGTCCATCCCCTCGGTCACCAGATGCACCGTGCAGCCATGCAGCTTCACCCCGGCGGCGAGCGCCCGGGCATGGGTATCCACGCCAGGGAAGGCGGGCAGCAGGCTCGGATGGATGTTCAGCACCCGCCCGGCCCAGCGCTGCACGAAGAACGGCGTGAACAACCGCATGTAGCCGGCCAGGCACACCAGCTGGATGCCGGCCTCTTCCAGCCGTGCGGTCACAACCGCCTCATGCGCGCCACGGTCCCGGCCGAAGGGCGCGTGCGCCACCACGGCGGTCGGAATGCCAGCGGCGGCGGCGGCGTCCAGCCCCTTGGCATCGGCCCGGTTGGCCAGCACCAGGGCGATCTCGGCCGGGAAGCTCTCCGCCGCCGCAGCCCGCAGCAGCGCGGCCATGTTCGACCCGCGGCCGCTGATCAGGATGCCGACGCGCTTCTTAGCCATAGCTCAGCCGGGCCAGCCGGCGGGAAGGTCGATGCGGATGGCGGCGTGGTCGCTGTCCTCGCCCGCGTCGATGCGGCCGATCACCGACACGCTCTCCCCCTCTGCCTCCAGCAGCGCCTGGGCGCGCCCGGGCTCGGCGGTGATGACGGCCATGCCGATGCCGCAGTTGAACACACGCAGCATCTCCTCCGCGGCGACGTTGCCGGTGCGGGCCAGCCAGCGGAAGGCCGGCGGCAGGGGCCACGCCGCGGCATCGACCACCGCACGCGTGCCGGGCGGCAGCACGCGCGGCAGGTTGCCCGGCAGGCCACCGCCGGTGATGTGCGCGGCAGCCTTCAGCAGCCCCGCACGATGCAGCGCCAGCAGCGACTTGACGTAGATCCGGGTGGGCGCCAGCAACGCCTTGCCCAGCGTGCCGCCGCCGAACGGCGATGGCGCGGACCAGCCGGCATTGCCAGCCTCCACGATGCGCCGCACCAGCGAAAATCCGTTGGAATGCACGCCGCTGCTCGCCAGGCCCAGGATGGTGTCGCCCGGTGCCACGTCCTTCGGCAGCAGGTTACCCCGCTCCGCCGCCCCCACCGAGAAGCCGGCAAGGTCGTAGTCGCCGCTGCCATACATCCCCGGCATCTCGGCCGTCTCGCCGCCCACCAGCGCGCAGCCGGCCAGCCGGCAGCCCTCGGCGATGCCGGCGACGACGCGGGAAGCGGCTTCCACGTCCAGCTTGCCGGTGGCGAAGTAGTCCAGGAAAAACAACGGTTCCGCCCCCTGCACCACCAGGTCGTTCACGCACATCGCCACCAGGTCGATGCCGACATAGTCGTGGATGCCGGTGTCGATGGCGATGCGCAGCTTGGTGCCCACACCGTCGGTGGAGGAGACCAGCACCGCGTCGGTGTAGCCGGCGGCGCGCAGGTCGAACAGCGCGCCGAACCCGCCCAGCCCGCCCATCACCCCGGCGCGGTGGGTGGACCGCGCCAGCGGCTTGATCCGTTCCACCAGGGCGTCGCCCGCGTCGATGTCAACGCCGGCCGCGCGATAGGTCATGCTGGTCATGCGGCTCTCCGGTCAGGATGCGGCGGAAACAACCATGCGCCGCCCCCCCGCGCAACTGATGCCGGGGCCGGCCTTGCCGTGATTCTGGCCTCCTGCGCCGGGAAACCGCTATACTCGGTCCATGCCAGATGGCACCAAGACCCCCCCGGCGCTGGGCTCGGCCACATTCACCGTGGCCAACCTGGTGACTTTCCTGCGCCTGTGCGCCGTGCCGGTGGCGGTGTGGCTGGTGCTGCGCGGCCAGTTCCTCGCCGCCTTCTGGCTGTTCCTCGCCGCCGGGCTGTCCGACGCGCTGGATGGCTGGCTCGCCCGGCGCAACGGCCCCACCCGGCTGGGTGCCATGATCGACCCGGTAGCCGACAAGGCGCTGCTGGTCAGCATGTTCGTCACCCTGGCGGTGGTGAAGGTGCTGCCGGACTGGCTGGCCATTCTGGTGGTGTTCCGCGACGTGGTGATCGTCGGTGGCGTGCTGCTGCTGTCGGTGCTCGGCCAGCCGGTGGCGATCCGCCCGCTGCCGATCTCCAAGCTGAACACGGTGGTGCAGATCGTGGTGGTCGCCGCCATCCTGCTGGCTGAGGGGCTGCGGCTGGACTGGCCGGTGCTGGATGCCGCGCTGCTGGCCATGGTGTCCGCCAGCACGCTCGCCTCGCTCGGTGCCTATGTGTGGCTGATGGCGCGGGGCCGATGACCCTGTCGCCGTTCCCGCCATCGGGCCTGCGCCTCCCCGATCCCGCCCCGTCGGGGGCCCCCGATCCCGCCCCGTCGGGGGCTACCCGCGGGCAGCGCCTGGCACTGCTGGCCGGGCTGCTGGTGGCGGCGTGGCTGTTGCTGCAGCTGTTCGCCACCATCCTGCTGCCATTCGTCGTGGCCGCCGGGATTGCCTATTTCCTCGACCCGCCGACCAGCCGCCTTGAACGTGCCGGCGTGCCGCGCACGCTGGCAGCATTGCTGTTGCTGGTTGCGGTGCTGCTGTTCTCGTTGCTTTTCATCCTGCTGCTTTACCCGCTGATCCTGGCGCAGATGGGGATGCTCATTGCCCGCCTGCCGACCTATGTCAGCCTCGCGCGCACCGCGGCAGACGCACTGCTGGCCAACCTGCAGGAGCAGCTGGGCCCCGAATTCGTCGACGAGCGGCTGCGCGAGCTGGTGGCGAGCCAGACCGGCGCGGTGCTGGCCTTCCTCGTTACCGCCGTCACCCGGCTGATCGGCGGCGGCTTTGCGCTGTTCAACGTGCTGACGCTGCTGATCGTGACGCCGGTGGTGGCGTTCTACCTGCTGCGCGACTGGCCGGGCATGGTGCGCCGGATCGATAGCTGGCTGCCGCACCGCTATGCAGGGGTGCTGCGCGCGCAGGCGAAGGAGGTGGACCGCATCCTCTCGGCCTGGCTGCGCGGGCAGGCGATGTGCTGCTTCGCGCTGGTCATCTTCTACGCCGCCGGCCTGTCCATGGTCGGCCTCGACCTCGGCCTGATCGTCGGCATGGCGGCAGGGCTGCTGTCGTTCATCCCCTATGTCGGCAGCATCGCCGGCCTGTTCGTGGCGACCGGACTGGCGATGGCGCAGTTCTCCACCTGGGGCGGGGTGGCGCTTGTCGTGCTGGTGTTCGTCGTCGGCAACATCCTCGAAGGCTACGTCCTCTATCCCCGCTTCCTCGGCGACCGCGTGGAACTGCACGCGGTGTGGGTAATCTTCGCGCTGTTCGCCGGCGCCGCCACGTTCGGTTTCCTTGGTGTGCTGCTGGCCGTGCCGGTGGCGGCAACCATCGGCGTGTTGTGTCGGTTCTGGCTGCGGCGCTATCTGGAGAGCCCCCTGTATCTCGACCCGCCGCCCTCGAAGCCGCCCGCATGAGCGCCACCCTCGCCCAGCTGGCGCTGCCCTTTGCGCCGGTGCGCCGCGGCAACGCCGCCCCATTGATCGCCGCCGCGTCCAACGCCGCCGCCCGCGCCTGGCTTGCGCGCACCGTCACCTGGCCCCAAGGCCGCCTCGCGCTCTGGGGGCCGGCCGGCTGCGGCAAGTCGCTCCTGCTGGCCGAATGGGCGGCGCGGACGGACGCCACCATCATGCCCGGACCCGACCTGCGCTTCGCCCCGCCCGACGGCCCGCTGGCGATTGACGACGCCCAGTGCGCCCCGCCGCGCGCGCTGCTGCATGTCCTGAATGCGGCGCAGGAGGCCGGCCACCCGGTGTTGCTCGCCGCCCCCGCCGCCCCGGCGCGGTGGAACGTGGCGCTGCCGGACCTCGCCAGCCGGCTGCGCGCCATCACCGCGGTGGCCATCGAAACGCCGGAGGACGATCTGCTCCACGCCCTGCTCGCCCGCCTGCTGGCCGAGCGGCAGCTGCGGGTGGCGGAGCCGACGCTGGCCTGGCTGCTCGCGCGCCTGCCGCGCACCCATGCCGCCATCGCCACCGCCGTGGCGCGGCTGGACCACGCCGCCCAGGCGCTCGGCACTGCCATCGCACCCGCGCTCGCCCGCCAGACCCTGCCCGACCTGCTGGCCGACCTGCCGGAGGAGGTGGATGCCGCGCCCGCCAATGAAGATTCTGCGGAACACGCCCCGCCCGGCTCGCCCCCCGCGCGCGGTCTCCTGTAGGATGCCTGTCATGCTGAGCGTCCTTCCTGCGGGAGCCCCGTGATGACCGCCGACCTGGCCGTGCCGCCGGCCACGCCGAACGCCGACCCGATCACCGCCAGCCCGGACCGCTTCATCAACCGCGAGCTGTCCTGGCTGGATTTCAACCACCGCGTGCTGGAGGAGGCGGAGAACCCCCGCCACCCGTTGCTGGAGCGGCTGCGCTTCGTCTCGATCAGCGCCGCCAACCTCGACGAGTTCTACTCCGTGCGCGTCGCCGGCCTGATCGGCCAGGCCAAGGCGGGTGTCACCACCCCCTCGCCGGACGGCCGCACCCCCGCCCAGCAGCTGGTGGAGGTCGAGGCCCGCGCCGAGCGGCTGATGGCCGAGCAGCTGCAGGTCTGGCACCAGCTGCGCGGTGCGCTGGAGACGGCCGGCATCGTGCTCAGCGACCCCGCCACCCTGGCCGACAGTGAGCGCATGTGGCTCGATTCCTGGTTCATGGAGCGGGTTTTCCCCGTCCTGACCCCGCTGGCCATCGACCCCGCGCACCCCTTCCCGTTCATCCCGAACATGGGGCTGGTGATGGTGCTGCGCCTGGCGCGCGACGATGACGGCAGCTTCATGCGCGCCCTGGTGCCACTGCCCTCGCTGATCGAGCGCTTCATCCGCCTGCCCGCCGAGGGAGCTGGCGGATCGGCGGCACCCATCCGCTTCATCATGTTGGAACAGCTCGTCACCCTGTTCCTCGACCGCATCTTCCCGGGCTTCCGCGTCACCGGCGAGGGCATGTTCCGCCTCATCCGCGACACCGACGTGGAGTTCGAGGAGGAGGCGGAGGATCTCGTCCGCTCCTACGAAACCGCGCTGAAGCGCCGCCGCCGCGGCGTTGCCATCCACGTCTCGGTCAATACCGGCATGCCTGCCGACCTGCGCCAACTGGTGATTGACGAGCTGGACGCCGCCGCCTCGGAGATCCACCTCCACGCCGGCATCCTGGGCCTGGCCGATGTTAGCCAGCTGATCGTCGACGACCGGCCGGACCTGCTGTTCCCGCCCTACACCCCCCGCTTCCCCGAGCGCATCCGCGACTTCGCCGGCGACTGCTTCGCAGCCATCCGCGCCAAGGACATCATCGTCCACCACCCCTTCGAGAGCTTCGACGTGGTGGTCCAGTTCCTCCGCCAGGCCGCCCAGGACCCCGCCGTGGTGGCGGTGAAGCAAACCCTTTACCGCACCAGCCGCGACAGCCCGATCGTCAAGGCGCTGATCGAGGCGGCCGAGGCGGGCAAGTCGGTCACCGCCATGGTGGAACTGCGCGCCCGCTTCGACGAGGAGGCCAACATCCGCCTCGCCCGCACGCTAGAGGCCGCCGGCGTGCAGGTGGTGTATGGCTTCACCGAGCTGAAAACCCACGCCAAGATCAGCCTGGTCGTGCGCCGCGAGGGCCACACCATGCGCAGCTACGCGCATTTCGGGACCGGCAACTACCACCCGATCACCGCGCGCATCTACACCGACCTGTCTTTCTTCACCTGCGACGCCGACCTCACCCGCGATGCCGCTCGCCTGTTCAACTACATGACCGGCTATGCCCGCCCGGAGCGCATGGACGCGCTGGCCTTCAGCCCGCTGACCACCCGCAACGTGATTTGCGAGCTGATCGACCGCGAAATCATGTTCGCGCGCGAGGGCCGGCCGGCCACCATCTGGCTCAAGATGAACTCGCTGGTCGACGACCGGCTGATCGACAAGCTCTACGAGGCCTCCCGCGCCGGCGTGAAGATTGCCGCGGTGGTCCGCGGCATATGCTGCCTGCGGCCCGGCGTGCCCGGCCTGTCGGACAACATCAAGGTGAAGTCGATCGTGGGCCGCTTCCTGGAGCACAGCCGCATCTGCGTGTTCGGCAACGGCCATGCGCTTCCCAGCCGGCACGCCCGGGTCTACACCAGCTCCGCCGACTGGATGACGCGGAACATGGAGTGGCGCGTGGAAAGCTTCGTGCCGATCCTGAACCCCACCGCGCATGCCCAGGTGCTGGACCAGATCATGGTGGTCAACCTGCGCGACACCATGCAGTCCTGGGAGCTGGACTCCCACGGCGTGTGGCGCCGTGTGGCCCCTGGCAGCGGCAAGAAGCGGATCTCGGCGCACGACTACTTCATGACGAACCCCTCCCTGTCCGGGCGCGGCTCGGCGCTGCACGGCCCCGCCGTCGCCTCGCCGGGCACACCCGCCCGCCGTGCCGACCGGCTGCTGCAGGACTGACCTTGGATTCCCTCATGCTCCCGGCCGCGGCCGCCCACACGCACGACCCGCGCCGCCGCGCCGTGGTCGATCTTGGCTCCAACTCCGTCCGCCTCGTGGTGTTCGAGGGCGACACCCGCAACCCCGTGCCGATCTTCAACGAAAAGGCGGTGTTGCGCCTCGGCCGCGGCCTGCAATCCTCCGGCCGACTGAACGACGAGGGCACCGCCCAGGCGCTCACCGTCATGAACCGCTACGCCGCCATCGCGCGCGCCATGCACGCCGACCCGTTCGAGGTGCTGGCCACTGCCGCGGTGCGCGACGCGATCAACGGCCCGCAGTTCATCGACCACCTGCGCGCCCGCCTGCCCGGCGTGCCGATCACCGTGCTGACCGGCGAACAGGAGGCGACGCTGTCGGCCGCCGGCCTGCTCTGCGGCATCCCCGACGCCCATGGCCTGCTGGCCGATATCGGCGGCGGCTCGCTGGAGCTGGTCCGCCTCGACCACGGGCGCCACACTACCGCGCGCACCCTTCGCCTCGGCGTGATCCGTCTGGCCGAGCGCGCCGGCGGCGACACCGTGCGCGCGCGCGCCATCGCCGAGGCCGACCTCGCTGCCGAGGCCTGGCTGCCGGATATGGCCGGGCGCGACCTCTATGCCGTCGGCGGCACCTGGCGCGCGCTGGCCCGCATCCACATCGCCCAGACCGGCTACCCGCTCGCCCTGCTGCACCATTACACGATCGGCCGGGAGGAGGCGCGCGACCTCGCCGGCCTGGTCACCACCGCCAGCCGCCGCCAGCTGGAGCGCCTGCCGGGCATTCCGCGGCGCCGGATCGACGACCTGCCCTTCGCCGCCGTCGTGATGCGCCGGGTGCTGCGCATCTCCGGCGTG
Source organism: Rhodospirillales bacterium (assembly GCA_031424895.1). Lineage (GTDB taxonomy): Bacteria > Pseudomonadota > Alphaproteobacteria > Acetobacterales > Acetobacteraceae > CAMDGX01. Next base: position 12,833 of record JANPIH010000022.1, read on the forward strand.
AAGCGCGTGGTTTTCAGTGCCAATGGACTGCGCGAGGGTTGGTACATGAGCCACCTGCCCGCCGAACTGCGCGGCGCCGACCCGCTGATCGCCGCCGGCCAGGAATATGCCCGCCGCTTCTCCCGCGACATCGCTCTGCCAGCGGCGCTGTGCCGCTGGACCGACCCGCTGTTCCCTGGCGAATCCGGCGAGGCCCTGCGCCTGCGCACGGCCGCCTGCCTCATGAGCGACATCGGCAGCCGCGACCACCCGGAATACCGCGCCGAGCAGGCCTTCCTGCGCATCCTGCGCCAGCCCGGAATCGGGCTCGACCACCAGGCGCGCGCCTTTCTCGGCATCGCCCTCGCGTTGCGCTACGAGGCTGAACCCGAGGCACCCTTTCTTCGCCCCGCACAGCAACTCCTGGCGCCCGACGTGGTGCACCGCGCCATCATCCTCGGCGTTGCGCTGCGTCTGGCCTACACGCTGTCGGCCGGAACCGCGCAACTGCTGGCCGGCACCCGCCTCTCCCCGGGCCTGCGGCTGACGCTGGTGCTCGCCGAAGGCAGCGGCGTCTTCGCGGGCGAAAGCGTCACAAGGCGCCTGGACCGTCTGGCGCAGGTCATGGGGCTGGACGCGACCACGACACTCGCAGCTTAAGGAAGGAAGCGTTCTTTTTGTGAACAAAAATTACCAAAAAAACTTCAATCACACGCAGCGTCGCGATCCGGCCTGGATCTCCCAGCATCCGCCATTGGCAAATGAAGAAAGTTTTTTTGCTTCTTTTTGTTCACAAAAAGAAGGCCTTGCTTCCTACCCCTTCTGCTCCCACCCCCGCGCCGTCTGCTGCCAATAGCTGATCGCATGCCCCGCCGCCTTTGCCGCCCGCCATCGCAGCCGCGCGCGGGCCAGCTGCGCCTCGTCATTGCCGTCGAACAGGTCGAACACCCGCGCGTAGTTCCCCACCAGCGCGCTTTCCGCGCCATCGACCAGGAACAGGTAACGCGCGCCGTTGGGGGCGTCGTCCTCGGTGGTGAGCCAGATTGGCTGCAGGTCGGCGTCCCCGCTCGCTGGGGTGCCGTGCGGCAGCCAGGCTGGCTCCTCGCACAGCCACAGCACGGTATCGAGAGCCGCCAGCCGTTCAGCATTGCCGCAGCGCACCACCGCGCGCTCGCCGGCCTCCAGCGTGCGGCCGAGCAGCCGCGGCAGGGTCTGCTCCGGGCCGGTGCGCGTCAGGTGGTAGAACCTGATTTCCGTCACGTTCACGCCGTTTCGAAGCAGGTCGCCACCAGCCGGTCCAGCAGGCGCACGCCGAACCCGCTGGGGCCGACGGCATGCAGCGGCTCGGCATCGGCGCGGTTGGCGACGCCCGCGATATCGAGGTGCGCCCACGGCACGCCGCCGGCGAACTCGCGCAGGAAGGCCGCTGCGTGGCAGGCATCCGGCAGCAGCCGCCCCGACAGGCAGTGGCGAAGGTCGGCGATCGTGGAGTCGAGGTCGCGACGGTGGCTCTCCCCGATCGGCATGCGCCAGACCGGCTCGCCCGCCGCAAGCCCGGCGGCAGTGACCTTGGCGGCCAGCCCCGCATCGTTGTCGAACAGGCCGGCATGGTGATGGCCGAGGGCGGTGACGATGCTGCCGGTCAGCGTCGCGAGGTCGACCATCGCCCGCGGCTTGTGCTGCCGCGCCGTCCAGGCCAGCGCATCGGCCAGGATCAGGCGCCCCTCCGCATCGGTGTCCACCACCTCGATGGTCTTGCCCGAGAAGCTGCGCAGCACGTCGCCAGGCCGGTAGCTCGACGCCCCGGTCGCGTTCTCGGCAATCGGCAGCACCGCGATCGCCGGCGCGGGCGAATTGCGCAACGCCAGCGCCAGGATCGCCCCGGCGGCGGCGGCGGCCCCGGCCATGTCGCCGCGCATGTGCTCCATGCCCTCGGCCGGCTTGATGCAGATGCCGCCGGTATCGAAGGTGATGCCCTTGCCGACGAAGGCCACCGGCGGCGCCTTGATCCGGCCCTTCCAGCGCAGCACCGCCATCAGCGGCGGATGCACCGAACCCCGGCCGACCGCCAGCAGCGCCCCCAGCCCCTGCCGCTCCAGCTCCGCCTGGCCGAGGATACCGATGGCGATGCCGTGCCGCGCCAGGGGCTGCAACCGCGCGGCGAACTCCTGGGGCGTCAGCACGTTGCCCGGCTCGGCCACCAGGTCGCGCGCGAACAGCGCCCCGCGCACCCCGGCCGAGGCGACGCGCCAGGCCGCTTCCACCGAATCCGGCGTGTCGGTCAGCAGGTCGATGGCCGCCAGCCTGGGCGCCCCCTCCTGCGCACGCGTCCGCAGCCGTTCGAACCGCCAGGCACGCAGGCAGGCCCCGGCGGCGAACGCGGCGGCTTCCTGCGGCGAAAGGCCATGGGCATCCAGCGCCACATGCGCCACCCCGATCAGTGCCGACGCCGCCTGCGCCCCCGCTTCGCGTAACGCCGCCTGGCGCAACGCCTCCTCGTCGTTGCCGCTTCCCAGCCCGACCAGCAGCACGCGCCCCTGGCCAGTCAGGATGTCGCAGCGCGTGCCGGCCGCGCCGGTGAAGCCGTCGGCAGCAGCGGCGGCACGCAGCCCTTCCGGCAGCGCGGCACCTTCGGCCATCGGCCGCGCCGTCGCCGTGGCGGCGGGGGCGGTGCGCCCGACGCGAACCTCCAGCATCGCCGCGCGCCCGTTCCCGCCCGTCAGCTCTCGAAGTGCTCGGCCACCAGCCGGTCGAGCAGCCGCACCCCGAACGCCGTCGCCCCTTTCGGCTTTGTTGGCGCATCCTTGCCCGACCACACCGTCCCGGCCACGTCCATGTGAATCCAGGGCTTGCCGTTCACGAAGCGCTGGATGAACTGTGCGGCCGTGATCGCCCCGCCCGGTCGCCCACCGATGTTCTTCATGTCGGCGATGTCGCTCTTGATCTGCTTGTCGTAGGCATCCGCCAGCGGCATCCGCCACACCTTCTCGCCGGTTACCTCGCCCGCCACGTGCAACTGCGCCGACAGCACGTCGTCGTTGCTGAAGAACCCGGCGTATTCATGCCCAAGTGCCACGATGATGGCCCCGGTCAGCGTCGCGAGGTCGATCATGAAGCGGGGATCGTATTTCTGCTGGCAGTACCAAAGCACGTCCGCCAGCACCAGCCGCCCCTCGGCATCGGTGTTGATCACCTCCACTGTCTGCCCGGAATAGGTTTTCACCACGTCCCCGGGCCGCTGTGCCATGCCGCTGGGCATGTTCTCGACCAGCCCGACCAGGCCGATCGCGTCGACCTTCGCGCGGCGCCCGGCCAGTGCCGCCATCAACCCGATCACGGTGCCCGCGCCGCCCATGTCCCACTTCATGTCCTCCATCCCGCCGGCCGGCTTGATCGAAATGCCGCCGGTGTCGAAGGTCACGCCCTTGCCGATGAACGCCAGCGGCTTGGCCGCAGCCTTTGCCTTGCCCTTGCCGGCGCCGGCCGAGGCACCATTCCACGTCATCACCACCATGCGCGGCTCGTTGGCGCTGCCCATGGCCACCCCCATCAGCGCGCCGAAGCCCAGCTTGGTCATCTCCTTCGGCCCGAACACCTCCACCTTCAGCCCGAGCGCCTCCAGCTTGCGGCAGCGCTCGGCCATCTCGGCGGGGTTCAGCACGTTGGCCGGCTCGCTCACCAGGTCGCGCGACAGGAACACCCCCTCGGCCACCGCCTTCAGTCCGGCCCAGCCGTCGCGCGCCTTGGGCACCTCGGTCGTCAGCACGGTGGCCTTGGCCAGCTTCGGCTTCTCCTCCGGCTTCTCCATGGTGCGGTAGCGGTCGAACCGGTAGCTGCGCAGCGCCAGCCCCATCGCCACATGCGCCGCCTGCGCCCCGCTCAGCCCCACCGCCGCCACGCTCGCCGCAGCCTCGCGCGCCAGTGCCGCCGCGGCATGGCCGCCGGCATCCTCCAGGTGGCGCGCCTCGATGCCCTCGACCTTGCCCAGCCCGACCGCCACCACCCGGCTCAGCCCCGCCCCCGGCGCCAGGATGGTCGTGGCCTGGCCGCGCTTGCCCTTGAACTCGGCCGCCGCCAGTGCCCGGCTCACCGCCCCCCCGGTCGCCTCGTCGGCGGCGGCCAGCAGCGTGCCGGTGGGCGAGTCGCCATTAGCGCCCTCCTCCAACAGCAGGACGAGTGCGCCGCTCTTGGGCAGCGCAGGCTTGGCGAAGGCGATGTCCAGCATGGCGAACGCTCCGGTGCGGCAATGTGTGTGCGGCGGACTGTAGCAGCCGCGTGGCAATTGGCCAGACGGTCCGCGCCCTGTAAGGAAGGCGCCATGAACGATCGCGCCCTGCTCGACCTCGCCTTCGACCTCGCCCGCCAGGCCGGCGAGGTAATCATGCAGGTCCGCGCCCGCGGCTTCGCCACCATGGAGAAGGCCGACCAATCCCCGGTCACCGAGGCCGACCACGCCGCCGAGGCCCTCATCCTCGCCGGCCTGCGCGCCGCCACCCCCGACATCCCCGTCGTCGCCGAGGAGGAAATGGCCGCTGGCCACGTCCCGCGCGACGCCGACGTGCTCTGGGTCGTCGACCCGCTCGACGGCACCCGCGAGTTCGCCCGCAGGCGGGACGACTTCGCCGTGTGCATCGGCCTGGTCCGCCGCGGCGCGCCCGCGCTCGGCGTCGTCGGACAGCCCGCCACGGGCGCGCTCTACGGCGGCATCGTCGGCGCCGATGGAGCCAACGGGGGCGCCCAGGGGGGTGCCTGGAAGCGCGAAGGCGGAGTCGAGCGCCCGATCCAGGCCCGCCGCCCGCCCGAAGCGGGCCTTTCCGTCGTCGCCTCCCGCCACTATGCGGACGACCCGCGCCTGACCCCCTTCCTTGAGGGCCGCCGCGTCGCCGACGTCAAGCACCTGGGCTCGGCGCTGAAATTCTGCCTGGTCGCCGAGGGCCGCGCCGACCTCTATCCCCGCTTCGGCCCGACCATGGAATGGGACACCGCCGCCGCCCAGGCGGTCGTGGAAGCCGCCGGCGGCGCCGTCCGCCTGCTCGATGGCGGCGGCGTGCTGCGCTACGGCAAGCCCGAATGGCGCAACCCGCCCTTCGTCTGCACGGGCCGCGAGTGAACGACACCCGCCTGCTCCTCCCCGACGCCGACGGCATCGCCGAAGCCGCAAGCCTGCTCCGCGCAGGCGCGCTGGTCGCCTTCGGCACCGAGACCGTCTATGGCCTGGGGGCCGACGCCACCAACGACCACGCCGTGGCGGCCATTTTCGCCGCCAAGGGCCGCCCGCACTTCAACCCGTTGATCTGCCACTACCCGAGTGCCGATTCCGTCTTCGCCCATGTGGAGGCCGACGACCGCGCCCGCGCCCTGGCCGACGCCTTCTGGCCCGGCCCGCTGACCCTGGTGCTGCCGCGCCAGCCCGACTGCCCGGTGGCGCTGCTGGCCGGCGCCGGGCTCGACACGCTGGCCGTGCGCGTGCCGGCGCGGGCCGAGGCGCTGGCCCTGCTGCGCGCGGTTGCTCGCCCCATCGCCGCCCCGTCGGCCAACCGCTCTGGCCAGGTGAGTCCAACCACCGCCGCGCACGTGATGGCCAGCTTGTCCGGCCGCATCGCCGCGGTGCTGAACAGTGGCCCCTGCGAGGTCGGCCTGGAATCGAGCGTACTGGACCTGACCGGCCGAACCCCCGTGCTGCTGCGCCCCGGCGGCGCGACGCGCGAGAGCATCGAGGCCGTCGTCGGCAAGGTGGGCACCGGCATCACCCCCGCCCAGGCCGAGGCGGCGCGCGGCCTGCGCTCACCAGGGCTGCTGGTCTCGCACTACGCCCCGCGCCTGCCGGTCCGGCTCTATGCCGCCGATGTGGCCGCCGACGAGGCCCTGCTTGCCTTCGGCCCGCCGCTTCCCGGCGGCGCCATCACCTTTCAACTCAGCGAAACCGCCAACCTCACCGAGGCAGCGGCGCGGCTGTTCACCGGCCTGCGCGCGCTGGACGATGCGGGGTCAATGCTGCGCGCCATTGCCGTGATGCCGATTCCCGCCGAGGGTCTCGGCGAGGCAATCAATGACCGCCTGCAGCGTGCGGCCGCGCCCCGGCATTGAGGCCGTGGCCGCCAAGCCGCATCTGGACCCGCCGCACCATCAGCGTCAGCCACAGGCTTCCGAGCACCAGGATCGCCATATTCACCGACAGCGTGGCACTTCGGGCCGGTGCATCGGCCGTTACCATGCCCGGAGTGCAACCGTCGCAGACCACTCCCTGGGTCATTGCATGGGGCGTCCCCACGCGCAGCGCCGCGGCACCGACCGGCAGGGCCGCATCGCCGCGCAGTCGGAGCATCGTCGCCTCGGCCGGCCCGCGTGCGCCCCAACCGACCTCAAGCGTCGGAACCGTGGATGAAGATTCGGTCAGCAGCATCCCGGCGCCGGCCGGCGTCGCCACGATCATGCCGGCCGCCACGGCGACGACAGCAACGGTCCGGCAGCGGCTCAGTAAGGTCATGGCATCTCCTCGCAGCCGCGGAGTTGGTTTCCCGCTCCCGTCAAGAGTGCAAGCGCCGTGCCAACGTGACATTTCAAAGATTTGACCGGCGACAAATGCACCCAGTGTAAAAAATTCCGACAGAAAGAGTAAACTTTTATGTCAACGAACCCGCATCGCAACCAATATCCCGTCGATTGTTCCCTGCAATTTGCCCGGATAGGCTGTCCACGGAGGTCGCCCGCATGCCCGAACCCATTACCGCCAGCCCCGTTGCCGCCCCGCGCCACACTGCCCCGCGCCACATTGCCCCACGCCACACTGCGCTGATCGACAGGCTGCGCGCCATCCTCGGCCCGCGCGGCCTGCTGACAGACCCGGCCGACACCGCGCCCCATGTCGAAGACTGGCGCCGCCTCTACCGCGGCCACACCCAGGCCGTCCTGCGCCCGGCCGACACCGCCGAACTTGCCGCCTGCGTCGCCCTGTGCGCCGAGGCCGGCGTCGCCATCGTGCCCCAGGGCGGCAACACCTCCATGGTCGGCGGCGCCGTCCCGGCCGAGGACGGCAGCGAACTCGTCCTCAGCCTCGCCCGCCTGAACCGCATCCGCGCCATTGACCCGGTGGACCTGACCCTCACCATCGAGGCCGGCGCCACCCTCAAGGCCGCGCAGATCGCCGCCCAGGAAGCCGGCTGCCTGCTGCCGCTGTCGATCGGCTCCGAAGGCACCGCCCAGGTCGGCGGTATCCTTTCCACCAACGCCGGCGGCAACAATACCGTGCGCTACGGGAATGCCCGCGACCTCGTGCTCGGCCTCGAAGTCGTGCTGCCCGACGGTGAGGTCTGGAACGGCCTGCGCCGCCTGCGCAAGGACAACACCGGTTACTGCCTGCGCCAGCTGTTCGTCGGCGCGGAGGGCACGCTCGGCATCATCACCGCCGCCGTGCTCAAGCTCGTCCCGCGCCCGCGCGAAACCGAGGTCGCGCTGTGCGCGATGGCCTCCGCCGAGGCGGCACTCGCCCTGTTCAACCGGGTCCAGACCCACGACCCCGCCAGCATCCAGGCCTTCGAATACATGTCCGGCCTCGGTTTGCGTTTCGTACTAAAGCACATCCCCGGCGTGTCCCTGCCACTCGCCGCTCCCGCCGAGCACTACGCCTTGATCGAGCTTGCCACCCCCCGCCCCGATGCCGGCCTGCGCGGGGCGCTCGAGTCGGTGCTCGAAGCCGCCATGGCCGACGGCGACGTGCTCGACGCCGTGATCGCAGAAAGCGAGGGCCAGCGCGCCGCGATCTGGAAGCTGCGCGAGGAGCATTCCGAGGCGCAGAAGCGCGAGGGCGCCAGCGTCAAGAACGACGTCTCAGTGCCCGTTTCCAAGGTGCCCGAACTGATCCGCCGCGCCACCGCCGCCTGCGAAGCGCTGATGCCCGGCATCCGCGCCGTGCCGTTCGGCCACATGGGCGACGGCAACATCCACTTCAACCTGGAACAGCCGGAAGGCATGGACCCGGCGACCTTCCTCGCCCAGGACCACGCCATCATGGACACGGTCTGCGAGGTGGTCCGCGATCTCGACGGCAGCTTCTCCGCCGAGCACGGCATCGGCAAGCTCAAGCCCTACATGATGCCCGACTGGCGCGGCGGGGCGGAACTGGCCATCATGCAGCGCATCAAGCAGGCGCTCGATCCGCAGGGGCTGATGAATCCGGGGAAGGTGCTACCCTAGAAAGCAAGCGCGTTCTTTTTTGAAAAAAAGAACCAAAAAACTTTCACCCATTTTCACCGCGCTCAACAATGCGGACGCGGTGCAAATGAACGAAGTTTTTTTGCTTCTTTTTGTTCACAAAAAGAAGATTTTCGCTTACCCGCTCCGATCACGCCCCTCCCCGCTAGGCCCCGCCGGAAGCTGGCGCTAAACTCCGTCGGGCATGCCCTTCGCCACCACCCTCACGCTCTATGTCGCCCGCGTCTTCGCGTCCCACATGCTGGGCATGCTGGCGGCGCTCACCGGCCTGGTCGCGCTGTTCGACCTGATCGAACTTCTGCGCCGTGCAGCCACCCGCCCCGAGGCCACCTTCGCCATCGTGGCCCAGATCGCCGCCCTGCGCCTGCCCTGGGCGATGATGCAGATCCTGCCCTTCGCCGTCCTGCTCGGCGGCATTCTCGCCTTCTGGCGCCTCACCCGCTCCTCGGAGCTGATCGTCGCCCGCGCCTCGGGCCTCTCGGCCTGGCAGTTCCTGGCCGGGCCGACACTGTGTGCCCTGGCCCTTGGCTGCTTCGCCGTCGCTGTCGTAACCCCGGTCTCGGCCGCGATGCGCGCCCGCGCCGAGTCGCTCGACAGCAGCTTCATCAAGATCGGCGGCGGGCCGCTGGCACTGAACGGCGGCCAGCTCTGGCTGCGCCAGGCGGACCAGGAGATCGACCCCCAGGGCGTCGCGCTGCTGCACGCTAACCGCGTCGTCGTGCGGGCCGGCACGCTCGCCGCCGACGAGATCAGCATCTTCCGCCTGGACGCCAATGATCGCCTGCTGGAACGCGTCGAGGCCCGTGCCGGCATGCTCCAGCCCGGCCACTGGATCCTGGCCGACGCCCGCACCATCGTGCCCGGCCGCCAGCCCACGCCTCCGCGCGCCATGGCGCTGCCGACCAGCATGACGGTGGACCGCGTGCAGGACAGCTTCGCCCCACCCGACACGCTGTCGGTCTGGGCGCTGCCCGGCTTCATCGCCCTGCTGGACCGCTCCGGCTTCTCCTCCATCCGCCACCGGCTGCATTTCCACTCGCTGCTCGCCCTGCCGCTGCTGGCCGGCACCATGTGCCTGCTCGCCGCCGGTTTCTCGATGCGCGCCACGCGCCGCGGGGGCGTGGCGCAGATGATCGGCAGCGGCATCGCCGCCGGCTTCGCGCTGTTTGTTATCTCCAAGGTCGCCGAGGAATTCGGCCAGACCGGCACGCTGCCGCCGGCGCTGGCCGCCTGGGCGCCCATTGCCGCCGGGCTGCTGTTCTCGGTCTCGCTCCTGCTCCACCTGGAGGACGGCTGATGCCCGCGCCTGCCCGCCTCCTCGCCTTGGGCCTCCCCGCCTTGGGCCTCCTTGCCGTTCTGGCGCTGCTGCTCACCGCCCTCGCCCCGCGCCCCGCCACGGCCCAGGCGCTCCTGGCCGACCGCCCAGGCTCGTCGCGCGACGAGCCCGTCTACTATCAGTCCGACACCGTCGAATACGACCGCGAGCGTGGCGTCGTGACGCTTATCGGCAAGGTGGAATTCTGGCAGGGCGACCGCATGCTGCTGGCCGACAAGGTCACCTACAACCGCAACTCCGGCGTGGCCGCGGCCATCGGCAATGTCGTGCTGCTGGAGTCGGACGGCCAGACCGTGTTCGCCGACTACGCCGAACTGACCCAGGGCATGAAGGACGGGGTGATCTCCGGCCTGCGCGCCCTGCTGGCCCAGAATGGCCGTCTCGCCGCCAACGGCGCGCGCCGCACCGACGGGCGGGTGAACGAGCTGAGCCGCGCCGTCTATTCCACCTGCGACCTCTGCCCCAACGACCCCAATCGCGCCCCCCTGTGGCAGCTGCGCGCACGCGAGGCGATCCAGGACAAGGACAACAAGCGCATCGAGTATCATGACGCGGTGCTGGATTTCTTCGGCATCCCCGTCCTCTACACCCCCTTCCTGGCCCACCCCGACCCCAGCGAAAAGCGCGCCAGCGGCGTCCTGGTGCCCGGCTTCGGCCTTTCGAAGCACCTCGGCGCCTATCTCTCTGTGCCCTACTACTGGGCGATCGACCCTAGCTCGGACGCCACCATCACGCCGACGGTCGCCAGCAAGAACGGCCCGGCGCTGGACATCGAATACCGCCGCCGCTTCAACAACGGCCGCCTGACCATCGACAGCTCGATCGCCCAGTACCGCAACGACGGCCAGGGCCGCGTGGCCGGCCACCTCTTCGCCAAGGGCCTGTTCAGCATCGACGAAACCTGGCGCTGGGGCTTCGACCTGAACCGCGCCAGCTCGCTGCGCTACATGCGCGACTTCCGAGTGCAGAACTGGCAGCCGGTGCTCGCCAGCCAGGTCTTCCTGGAGGGCTTCGGCCAGGGCTCCTACACACGGATCGACGCCCGCACCTACCAGGGCCTCGCCAGCTCCATCATCGCCCGCCGCCTGCCGGTGATCGCGCCCTACTACCAGTACAGCTTTGCCGGACAGCCAGACCGCTTCGGCGGCCGCCTCGCGTTCGATTTCGACATCCTCAACCTTCTGCGCACCGAGGGCACCTCCACACGACGCGCCCGCCTCTCCGCGCAATGGGACCGCCCGGACATCGACCGCTTCGGCGCAATCTGGAACCTGATGCTGCGGCTGGACAGCGCCGCCTATTCCGCCACCCAGTTCGACCAGCTGCCCAACTTCGCCGCCGTCCGCCAGGCCAACGCCCAGCAGGCAATGCCCACCGTGGCGCTGAACTGGCGCATGCCCTTCGTGCGTTTCGCCGGCGACTGGGGCAGCCAGGAGGTGGAGCCGATCCTGCAGATCGCCGCCTCCCCGCAAGGCGCCACCTACCAGCGCGGGCGCACCCGCATTCCGAACGAAGACAGCCTCGACTTCGAGTTCACCGACGCCAACCTGTTCGCGCTCAACCGCTTCACCGGCGTCGACCGGCTGGAGGGCGGCGTGCGCGCGGCCGGCGCCCTGCGCGGGGCCTGGAACTTCCCCAACGGCGGCAAACTCGAAGGGTTGGTCGGCCAATCCTGGCGGGTGCAGCGCGACGCCGCCTTCCCCGCGGCGACCGGCCTGCGCGACACGGTGTCGGACATCGTCAGCCGCGTCACCGTCTCGCCCACCGGCTGGCTCGACCTCACCTCCCGCCAGCGCTGGGACCGGCGCAGCTACCAGCCGCGCTTCGTCGACGCGCTGGCCAGCGTCGGCACCGACCGGCTGCGCGTGACCGGCGGCTATATCTACTCCACCACCAATCCCTTCCTGCTCTACGAAACCGCGGCTTCGCTCACCGCCGCCACACGGCCGCGCCACGAGGGCACGATGGGGGTGGCCGCGCGCCTCAACGACTACTGGCGCATCGGCGCCTCCACCCGCCGCGACCTGCGCACCGCCCGCGGCGTGGCAGACGGGCTCCGGCTCACCTACGAGGACGAATGCTTCGTCTTCGACGCCAGCTTCTCGCGCCGCCACACCTCGATCAACGGCGACAACGGCGCGACCATCCTGCTGTTCCAGCTCACCTTCAAGACAGTGGGCCAGTTCGGCTTCAACTCGCTATAGCTGGGGGCTGTGGGTTCGCGCCCTTGCACCACCCGCCATGCTATGCTCTGCACGGGCTGTACATGGCAGCGCTCCCGTCCGCGCCGCCAGCGAGGAGTCGAACTGCGTTGATGCGTGTCCTGAATCCCCTGTTCGGCCTTCTTGTCGCCGCTGCCCTGCTCGTCGCGTTGCCCGTGGCCGAGGCGCAGCAGGCGGCCGACACCGCCCCGCGCCGCCCCGCGCGCCTGAGCGCCACCGACGGTTCGGCCATCGCCGCGGTGGTGAACGGCGACGTGATCAGCAACGGCGACGTCGACAACCGCGCCCGCCTGTTCGCCCTGTCCACCGGCCTGCCGGTCAACCAGGATGTGCTGGAGCGCCTGATCCCGCAGGTCCGCCGCCAGCTGATCGACGAGCGCCTGCGCCTGCAGGAACTGCAGCGCCGCGGCATCGTGGTGGGCGACCGCGACATCGCCACGGCCATCCGCGAGATCGAGGCCTCCAACGGCATTGCCCCCGGCACGCTGCGCCTGCGCCTGGGTGCTGCCGGGGTGGATCTGCGCACCATGATCGACCAGGTGCGCGTTCAGCTCGGCTGGAATCGCCTGCTGCGCGAAATCCTGGGCCGCAACGCCGAAGTCTCGCCCACCGAGATCACCGAGCTTGAAGCCGCCCTGCGCGGCCAGGTCGGGCAGACCGAGTGGCGCGCGGCCGAGATATTCCTGCCGATCGCCGACGCGCGGCAATCCGCCGACGCCCAGCGTTTCGCCGACACGATCATCGCCCAGCTGCGCAGCGGCGCGAGCTTCGGCGTGGTGGCCGCCCAGTTCAGCCAGAGCCAGACCGCGCTGCAGGGCGGCGATCTCGGCTGGGTTCAGGGCAACCAGCTTGATCCCGAGGTGCTGCGCATCGTGCAGATCATGCCGCCCGGCGCGATCAGCAACCCGATCCGCGTGCCCGGCGGGATATCGATCATCACCCTGCGCGGCAAGCGGGTGATCGGCAGCGATAACGCCACCGTCGCCAACATCCGCCAGGCCTTCTTCCCCTTCGCCACCCGCCTGAACCCCGCCGTTCCCACCGAAGCCCAGCGCGCCGTGCTGGAAAAGGCCCGCGCCGCCTCGGCCGCCGCGCGCAGCTGCGAGGACATCGAGCGGGTCAACGCGGAGGCCGGCGGTGGCCGCCAGGCCGATCCCGGGGAACTGCGCATCGACGCCATTCCCGCGGGTCCCGTGCGCGATTTGATCGGCGGCATGCCTATCGGCCGCGCCAGTCAGCCGCTGATCGCCGAAGACGGCGTGGCCGTGATGATGGTCTGCGCCCGCGAAACCAAAAACCTCGGCATCCCCAGCCAGCGCGAGCTGAGCCAGCGCATCCTGTCCGAGCGGGTGGAGCTGACCGGCCGGCAGCTGATGCGCGAGCTGCAACGGCGCGCCGTCATCGACCTGCGGTCCTGAGCACCCTGCCCCCGACCCTGGCCCCGACCCTGGCCCCGACCCTGCCGACGTTGCGGGAGGTCATCGCCCGCCATGGGCTCGACGCCCGCCGCAGCCTGGGCCAACACTTCCTGCTGGACCCCAGCCTGGTCGCCCACATCGTCCGCCAGGCCGGCGACCTCTCGGGCCGCCACGTGGTGGAAGTCGGCCCCGGCCCAGGCGGGCTGACCCGCGCCCTGCTGGACAGCCCGGCCGACCAGATCGTGGCCGTCGAGGTTGATCGCCGGGCTGCCGGCGCCATCGCCGAACTGGCGGAGGTCTTCGCCGGCCGGCTGCGCCTGGTGGAGGCCGATGCGCTGGCGCTCGACCTCGCCACCCTGGTCCCGCCGCCGCGGCAGATCATCGCCAACCTGCCCTACAACATCGCATCCCCCCTGCTGGTCGGCTGGCTCAAGCAGGCCGCGTCGTGGCAGCGGATGACGCTGATGTTCCAACAGGAAGTGGCCGAACGGATCGCCGCCCCGCCCGGTAGCGATGCCTATGGCCGGCTGTCGGTGCTGGCGCAGTGGCTGTGCCGGGTGGAACTGCGCCTGCGCATCCCCCCTACCGCCTTCGTGCCCCCGCCCAAGGTGTGGTCGGCCGTGGTGGTGCTGACCCCCCACGCCACGCAGCCGGAACCGGCGCTGTTCGCGGCGATGGAACGCTTGACCGCCGCGGCGTTCGGACAGCGGCGCAAAATGCTGCGTGGGGCGCTCAAGCCGCTTGGCGGGGAGGCGCTGCTGGCAAGGGTGGGGATCGCGGGGGAGCGGCGGGCGGAGACGCTCAGCGTTGGGGAGTTCGAAAGTTTAGCGAAGGAAGTCGTTCTTTTTTGAAAAAAAGAACCAAAAAACTTTCCCCCATTTGCCCCGTGCTCAACGGTGCTGGCACGGTGCAAATGAATAAAGTTTTTTTGCTTCTTTTTGTTCACAAAAAGAAGATTCCTAGCCTTCTATGATTCGTGCTTGCGCCATCATCGCCAGCGCCTTCTCGGTGATCTGCAGCCCGTTCTTCACCTGCGCCTCCATGGCCGCCTCGGAGATGCGGATGCGACCCAGGGTTGCCAGGACGTCGCGTGCTCGGGCCAGCGGCACCACCACCACCCCATCGGCGTCGCCGACCACGATATCGCCGGGGCTGACGTGCACGCCGCCGAGCACCACCGGGGCGCCGACCGTGCCGGGGCCGTTCAGGGCCGGGGAGTTGGGCGTGATGCCCTTGGCGAACAGCGGCAAGCCGGTGGCGATGATGCCGGCGCGGTCGCGGGCCAGGCCGTCGGTGACGAAGGCGGCGACGCCCTTGTTGCGCATCATGCCGGCGGCGAGGTCGCCGATCACCGCGGTGGCGGTGAAGCCGTCGCAGGCGAGCATGATCACGTCGCCGGGCTGGGCCTCGGCCAGGGCGCCGAACATTGCGGCGATGTCAGCGGGGTAGGCCCAGGCGGGCAGCGCCGCGCCGCAGAAGGCGCCGTTGCCGGGGTCAAGCGGCTTGATCTGCCAGTCGACCGCGCCCCGGCCCTCCATCGCGTCGCAGATATGGGAGGTCTGGGCGCCGCGGAATGCTTCCACCAGCGCTGGGTCGGGCCGGGCCCAGCCGCGGTGGATGGTGAGCATCGGGGGGTTGTCGATCATGGGACCTGCTATCGGCTGGGGGCGAAGGGGTTGGTCCAGCCGGGGCGGCTGCCGGCGGGCTTGGGCGGGAAGGCGCGTTCGAGATAGGCGAGGATGGTGTCCAGTTCCTCGCCTTCCAGTTGCGGCATGTTGTGGCGGGTGACCATCCACTTCAGCGACTCGTCCCATTGCACGCGAGTCATGCCCTGGGAGGAGACGATCTTGAAGCTGTGGCAGGAGCCGCAGAACGTCACCGCCTCGTCGCGGCCGGGTGCTTCGGGGTAGTCGGCGGGGTTGCTGGGCTCCACGACCTGTGCGAGGGCGGGGGCCGCCAGCAGGGCGGCCCCCAGCAGCAGTATGCGGCGCATCAGCCGACCAGGACGGCGATGCGGTTGACCGGGTTGGCGCCGTAGCCCTGCGGGTTCCAGTTGGTGGCCACCAGTGGCTGGGTGACGCCGGCGCGGTCGGTGGCGCGGACCCAGATCTCGAAATAGCCGTCGGACGGCAGGGCCAGCGTGTGGGTAAAGCGGGTCCAGTCGAACGGGTTGCGCGGGGGGGTGGTGCCGGTGGCGGCCTGCCAGGTCTGGCCGGCGTTGTGGGAGACCTCGATGCGCGCGATCGGCGCGTTGCCGCCCCAGGCGGCGCCGCGCAGGGCGACGGTGCGGGTGCCGGCAGCGAGGCGGGTGCCGTTGGCGGGCGCGGAGACAATGCTGCGGATCGGCATCGCCTCCATGTCGACGAAGGTTTTGCCGTCGTTGCTGCTGCCGGGAACGATCGGAGTGACGGGCACGCGGTAGGAGGTGCCGCCCATGCCGGCGCCGTTGTGCGGGGTGCTGCGGACCAGGACGGTGCTGAGCCACTTGGTGGAGAGCGAGCCGGGCCAGCCGGGGATGATCAGCCGGGCGGGGCCGCCGTGGAGGTGCGGCAGGGGTTGGCCGTTCATGCCCCAGACGATCATGGAGTGCGCCTCCATCGACTTGGCGAGCGGGTTGCCGCGGCTGATGGCGCGCAGGGCGGGGTCGCCGGAGAGGTGGGGGTCGGTGCCCCAGCTTCCGGTGAATTTCGCGCTGTCCTTGAGGCCGGCGGCGCGCAGGACGTCGGCGAGCTTGACGCCGGTCCATTCGGCGCAGCCGCCGCCGCCGTTGGTCCACTGGTTGCCGCGGGCGGTCGGCGCATAGAAGGCGCGGCCGTTGCCGCCGCATTCCATCATCATGCGGTGGGTCTGGGGGGCGAAGCGCTGCTTGAGTTCGCCGAGGGTGATCTCCAGCTTCTGGTTGACCTCGCCCTCGATGGTGATCTTCCAGGAGTCGGGGTTCTTCTCCTCCTCGGGGAGCTGGCCGTTGTTGCGGACGAAAAATTTGTCGGTGGGCGTGGTGTCGTCGTCGAGCAGGTGTTCGGGGGTTTCGGCGACCAGCGGGCGGTCGCCGAGGACGACGAGGCCCTTGTGCTTGCCGGGGGTGTCGAGCATTTGCGGTCCCTTTCCCTGTGCCAGTGCGACGGGAAACACGCGACTTCCGCCGCCGGTCATGGCCAGTGCGGCGCCGAGGGCGGCGAGCGCGCTTCCCCGCAGCAGGTCCCGCCGCCCTTGGGCGGGGGTGCGGGCCCCTTCGTCCTGCAAGAGATCGTGGCGCGGGCGGTCGTGTTCAATGCGGGTGGGCATGGTTCGTGGTTTCTCCGGAGCGTTCAGCGGCGTTCGAAGTCGGTGCGTTCGATCACCGGCAGGCCCTGGAGGTAACGGCGCAGGCAATCCAGGCCCATCTCGACCGCCCCGAGGCGGATCCATTCGCGGCCACCGAGGATGCGGGCGCGGCGGACGATAGTATCGCCTTCACGGCCGACGGCGATCCAGATGGTGCCGCCGAGGTCCATGCGGTCGGCCCCTTCGTCGAGATCGATCAGTACGGCGAGGGCATGGCTGGCGCCGGCGTGTTCGCGCAGGGCGGCGGCGACCTCGGCGGCGATGGCCTCGGTGTATTCGCCGATATCGAGATGCAGCGGCAGGCCGAGGGACTGGAGGATCTGGGTGCGGTCGCGGGCGACGATGGCGCGGCGGAAGACGGCCTCCGCGCCCGGGAGGTGGGCCAGGCGCGTGGCGATCTGGCCGGAGGTGAAGGTTTCCACGACGGCGAGGCGGCCGCCGGCTTTCGCCAGCGCGGCGTTGCAGACGCCTTCGAGCGTTTGGTCATCCTCGCAGATGATGAAGTTGCCCAGGCGTTCGCGGATTTCGGCGTCGACGGGGGCGAGCTTGGCTGCGATGTCGTCGGCGTCGGTGCCGCGGATGGTGAGCTTGGTTTCGATCTGCGGGTAGTGGGCGCGGAAGCCGAGCTTGACGCCGCCGGTGGGGTCGAGGTCCTCGATGCCCTGGAGGAGGCTGTCGATGTGGGATTCGCCGAGGCCGTAGCCGTGGTAGCGCTTGAGGCGGATGGTGGCCGGCGCGCCGGAGCGGGCGAGCAGGCGGGGGATGATTTGTTCCTCCAGCATGCGGCGCAGTTCGCGGGGGACGCCGGGGGTGAAGAAGAAGCGGGCGGCGCCGATGTCCATGGCGAAGCCGCAGGCGGTGCCGATCGGGTTGTCGAGCATTTCGGCGCCTGCCGGGAGCATGGCCTGCTTGCGGTTGTTGGGCGGCATGGCGCGGCCGCGGCGGGTGAAGAAGCCTTCCATCTTCTCCAGCCATTCCTCGTGGAGTTCGAGTTCGAGGCCGGCGGCCTGGGCAGCGATTTCCTGGCTGAGGTCGTCGACGGTGGGGCCGAGGCCGCCGTTGACGATGACGATGTCCGCCCGGCCGGCGGCGAGGTGGAAGGCGGAGAGGAGGGTTGCGCGGTCGTCGCCGACGGTGGTGCCCCAGACGACGGAGAGGCCGGCATCCTCCAGCTTCTGGGTCATGTAGCTGAAGTTGGTGTTGACGATCTTGCCGGTGAGCACCTCGTCGCCGGTGCAGATGATCTCGATGCGCACTTATGTTCCCTCCGCCGACGGACCGGCGAGGGCATTACAGCGAAGCGGGAGGGTGCCGCCAAGGGGGGGTGGATATCGTGTTTATACGGAATAAAATGGCAACGTAATGAATAGGGCAAGCGAGGGCGCGCGGCGCGGGAGCGATTTTGAACGAGATGGGCCTGGGGGCGCGTGCAGCCGCGGGTGGCGGTGGGCGATGCGGGGGATGCCTGGCGCGCGCAGGTGTGCGGGCGCGTGGCATGGGTGGGGCGTGAAGCGGGGCGCGCCTGCGTGTCTTCGACCAGCTGGCGGGCGGGATTTGGCACGCGGGGATGGCGGGTGCGTCGCAACGGCGCGACGATGGGCCCGGGGGGCAGGGTGCGCGGGCGGATGACGGGCGGGGCGGGTGCAGGCAGCAGGCCGGCCTGCCACAGGGTGAACATCGCCTCCAGGCGGGCGAACAGGCGGACCAGCAGGGCGAGAACCATCGCCTGCAACGCTGCGACAAGCCCCGCCTCGGCCGCGCGGAGGGCTGATTCCGCGCGCAGGTCTCCCACCTGGGCCTGAAGCGCCTGGGGCGGGGGGAGGG
>JANPIH010000023.1:0-12384 GCA_031424895.1 Rhodospirillales bacterium
GTACAAAGTCCTGCACCGATGGAGGCAAAAGCCAGATATCGTCGACAGCCCAAGGACGGAACGTCTTGCTCATAGCCAAGCGAATCATCCCAGACAAAAGCTGTCGAGAAATTTCAGCCGTTACAGGGACACGCTCCTAGCCCTTAACGTCTGGACCCCTGGGCTACGCGATGCGGCGAAACGCCCGGTCATGGTCTGGCTCCATGGCGGCGATTTCTCCTCACTCTCCGGCTCACGCAACGTCTTCGACGGCACCCGCCTGTGCCAGCGCGGCGACGTCGTCGTGGTCACGTTGAACCTCCGCCTCAACGCCTTCGGCTACCTGTATCTGAACGAGGTCGCCCCCCAGATGGCCGCCGTGGCCAATCCCGGCATGCTCGATCTCGTGGCTGCCCTGCAATGGGTGCGCGACAACATTGCTGAGTTCGGCGGCGATCCGGCCAACGTCACCATCTTCGGCCAATCCGGTGGCGGCGGCAAAGTCTCCACCCTCATGGCCATGCCTGCCGCCGCCGGCCTGTTCTACCGCGCCATCGTACAAAATGGCTCCTACGCCCGCAACGCCCACCTCCAGGCGATGTCACCCGCCGACGGCACGCGCCATGCTCGTGCTCTGCTCGCCGCTCTCGATATCCCCGCCGCAGAGGCGGCCCGCCTCACAACGCCAAGCCACACGGGCCGAACGCAGCCGGCCGTTGGTGGAGGCGCTGTTCAAATGGCTTGAGGCGCAGCTCGCCCGCCTGCCCGATAGCAGCCCGACAGCCGAGGCGATCCGCTACGCGCTGAACCACCACGATGGCCTGCTGCGGTTCCTGGACGACGGCCGCATCGAGGCCGACACCAACACCGTGGAACGCGCCATCCGCCCGATCTGCCTCAGCTGCAAGAACGCGCCGTTCGCCAGCGGTGATGATGGTGGCACCCGCTGGGCCGCCATCGCCTCGCTCGTCGAGACCTGCAAGATGAACGGCGTCGATCCTCAGCGATACGTCACCGACAGGCTGACCCGCCTCGTTAACGGATGGCCCAACAGCCGCATCAACGAACTCATGCCTTGGTGCTGGGCGCCCGCAAAAAACAGCTGAGCGTCAAGCCGCGGCGAGAAGGGTCCCGAGCCCTCGCTTACGGTCTATGTGGGTCCGACGGAACTACACCGGATGACGATAGGCAGGCGGGTGCTCTATGGGAAGTGGTGTTGGGCAGGTCAGAAGGAGCGGCTGCCGACGTAGTTGCCGGGCGGGGTGTAGTTGCAGACCCACACCTCTCGCTTGTCGCACGTCGCCCTGCCGCAGCCCACGAAGCGCGTATGGAAGCTACCAGTGGCCAAACGCGAAGACGCCTACCACCGTGGCAGGCGTCCCGAGCGGGAATGAGACCGGTGGGGCAGGCGTCACACCGTGATGCGCCGTCCGTCGAAACCGGTGAAGCTGAAGCCACCGAATTGCTCGCGCAGCGTCATGCGGACCTCGCGCAGCATGCCGATCGCCACCTCCTCGCCGATCGCCATCGAGGCGGCGGCATCCGAACGCCAATGGATGCCACCCCAGTTCCGGGCATAGCCGTAGTTGGTCGCAAGCTTGTTCAACTCGCCGCCAAGCGTCAGCGCCGGGCCAATGTATGGCACGAGACGCGTCGGATCGCGCGGATCCGGCTGCACCGCGTTTTCGATTACCCGGCTCTCATCGAAGAAGGCCTTCAGCAGCGTCGCTGTCATGGAACTTACGCTCGACGCGCCGCCGGGATAGGCGGAGAAGTTCGGCGAACCGTCGGGGTAGATCTGCGACAGCAGGTGCGTGCCCTGCTTCGCCCGCGTGCGGTCCAGCGCCTCGGAACGCAGGAACTCGTCGGGCAGCGGATAGTCGGTAACGTTGTTGACCAGCCGGTGGTGCGCCAGCCCGCCATAGGCTTCCGGCCGCAGCGTGCGGTGAACAAAGAATTTCTGCCAATACGCGGCACGAATTACGCTATTGGTCCCATCGGAGAGCATCGCAAAGATCTGAGGTGGCCCAAAGGACGTCGCGGGGTTCTGCGTCCGGAGGCTCCGATAGGGATTCGAGGCATGCATGGGCGGCTGCGCCGCCGGGAACATGCCGCCGAAGCGCGGATCGGGGGCGAAAGCGCCGATAGTGAGATGTAGCAACGCCACCATCTGGAAGAGAGGACCATGGCGCACCCATTCCGCCAGGTCGCGGCCGGTCGAGATGTAGCGCGGCGTGGCGTCGAACTGAACGCCGCGCTGCGGCGGCTGCCCGTTCTGCGCACGGAGCCAGTCTTCATAGGTCACCAAGAACTCGCTTTCCGGCGTCGCCGGACGGATGCGTCCGCTCATCCATTGCGATCCGAATGGCACATCGCGCAACAGAAACTGCGAGACCATCGGCCCGTCCAGGACGCCGGGCGGCGTCACCACCCGGCCTTTCGGGTCGGCGACGTCGAAGTAGAGGGCTGTGCCACGAAACAGGGTCGCCGGTGTCACGCGTCCGCCTGCCTTGGCCCCGCGGAAATCGCCTAGGCGGCTCAACTCGCCGCACGCCGCCAGCACGCCCTGGTTCTCGGTGGCGTCCTGATACTCCGTCAATGGCACATCGCGCAGCAGCGCGTGCCAGTAGGCCTCAACCGCTTCGCCGGCGCGCTCCGCGCTGGTGAGCGTTGGCGGGGCTGGGATCGCGATTTGCGTGGGATCGAGGCCACAGAAGCTGACCGCCAGCGTGCCGAGCGGATTGCCGAGGCGGCGCGTGCCGCCCAGGGGCACCTTCTCAAAGTCCGCCGCTTCGCCCGACTCGCACGCCGCTCGGTACGCCCGCCAAGCTGCCGCATCGACCTCTCCCCGCTCGTTGTGCAGCATACTGCGCGTGTCCGAGCCGATGGCGTTCGGGTAGCGCGCCTCGTCGCCATTGACCGGATGAGGAGCAATCGGGATCGCGCCAGTAACGCGCGCGCACGCTTCGCGGATCTCTGTCGCGCGACGATGGATCAGGACGTCGATCGGCCGTGCCGTTAGGCCGGTCGTCGCGGGCTGGGCGAACGCGCGGGTCACGGCGGCTGAATTTGTCGTTGCGAGCGTTGCGGCAACACTCATTCCCACCCCGCCGAGCAATGCACGGCGCTGGAAATCCGCTTTGGTCCGTGTCATGGTTTACGCCTCCCGGATGTAGTTCGGTGGCTGCATGCTTTCCGGGCGCTGGCCGGCGGTCTGGCCGGAATTCGGCAGACTGTCCGGAATTCGTCGTTCAGGTAAAAAAAATCCCGATCAAATGGGAGGAGCGCGATGACCAACGGGCAACTCCACCAGCCGCACCCGACGATCGCCACTGACGAGAGCTCGGCGCCTGCAGCCGTCCGGCACGCGCTAGATGCGATCCGGGTGGCTATGGCGGCCGACTCCGCTGCGCCTGTGCCGATCGGAACGCTAGCGGCGGCCGCAGGCGTTTCGCAAAGCACGCTCGCGCGCGACTTTTTTAGGGTGTTGGGCTGCGCGCCACGAGCCTTTGTGCAACACCTGCGGCTGGAAGCGGCTCGGCGCACGCTTGCGGCGGGCGAGACAGGTTCGGTGTTGCAAGCGGCGTTGCTGCACGGTTTCACGAACCCGGGGCGTTTCGCTATGGCCTACGCCCGGACTTTCGGCGAGCGACCTTCGACAACATTTCGGCAGTCCCGCGCGGCACGAGGCAGTGCGGCGCCAAAGCCGGTACAACACGTTGGGACGATTGTGGTCCGCCCCATAGAAGCAACGACATCTTGTGACATCGCAAATGCGCGCCGCAGTACGGATGAGCTGGCCGCTGCGATCTGTCGCCGCCGCGACCTCGCGCTCAGCGATGGCAGCGTTGGCAGGCGACGTGACCAAACTATCCAATATAGGCTGCAAGGCAGGGTCGATGGCAATATCATCATGCTGGAGTTCGTCCATCCGCTCCACGGAACCGTGGCATGGACCGGCAGACAGTCGCTCGCACGCCGCGAGCGATCAAGCTGGGCTGAACGCTGCATCGCAAAGATCCGTGCGGCCATCGACGCCGAGCGCGTGGCGGCGGCCCGACGTGTGGCGCGCCACCACGCCGATGCCGACACGCTGGTCACGCGGGCACGCCCAGCGGCGCTGAGTATGGACATCGGCGGGATCGGCATTGCACTCGATCTGCTCAACGACGCTCTGCATCGCGATCCCGCACATGCGCGGGCACACGCGCTCATGGGATGGTGCCTCGGGAAAGGCGCGATCCACCACTTCCCGCGCGACGCGGTCGGCAAGTTGCAGCGCGCGAGCAATCACACCGCACGCGCCCTCGCGCTGGCCCCGGATGATCCCGAGGTGCTGACCAATGTCGCCGCAGTCCTGTCGCTCGACGGCGGGGGGCTGGACGAGGCGGAACGCCTCAGCCTCGCGTCGCTGGCACTCGACCCCGACCAGCCCGATGCGTGGCGCCGCCTGGCGTGGCTGCACAACTATCGTGGAAATTGGCACCAGGGGCTCGCTGCGTTCAGGAAGGTGATGCACCGCTGGCCCGACGGCTTAGACGGCGCGCTATCGCTGGTGGGGATCGGGGTCGCCTGTTTCGCGCTTGCAGACTATTCACGTTCGGCCCGTGTGCTCACGCGCGCGGTCGAGCGCCAGCCCTCGCTGCGGTGGGTGCACCGATATCTCACGCCGGCTGCCGTCCACGCCGGCGCGACGGAAGCCGCACTTCATTCGATGGAGATACTGCAGCGCGGATTTCCAGACCTGCGGATCGCCGACTTCCAGCACCACGACATCCTACGCGGAGAAGCCCTGGTGCGGATGCAGGAAGGGCATGCGCGCGCAGGCATGCCGCACTGATGTACGCCCTGCTCGAATTGCGGCGTCAGCAGCCGCGCATGTCGGGCCTCGCGTCCCGCCTAAGACGCGCTCACCCCGCCCGAGGTGACGGAATTCTGCAAGAGGGGCTTGCGAAATCGGTCCGCTCACGGCACGCCTGTGTCCTCAGCGTGTGGATCAGCCGACGTGGAACCCCATTCGAATGCCGCGCAAGCTGCTGTAAGCGTTTGCTGAAACACAATCGGGGTGGGGACCCGATCGGCGCCGATTGGAACCCCACCTACCAAGCATATATGGTCGTCTAATCAACACCTTAGGTTTGGTCTCGACAGGGGCCCACTTCGGGGCTGATACACAGGCCAGCGTATAGCGAGGCGCGCGCTGGTCAGGCGGGGGGGATGTTCTGGTTGACGCGGAAAAAATTGGTCGGGTCATATTTGCGCTTGACCCCCACGAGCCGGGCGAAAGTAGCCTCGCCGACAGCGTTGCGCACCAGCGCGGCATCCTCTCCGTGACCCGGGAAATTGAGGTAGAGCCGCCCGTTTGAATGACGCCGCATAGCCGACCAAAAGCCTCGCGACCATGCCAGGTTGGCCGCATCGTCCTCGGGCTGCGACCAGATCGAGTCGATGCTCAGCATGTAGGGCATGCTCCGGTCGCCAAAGGCAGTGGCATCGGCGGCGACGCGCTGCATGGCGCCGGCGAACTGCCATACCGAGGCGAGCGTCATCTCGGATGGCCGTTGCTCCGCATGCGTCACGATGTCATCGATCACGCCACTGTCGAGACCGGTCAGATAGAGCGACTTGAAATAGTTTCGGTCGCGGCCCTTGGGGAATAGCGCATCCTGGAACGTCTGGATGGTGCGGTACGGGATCTTGTCACTCAGGTCGATCACTGGTGTACCCAGCGCGCGTAACGGGCGAACCAGCGCCTCCCCCTCGTCGGCGGGCCCATCATAGACCGCGCCTACCGTCACCACGCGCATTCCTCGGGCTTCAACCGGAAGCTCGGGATCATCGGGGAGCGTCGAGAACTCGACGATGCTGGAGAGCGCCTCCGGAGCTGTGGCTGCGAAGTCGCGCCAGGCGGCGATCACCTCACGGGCGCGCGTCTCGGGATAGACAGGCGCGCAGAACATCAGCGTCGGAGGGATCGGGTGCAGGCGGAACACGAACGAGGTGACAACGCCGAAATTGCCGCCGCCACCGCGCACTGCCCAGAACAGGTCGCTGTTGGTGGTTTCGTCGGCCAGCAGTAGCCGGCCATCGGCAGTGACAATGTCCACCGCAACGAGGTTATCGATGCACAGCCCGTGGCGGCCGCGCAGCCATCCGATGCCGCCGGACAGGGTCAGTCCTCCGACGCCGGTCATCGAGACGACGCCACCGGGCGTTGCCAGGCCGAATGCCGCGGCCTCGCAATCCACGTCACCCCACGTGGCTCCGCCCTGCACCCATGCTTGGGCCAACTGAGGATCGACTCGCACTCCGCGCATAAGCGACAGGTCGACCATCATGCCGCCGTCGCAGGTGGCATAGCCCGCCACATTGTGGCCGCCGCCGCGTATGGAAACGAGCAGGTCGTGCGCGCGGGCGAAGCCGACCGCCGCGATGACGTCAGCCGCGCCGTGGCAGCGCACAATGAACCGCGGGCGGCGATCGATCATGGCGTTCCAGACGATCCGTACCTCGTCGTAGTCGGGATCGTCGGGTTGCAGCAGCGTGCCTCGCAGGGTCGCCTTGAGGGTCGCGACGGCGTCGGAGTGTGAGCTCATGGTGCGTCTCCTTGCGCGCTTGCGATGCGGTCGACGCTAGCGTGTGCGCGGTACGGGGACTAAAGTCTGAAGGGCAATAAACAGGTCATTCTTGCCATGGTTGGCGAAAAACCTGCCGGCGACCTGCTGAATGTCGCCATCCTCGCGGTGCCGGAGGTGACCGCATCGGCGCTCTATTCCATGTACGACCTGTTTGCCTCGACCGGCCGCGACTGGGGGTTCATCACCACCGGCGTGCCGGGACGGGCACTGATGCGCCCCTACATCGTCGCCAACAAAGGAGAAGCGGTCCGCTCGTCGAACGGCATCCTGGTCACACCGCATTACACGCTCGACGACTGCCCGCCGCCGGCGATTGTCTGTGTCCCTGATTTCTCGCTGAAGCCCGGCGACAACTGCGCCGGCAGCTTCGACCACGAGGTGGCGTGGCTGCGCGGCTGCCACGACGCTGGTGCGATCCTGGCCTCGGTCTGCACGAGCAATATGATGCTCGCCGAGGCCGGACTGCTTGATGGTCTGGATGCGACGATCCATTGGGCCTACGCCAAGTCGCTCTCCAACCACTACCCGACGATCCGCGTCCATCCCGGGCGCGCGCTGGTCGTCACCGGGCCGGGGCAGCGCATCGTCTTGGCAGGCGGAGGCACCAGCCACCACGACCTGGCCCTCTACCTGATCGGCCGGTTCGCGGGCCTGCAGACGGCGCTGGAGTTGGGAAAGGTGTATCTTATTGACTGGCACGACGCCGGCCAACTTCCTTTCGCCTCGCTGTTGGTGAGCCGCCAGACGAGCGACGGTCTGATCGCGAAATGTCAGGAATGGGCGGCCGAGCACTATGCCGACCCGTCGCCGGTCGCCGCCATGACCCGGCTGTCCGGCTTGCCAGAGCGTACCTTCATGCGTCGCTTCGAGAAGGCCACCGGCCTGTCGCCGTTGCAATACGTCCATTCGCTGCGGCTGGAGGAAGCCAAGCAGATGCTGGAAACCGGTGACCTGCCGATCGAGGCGATCGCCCAGGAGATCGGATACGAAGACGCAAGCTTTCTCGCCCGCATGTTCCGCCGCAAGGTCGGGCTCACGCCCGCCGAATACCGCCGGAGGTTCGGCTCGCTACGCCGGGCGCTGCTGGGCTGACAGCGAACGGGGCCACCATCCCACCAGGGTGCTTCAGCGTAAAAAAAATGACTCCGGCTCACTCTAATTGCAGGCGAGTCGGCTTGGCGGGCCCGATAGGAGGGTAGCTAGCCATGACGCGCCTCATTTCGAAAATGCCCACGCCTGCCTTTCGGGTGCCGCCCCACGTCAGCAAGCCGAGCTTGAGCGCATTTGGCACGCGGTCGATGACGATGGCCGAAAGATGCTGCTGGCGGAGGATGCTCGAGGCGGGCAGGCACGGCAACATCCGGGAACTGGCTCAGGCCGAGCAGGTCAACGAGACCTACATCAGCCGGGCGCTGCAGCTGACCCTGCTCGCGCCAGATCTGGTCGAGGCAATTCTGGACAGGCGGCAGCCGTAGGGGATGTCATTGTCGGTGTTGATGGAAGGGGTGGATGTAGAGTGGGCGGCGGCTATGAAGCTGCAATCCTGTCGTCGCTATGTTTCGTCCCATCCTGCACGCCGCGGAGTGCAGTATCTCGCCAGTTTATAAGGGACGATGTCCGGATGCCGAACGAGAGGCCGGACTCTCCCTCAAGTGGCGAGTATCTTGCGGGCCAGGACGATTTCGGGCCGGTCGTGGCACAGGCGATCTTGTCGAGCGTCCGGTTCCGCGACTATCGTTCACGCAAGGCGCTCGGGTGGGCCGGGCATCTAGGAAATGTCGGCTGAAAAGCGGACAGGCTCTTTCCCAAGAGGCGTCCGGATGCGCAAGATTCTTGTCGCTGGCTGCGAGCAGGAGATTTCGTCGTTCAATCCGCATCCCAGCCGGTATGAGGATTTCACGGTCCTGCGCGGCCAGGCGCTGTTTGATGCACATGTCGGCGCGGATACTTGCATTCGCGGCGCCATGGACATTCTCGGTGCCAGAAACGACCTGGAACTGGTGCCGGTCTATGGCGCTTCGGCCTGCAGCGCCGGACCGTTGTCGCAGAGTGGATTCGAGCGGCTCGCGCGTGAATTTCTGCAGACGATCGCCGGCGCCATGACCGCGGATGTGGCGGGGGTGTATCTTTCGCTGCACGGTGCGATGGGGGCGGTCGGCGAACTGGATCCTGAGGGCTATCTGTTGCAAGGCACGCGGGCCTGTGTCGGATCGCATGTCCCCATCGTGATATCGCTCGACCTGCATGGCTTGTTGACCGGCCGCATGCTGTCGAACTGCGATGCGATTGCGGTGTACCACACCTATCCGCACAACGATTTCACCAGCACCGGCCAGCGCGCGGCCAGGCTCATGGAATCAATCCTGGATCGCGGCGCGCGTCCCGTGATGGCGCGGATCTTCATGCCGGCGCTGGTGCGTGGCGCGGAATTGATCACCGCGACTGGCCTGTACGGCCGCGTGATCAACCGGGCAAAGGCGATGGAAACAGGCGGCGAGGCGATGTCCGCGGCGGTGCTGATCGGCAACCCATTCACCGATGCGCCGGAGCTTGGCTCGCAATCTTTGGTCGTTACCGATAACGACCCTGAACAGGCGCGGCGCCTGGCAACGGAACTGGCGGAGGCGTTCTGGGTCGATCACGAGAAGATGCTGGCGGAACTGGTCGACTTGCCCGAGGCGATGGAAGATGCCGCCAGCCAGCCCGGTCCGGTCACGTTCACCGACGCCGCCGATGCCCCCAGCAGCGGCGCTTCCGGTGACAGCAATACCATTCTGGCGGCCCTACTCGCAGCGGACTATCGCGGGCGGGCGATCATGCCGATCGTCGACGCCCCGGCGGTGGCCCGGGCGCACGAGGCGGGGGTGGGCGCGCGCCTGCGTGTTTCGCTTGGCGGCACGATCGACCCGGTGCGGTTTCCGCCGCTGGAACTAGAGATCGAGGTGGAACGTCTGGGTGACGGGGAATACATCCACGCGTTTTCCGGGATGCCCGCCCATGCCGGGCCGACGGCGGTACTGCGGCACGGCGAAATCCGCATCGTGGCGATCACTCATGCGGTGTTCATGATGGATCGTGCGATCTTTCTTGCGCACGGCCTGGACCCAGAACAGGCCGATATCATCGTGGTCAAGTCGCCAGGGGCGGCGATGCGATACTTCACTTTTGCGCGCAGGAATTATGTGCTCGACATTCCCGGCGCGACATCAGCGAACCTCAGGAGTCTTGGGCACCTTGTCTGCCCACGGCCGATGTTTCCGCTGGATGACGACGTGGTGTTCCGCCCGAAGGTCGAGCTTTTTCCAAGCGGATTGCGGGTAACGGCTTGACGTCAGTCCCGATGGTTCCCAGACGCGGTGCGCGAACATGATTTGTCAGGGGAAGCCTCGGGTTTGTTTCGCACATTTGCAGACCCCGCAGGAGGCCGCCCCGCGCCTTTCCGAGGCGCTCGGAGTGAGTTACTGACCAAGCGCGATGACCTGACCGGGCTCTCTGTCGGCGGCAACAAGGCTCAGCTGCTGGTGAACACGGCGTAGTGCGGGAACCCGCCAAGGCTGAGAAGGTCAACGAGACCTACATCAGCCGGGCGCTGCGGCTGACGCTGCTGGCGCCGGATATGGTCGAGGCGATCCTGGATGGGCGGCAGCCGGATGGGATGACGCTTCCGAGGTTGATGACGGGAGTGGCGGTGGACAGTAAGTGTCACCGAGAGTTGGGCGATCGGTGAACTCGCTCTACCGTCCCGGGGTGTCCTTGACCACACGCACGAAGGTCTCGACCACGCGCACCATTTCCTCTGCCCGGACCGGCAGCCGCTCAGCGGTCAGGGTCATGCTATCGAGGTACCGGCCACCCACGGCATAGAGCGATAGTTCAAGCCCGTCGCCGATAATCTCCACGCGGCAAACAACTTCGGCATCGCCTGCCTCCCGCCTAGCCATCGCAATGCATTCCCGCACGTCGTCGATGCAGTCGGTGTGCTGGCCAGCTTCCTCCACGAATGCTGCAATTTCGGCACTGACATCCGAGGGCGGCACCAAAGCCAGCGGCACACAACCATCTTGGGCTTTGAAGACGGTTCCGCGCCACCTATCGAACAATGCGGCTTTCTGCGCCGCTTCCGGTGTGTCCTCGTCGTCTGCATTCTCGTCAGGAAGGCCGACAGCGAGGATCTCGTCCAAGATCGGGATATCCCAGTCGATTTGTAAACCAAGCAGAAATCCGAAACCTCGTGTGGCCAAGTCATCGCTATCGGCCGGGGGCAGGTCATGCGGCTCCCTGCCTGCCACAAGGTCGAGCAGGACACGCCGCAAGGCCGTTGGCGAGAGACTTGCCAGTGCGTCTGGAGATCGCCACCCCGGCAGGAAGCGAAGCTCGACAGTCTCGCCGGGAATGCCGGACCCGATGAACTCACTCGCCAACTCGGTGGCATCTGGCAGCGTGTGGGCAGGAAGGGCGACTGGCAGCGCCACAAGCTCAGCCCATCCAGAAGGTCCGGTCCGTGCCCCTTCGGCTATCGCCGCCAGTTCAGCATGCAGGGCATCTCCCGCTTGGTCGCCTGACCGTACGACCGCTTTGCGGACAGCGAGGTCGAGCACGTCCTGCCGGCCAGCGGCAAGCAGCTCCTCGACCAGTTCCTCGAACCCGGCCTCGTCCTCCTCATCGAGGGCTGCCACGAGTTCGTCCGATATAGGACCAGGTGCCGGCCCGAACCGACGCGGCTGTGGCATGGGAGGCGGCGGGAGGCCCAGAAGCCGAAACGCCTCCGCTCCGCCAACCAACCGCGCTCGGTCCACCCAGCGCCGGCGATTATCGCACGTGTCATCCCGCTCCTGCATCCATCGGCGGAAAGCGGCGCGATCAGCCTTCTGGACAAAGATCGCGACACCGGTCTCGGCCAGTTCCAATGCCACTGCGCGGTTCACCGCAGTGACCGTCTCCAGGTCGCTGTCACCGGGGCGCAGCGTGTCGAGCGTCTCGTGGTCTGGATAGTGTGTGATGAGAATCGAATCGACATCACGGCCAATATCCCGCGCCAACACAGCGGCTTGTTCCACGGCGCCGCCGGCACTTTCGATCGCTCGCACCATTCACTTGGTCCCCAGATCACACTGGTTATGGGTGATCGGCCCTTCGCACTCAACACCGACCGTGAATCCAGGGCAGACCTGGCGCCAACACTGCACGACGCGCGCGTTGCCGAGCGACCGATGCGGCTCGACCCGCTGTGGGACAAGCGGTTCCGCGCCGAGCAGGAACGGATTGTCCGGCTGCTGGTGAAGCGCGTGGTGGTGAGCGAGGTGGGAGCGGAGATCACGCTGAAACTGGACGGCATCGCCGGGTTGGTGCGGGACCTAATGTCGCGTGCGCCTGAAGTGCCGAGGGCGGCATGACGACCGTCACCGTCGCAGTGCCCCTGAAGATCAGCCAGCGCGGCGGGCGCAAGGCAATCATCGCGCCGGACGGCAGTAGCCGGAGCCAAGGTGAGATGCATGCCAGTGCGCTTCCGACCCGTGGCGACCCGACCTTGGTCAAAGCCTTGGCACGTGCGCACAGATGGCGTGGCCTGCTCGAGGACGGCACCTACGCCACGGTCCGGGACATGACTAAAGCAGAGAAGGTTGGGGAGACATACATCTGTCGGGTCCTACGCCTGACGCTTCTGGCGCCTGATCTTGTCGAGGACATTCTGGAGGGGCGGGAGCCGGAAGGCTTCAAGCTTCCGGTGCTCCTCCAAGGTGTTCCGGTCGAGTGGGACCGCCAGAAC
>JANPIH010000024.1:0-8172 GCA_031424895.1 Rhodospirillales bacterium
CCCGGCCCCTCCACCCAGCCGAGCTTGGCATAGAACAGCAACAGCCCGACCAGCCCCAGCCAGAACACCGGCATTGAATACCCGACCAGCGACAGAAACCGCATCACCTGGTCCGGCCATCGCCCCCGGTTGGTCGCCGCGATCACGCCCGCCGGAATGCCGAACACCACCCCGATCACCAGCGCCAGCGCCGCCAGCTCGATCGTGGCCGGGAACACCCGCACCAGGTCCTCCAACACGGGCCGCGCCGTCATCACCGATTTGCCGAATTCCGCTTGCGCGATCTTGCCCAGGTATTCGCCGTATTGCGCGATCACCGGCTTGTCCAACCCCAGTTCGCGATAAACGCGGTCGTACGTCTCCTGGCTCGCCTTGTCGCCCACGATCGCGATCACCGGGTCGATCGGCATGAACCGCCCGATCGCGAAGGTCACGCAGGTGAGCCCCAGGAACGTCAGGGCGACGGAGAACAGCACCGCACCCAGACGACGAAGTGGCGCGACGAGCCGCCGCGCCACCCCCCCATCCGCCTGCCCTGCCCCGGAAGCGCCGGCGGACACGTTCTGCTGCGATCAGGTCTTGGAAATCGTCCGATAGAAGAACTGGTCCTCGAACAACCCCTTCGGATAGCCGGCCAGGTTGGAGCGCATGGCGATCACCCAGTTGTTCTGGAACATCCACACATACGGCCCCTCGTCCGTCACCTTCTTCTGTAGGTCAATATACATCTGCTCGCGCTTCGGGCCGTCCAGCTCCTGCGCTGCGCGCCGCATATCGGCGGTCAGCTCTGGGATCAGCCAGCTCGCGCGCCACGGCCCGGTGCGCGCCTTCGGCGGATCGCTCATGTCCTCGCCCTGCACGAAGAAATCCGCGTTGGTGTGCGGGTCGAAATAGTCCGGCGCCCAGGAGATCACCGCCATCTGGAACGTCCGCCCGCGGATCTCGCCGATCACCTGCCTCTGGTCGCCGGAGGCGATCGTCACCTTGATGCCGCCCATCGCCAGCGTCGCCTGCATCGCCTGCGCGATCTGCGCGAACGGGTTGGTAGTGTTGACCGACAGCTTCACCTCGAAGCCGTTCGGATACCCCGCCTCGGCCAGCAGCTTCTTCGCGCCCTCCACGTCCAGCTTGAACGGGTTGTACGCCGTCGCGCCAAAAAACCCGATCGGCAGGAAGGTCTGGTGAACGAAGAAGCGGTCCTTCAGGAAGGTGTTCGCCATCGCCTGATAGTCGACCAGCATCTTCACCGCGCGCCGCACCCGCACATCGGCCAGTGGCCCATGCTTGAGGTTCATGATCGCATAGAAATTGTTCACGCCCGCGAAGCTCTCGATGCGGATGTCCTTGACCCCCGCGATCGGCGTCAGCTGGTCCGGCGTCAGCCCGCGCGCCACGTCGATATCGCCCTTCTCCAGCAGCAGCCGCTGCGAGCCGGGCTCCGGCACATGGCGCATGATCACGCGACGCAGCTTCGGCGCGCCAAGGCGGAAATTCGGATTCGCCTCCAGCGTGATGCTCTCGTTCGGCCGCCACGACACCAGCCGGTATGCACCCGACGACGCCGAGTTGGTCTTCAGCCACGCATTGCCGGTATCGCCGTCCTTCTCGTTGGCCAGCGCCACCTTCTTGTCCACCACCGAGGCGACGATGGAGGTCATCATGTTCAGCACCAGCGTCGGCGCGAAGGCCGCCGGCACCACCACCGTCAGCGTGTCCGGGCTGGTCGCCTTCACGAACTCCGCCACGTTGTCCTTGTTCCAGCCGAACTGCGTCAGCAGGAACCCGGACGTCTTGTTCATGATCACGACGCGCTGCAGCGACCAGGCGCAATCCTCGGCCGTCACCGGATTGCCCGACATGAATGTCTGCCCGGCGCGGATTTTGAAGGTATAGGTCTTGCCGTCCGTCCCCACCGTCCACGATTCGGCCACGCCGCCGACCATCTTGGTCAGGTCGTCCGCCTCGTAGCGCAGGATGCGGTCATACAGGTTGGTGCAGATCTCGATACCGGTCAGCTCATAGCACTCGCCCGGATCAAGCGTGATCGTGTCGTCGATCGACTTGGCGATCACCAGCACGTCGCGCGGCGTCGCGGCCTCGGCCGCCGGGCTCCAGGTGGCGAACGGCGCCATCGAGGTAAATGCCGCCAGCGTTTGCCGGCGCGAAAGTTTCATCATGCGTGAATCTCCTGCGATCGACCATTCGGCCCATGCACCGGATCAGACACCAGCATTGCGTCCCGTGCAAGTCGATTACAACGCTGTCATGTTGCAACTGCTCAGTCGGCGGCGCCCGCCCTGATTTCCGCCACTAGCTGCCGCAACGCCGCCGGCACGAACGGCTTCTCCAGCACCGGCCGGCCGGAACGCGCAACGAACCCCTCCGTCGCCGAGCCCAGCGTATCGCCGGTCACGAACCCCACACGCAGGCACAGATCCGGCCGATGCTGCCCCAGCCACTCATACACCGCCGGCCCGTCCACCCCCGGCATCCGCAGGTCGCACAGGATCAGCGCATAGTCCCGCTCCGCCAACAGCCGCAGCGCCGCCTCGCCGCTTTCCGCCACATCGCAGTCGAACCCCAGCCGCGCCAGCATGTCGGCCAGCAGGGCCGCGATCTCCGGCTCGTCGTCCAGCACCAGCGCCGGCTGCCGCGCGCCCACCGGCGCCAAAACCACCTCCTCCACCGCCTCCGCCGCCTCGCCACGCAGCGGCAGCCGAATCACGAAGCTGGCCCCGCCCTCCAGCCCATCCTCCAGCGTCAGCGTCCCGCCATGCACCTCCACGATCCCGCGCGACACCGCCAGCCCAATCCCCATGCCGATCCCGGCCGGCTTGGTGGTAAAGAACGGATCGAATATCTGCCCGCGCAACGCCTCCGGCACCCCAGGCCCGTTATCGGCCACCGCGATGCGAACGAACTCGCCCTCCACCGCCGCCGAAACCCGCACCAGCCGCGGCTGTGCCCGCCCCTCCAGCACCTGGCGCGCATTCACCAGCAGGTTGCTCAGCACCTGGTTGAACTGGTCGTGGTCGCACGGCACCAACGGCAGGTCGTCCGGAATGTCCCGCGCCACCGCAACCCCGCTGCCCCGCAGCCCATAGGCCAGCAGCTCCAGCGCCGTCTGCACCGCCACGCCAACCGCCATCGGCTTCACCTGGCTGCGGTTCTGCCGCGCCAACGCCAGGAAGCTGCGCACGATCCGCCCGCACCGCTCGGCCGCCGCCTGGATGCGGTCCGTCCGCCCCACCAGCGCCGGCGCCACCTCCCGCGCCTCCTCCCCCAGCATCATCGCGTTGCCCATCACGATCGCCAGCGGGTTGTTCAGCTCATGCGCCACCCCTGCCAGCAGCGCCCCGAACGCCGCCATCCGCTCGCTCTCGACCAACGCCTCGCGCTGCCGCCGGATCTCCGCCTCCGCCTGGCGCACCGTCGTCAGGTCGCGCAGATACGCGGTGAACAGCCGGCGCGACGGCAGCCGAACTTCCCCCACCGCCAGTTCGGCCGGAAACCGCGACCCATCGGCACGAACCCCCTCGGTCTCGATCCGGCATCCCACCCAGTCCGGCGTGCCCGCAGGCGCCGCCCACGCCCCGCCCGCCTCCGGCTGTCCCCCTTCCTGTCGCAGCCCCGGAACATCCACCATCGAGCCCACCGCCCGCCCGATCGCCGCCGCCCGCGAAAGCCCCAGCCCCCGCTCCGCCGCCGGGTTGAACTCCACCACCCGCCCCGCATCGTCGAACACGATGATGCAGTCGAATGCCGCATCGATCACCGCGGCATGATGCGCCTCGCTCGCCTTCAGCTCCGTGATGTCGCGGCTGTAGCCCACCACCCCCACCACCGCCCCCCCGCCATCGCGGAACGGATAATAAGTGCGATGGACATAGCGCTCGCCCTCGTAATGGCCGAGCCAGCCCTCCCACACCCCGACCTCGCCCTCCAGCGCCCGCTCGAACAGCGTGCGATGGATCGGACCGGGCCGCATCGCCGCATACGCCGCCGCGCCAACAATCTCGCGGATCGTCCGCCCCAGCAGCCTCTCGGGCGGCTGCCCCAAATAGCTCCAGTACGCCGCATTGACGTAGCAATGCCGCCCCTGCCGATCCACCAGCGCCACCCGCGCCGGAATCGTGTCCAGCATCGCGCGAAGATCAGCCTCGGTGAGCCGCAGCACGAAGCTGTCGCCGCGCAGACCCCCCGCCGGCTCCCGTTCCGCCGTCATCGCCGCCCGGCGAACTCCGGCAGCGCATGCGCCGTCACCGCCGGCACCGGCCCGTCCGCCCGCCGCACCTCCACCAGGCAGGTCTGCGCCGTGCACCCCTGCGACAGCCCCGAAGCGCCGACATCGCGCGTCACCGCATTGGGGTTGCCGTGCTTCTCCAGCCCCGTCTGCCAGTCGTAGTCATACCAGGCCCCGGTCGCCAGCCGCGCCACCCCCGCCATGATATCCGCCGTCACCACGGCACCCGCCAGGCACCGCCCGCGATCGTTGAACACCTCCACCACGTCCCCGTCCGCAATCCCCCGCGCCGCCGCGTCGTCGGGATTGAGATACACCGGCTCCCGCCCCGCCACCTTCCCCGCCGCCACATGCGGGCTCGCATCCAGCTGGCTGTGCAGCTTGCGCCCCGGCTGGTCCGACAGCAGGTGCAGCGGATGCGCCGCCGCCCCCGCCCCCCCCAGCCACTCCCCCGGCTCGAACCACATCGGATGCCCCGCACAGTCCGTCAGTCCGAACCCCGCAATCCGCTCCGAATAAATCTCGATCTTCCCAGACTCCGTATTCAGCATGTTCCCATCGGGATCGCGCCGATACGCCTCCAGCATCACGATCGGCTTGGCATGCGCCGCAAGGTCGATCAGCCCCTCCTCCCAGAACGCCCCAAACTCCGGCAGCGCAATGCCCATCCCCTCCGCCCGCTTGTGCAGCACCCCATACAGGTGCTCCACCCACCCCATCTCGTCCCGCCCTTCGGTGAACGCCTCGCGCACCCCCATCCGCTCCGCCAACCCGGTGAAGATCGCATAATCGTCGCGCGCCTCCCCCGCCGGCGGCGCCACCTTGCGCATCGCCACCACCAGCCCCTCGGTGCTGCCGAACCCGATATCGTTCCGCTCCAGCGTCGTCGTCACCGGCAGCACCACGTCGGCCAGCTTCGCCGTCGTCGTCCAGAACGGCTCGTTGACAATAATGCTGTCCGGCTTCTGCCAGGCCTTCATCAACCGCGTGAGATCCTGGTGATGATGGAACGGGTTCCCCCCCGCCCAATACACCAGCTTGATATCCGGATACGCATGAACCCCGCCGTTATAGCGGAACTCCGCCCCCGGATTCAGCAGCATGTCCGCAATCCGCGCCACCGGAATGAACCCCCGAACCTTGTTCGTCCCCTGCGGCAGCGAAGGCCCCGCAAGCCGCGTCTGCGACGAACCCATCCGGTTCGTCGGCCCATACCCCAGCGCAAAACCACCCCCCGGCAGCCCCACCTGCCCGAGCATGCAAGCCAGCACCACCGTCATCCAGAACGGCTGCTCGCCATGCGACGCCCGCTGCAGCGCCCACGCCGCATTGATCATCGTCCGCGTGCCCGCCATCTCGCGCGCCAGCGAAACAATCCGCGCCGCCGGCACCCCGGTAATGCCGCTCGCCCATTCCGCGGTCTTCGCCACCCCGTCCGACGCCCCGGTCAGATACGGCTCGAACTTCTCGAACCCCGAACAGCACCTCGCCAGGAAATCCCGGTCCACGGTCCCGTCCACCACCCACTGCCGCGCCAACGCCAGCATCAGCGCCGTATCCGTATTGGGCCGGATCGGGATCCACTCCACCTCCCCGCCCGTTTCCAAATTATCCCGCACCGGCGAAATATTGACGAAGCGAACCCCCGCCTTCGCCATCGCCGCAAGCCCCGGCTTGTGCTGGTGCCGCCCCACCCCGCCCTGCGAAATCAACGCATTCTTCAGCGGCACCCCCCCGAACGCCACGAACAGCTTCGTATGCTGCTCCATCACATCCCAGCTGGTCATCTGCTCCCAGCTCTGGTCGATCGGCATCAGCACGTGCGGCAAAACCACCCGCCCCGCCCCCAGCGAATAGCTGTCATTGTGCCGAACATACCCGCCGATCATGTTCAGGAACCGATGCACCTGGCTGTTCGCATGATGGAACCGCCCCGCACTCGCCCACCCATAGCTCCCGCCAAAAATAGCCTCGTTGCCATGCGCCGCCTTCACCCGCGCCAACTCGCCCGCCACCAGATCGAGCGCCGTCCCCCAATCCACCTCCACGAACGGCTCCCGCCCGCGCAACTCCGGCGCGCTCCCCGGCCCCCGCTCCAACCAGCTCCGCCGCACCGAAGGCCGCCGAACCCGCACCCGGTCCACCTCGGGCGACAGCATGTGCAACCCGATCTCGTTGGGATCAGGGTCCTGCTCCCAATTCCGCAACACCGGCGCGCCGTCGCTCCCCTGTTCCACCCGATAAGTGCCCCAGTGCGCCTGCGTATAGTGCGTCATCGGTTCGTCCCCTCAAGCAAGGTAGAATCTTCTTTTTGTGAACAAAAAGAAGCAAAAAAACTTCATCCATTGCACCGTGTTCAACCGGCCAGCCACGATGCAAATGGGTAAAAGTTTTTTGGTTCTTTTTTTCAAAAAAGAACGTCTTTCTTAGGTCCCCGTAAACTTAGGCTTCCGCTTTTCCTTATACGCCGCAACCCCTTCCTTGAGGTCGTTGCTCGCCCGCACCGCCCCGAGCT
This sequence comes from Rhodospirillales bacterium, assembly GCA_031424895.1. Lineage (GTDB taxonomy): Bacteria > Pseudomonadota > Alphaproteobacteria > Acetobacterales > Acetobacteraceae > CAMDGX01. The sequence goes on from JANPIH010000024.1 coordinate 6,759, forward strand.
GCTGGCTCACCGCCACCATCCGTTCCACCGGCCCGGCCGGCATGATAATATCGTTCACGAAATGCTTCAAGGTCGCGATCACCAGCGGCGCCGAGCCCACCAGCTCCTCCGCCATCGCGATCGCCTCCTTCTCGTGGCCCCCGTTCTCGGTCACGCGGTTGATGAACCCCACGTCATAGGCCCGCTGCGCGCCCACCTTGGTGCCCAGCAGCATCACCTCCATCGCCAGCTTGTGTGGCATCCGTGTCACCAGGGACGAGATCATCCCCCCGGTCAGCCCCAGCTTGGCTTCGGGATAGTAGAAGATCGTGTCCTGCGTGCTGACGATCATGTCGCACATCATCGCCATCACGATCGCACCCCCAACACACCAGCCCGACGTCGCCGCGATGATCGGCTTGTTGGTCTTGTAGCCAACCGTGGGAATGCAGCGCCACAGCTCCGGCAGGTCGGTCACGTCCGCCCCCGAGGAAAAGCTCTTCAACCCCACCGCCGACAGCACCGCCACCCGCTGGTCGGACCGGTCGAATTCCTGGAATGCCTGCTGGATGCCCTCGGCCACGCCCTTGCTGATCGCGTTCATCTTGTCCGGCCGGTTGATCCGGATCACCGAGACCTTGCCGACGTGTTCCGTGGTCACAACAGACATGGGCGCTTCCCTTTGTATCGTGCGGTCTAGTGGTCCGATGCTGACAGGCTCTTCCGCCTGTCAGCTGAATCGGCCCACAAAATCAAGCTAGTGTTCTGATGCATGCTGAACCATCCAAATGAGTCAGAACACTAGTCGCGCCACCCTATCCCGAACCCGCCGGAATCCGATAGCCTCGCCGCAACTGCGAAAGGCCCTCGCCATGAGCTTCGAAGCACGCCTGAAAGACCTCGGCATCGAACTGCCGCCCGCCAAGCCGCCGCTTTATGCCTACGTCCCCGTCGTCCTCGAAAGTGGCCTCGCCTGGGTCTCCGGCCAACTCCCCTGGACCGGCGATACCACCCTGGTCGCCACTGGCAAACTCGGCGCCGGCGTGGACATCCCCACCGGCCAGGCCTGCGCCCGCATGTGCATCCTCCACGGCCTCGCCTCGCTGCGCGCCGCCCTCGGCTCGCTGGACCGCATCAAGCGCATGGTCAAGGTCACGGGCTTCGTCGCCTCCCACCCCGACTTCACCGACCAAGCCCAAGTGGTGGATGGCGCCAGCAAGCTCCTCGGCGAAATCTTCGGCGACCACGGCCGCCACGCCCGCTCCGCCATCGGCATGGCCGTCCTGCCGCGCAACACCCCCGTCGAAATCGAATTCGTCGCTGCAATCCGCGATTGACCCGGGCAGGGGCTCGCACTCCCCCCAAACCCCGTCATCCTGAACCCCCCCCGTCATCCCGAACGAAGTGCGGGATCCACGCTCAACGCCCGACCACT
>JANPIH010000025.1:0-20539 GCA_031424895.1 Rhodospirillales bacterium
TGGAACCAGCCGCTGCTGACCGGGAACGTCACCGCGATCGGCGCGCACAACGTGCTGGAGGCGGTACGCATCGCCGCACCCGGCGCGCGCTTCTACCAGGCGAGCAGCAGCGAGATGTACGGCCGCATTCAGGAGGAGCGGCAGAGCGAACGCACGCCCTTCTACCCGCGCAGCCCCTACGCGGTGGCCAAGCTCTACGCGCATTGGATGACGATCAACTACCGCGAGAGCTTCGGCCTGCACGCCTCCTCGGGCATCCTGTTCAACCACGAGAGCCCGCTGCGCGGCATCGAGTTCGTCACGCGCAAGATCACCGACGGAGTGGCGCGGATCAAGCTGGGGTTGGCCGACGAGGTGGTGCTGGGCAACATGGATGCGATGCGCGACTGGGGCCATGCGCGGGACTATGTGCAGGCGATGTGGCTGATGTTGCAGCAGGATGTGCCCGATGACTACGTGATCGCGACCGGGCGGACCGTGGCGATCCGCGATTTCTGCGCGATGGCGTTTGGCCATGCCGGGCTGGACTGGCAGGCGCATGTGCGCAGCAGCGCGGCGTTCCTGCGCCCGGCCGAGGTAGACATCCTGCTGGGCGATGCCGGCAAGGCGCAGCGCGTGCTGGGCTGGACGGCGAGCACGACGCTGGAGGCGATGGCGGCCGAGATGGTGGAAGCCGACCTCGCCCGCCATCGCGCGGCCCCGCGCTGACGGTCGGGACGGGAGCGATCGTGTGACGCCGGGGCGTATCCTGGTGACCGGTGCCGGCGGCTTCGTGGCGCGGCACCTGTTGCCGCGGCTGCGCGCCGCCTTTCCTGATGCCGAGCTGGTGCTGATGGGCGGGCAGGGGCCGCGGGTGGATCTTGCCGATGCAGGTGCAGTCGAGCGATTCGTGGCCGGGGTGGCGCCCGATATGTGCGTGCATCTTGCCGGGGTGACCGCGGTGCCGGCGGCCAATGCCGATCCGGACGGGGCCTGGCGGGTGAACCTGCTGGGCACGCTGGCGTTGGCGCGGGCGTTGCAGAAGGCGCGGCCGAATGTTGTGCTGCTGTTTGCTTCAAGTGCGGAGATTTATGGCCGGTCCTTCGCGGCCGGGGCGAAGCTGGACGAGGAGGGCTTGCCGGCGCCGATGAACACCTATGCGGCGACCAAGGCGGCCGCCGACCTGGCGCTGGGGGCGATGGCGGCGACCGGGCTGCGCGTGCTGCGGATGCGGCCGTTCAACCATACCGGGCCGGGGCAGAGCGCCAACCTTGTGGTGCCGGCCTTTGCGCGGCAGGTGGCGCGGATCGCCGCCGGGCTGCAGGAGCCGCGGATGCAGGTGGGGGCGCTGGATCCGCTGCGCGACTTTCTCGATGTTCGCGATGTGTGCTCCGCCTATGTCGCCGCCCTGGCGCGGGCCGATGGGCTGGCGCCGGGGACCATCTTCAACATCGCGTCGGGCACGCCGCGGCGGATCGGGGATATCCTGGCGGACCTGCTGCGGATGGCCGGGGTGGAGGCGGAGGTGAGCACCGGCACGACGCTGTTGCGCCGGGCGGAGATTCCGCTGGCCTGCGGCGATGCCGGGGCGGCGCGGGAGGTGCTGGGCTGGGCGCCGGCGATCGGCTGGGAGCAGACGCTGGGCGATGTTCTGGCGGACTGGCGGGGGCGCGTGGCCGATGAGGGTGCCTTGGCATAGCGGCCGGCTTGGCATAGCTGGTTGGGCCCGGCATCCTGGCCCCTGCACGAGACGAGGGGTTAGAGGTCATGGCGCATCACGGGCTGCGGTTCGGCATTTTTCTCGCACCGTTCCATCGCCTCGGCGACAACCCGACGCTGGCGATGCGGCGCGATATCGAGATGATCGAGTGGCTGGACCATCTCGGCTACGACGAGGCGTGGATCGGCGAGCATCATTCGGCGGGGTGGGAGGTGATCGCCTCGCCGGAGTTGATCATCGCCGCGGCGGCGGAGCGGACCAAGCATATCAAGCTGGGGTCGGGCGTGACCTCGCTGCCGTATCACCACCCGTTCATGGTGGCGGAGCGCTTCGCCCAGCTTGACCACATGACGCGCGGGCGGGCGATGCTGGGGTGCGGGCCGGGGGCGCTGGTGTCGGACGCCTATATGCTCGGCATCGACCCGGTGACGCAGCGGCGGCGGATGGACGAGGCGCTGGAGGCGATCATGGCGCTGCTGGCCTGCGAGGGGCCGGTGACGATGAAGACCGACTGGTTCGAGATGAAGGAGGCGCGTCTGCACCTGCGGCCGTGGAGCGATCCGCATTTCGACATCGCGGTGGCCAGCACGATGACGCCGGCCGGGCCGCAGAGTGCGGGCAAGCACGGGCTGGGCATGCTGTCGCTGGGCGCGGGGCTGCCGGGCGGGCCGGAGGCGGTGGCGGGGCAGTGGCGCATTGCCGAGGCGGCGGCGGCGGCGGCGGGCAAGACGATGGACCGCAAGAAGTGGCGCCTGGTGATCAACATGCACTGCGCCGAGGAGGATGAGCTGGCGTTGCAGCAGGTGCGCTATGGCGAACGGCGGGAGACGGTGGATTATTTCAACGAGGCGCTTGGGCGGCCGCCGGGGCGGTCGGAGGATCCGCTGCGCGACGGGGTGGCCTCCGGCTCCACGCTGGTCGGCTCGCCGGACCTGATCGCGCGCGGGATCGAGCGGCTGATCGCGCTGTCTGACGGCGGCTTTGGCGGGTTGATGTTCCGGGCGCATGATTGGGCGGACCGGGAGCAGACGTGGCGCAGCTATGAGCTGTTTGCGCGGTATGTGATGCCGCGCTTCCAGAACCAGCTGTCGATGCAGACGGCCAGTTACGAGTGGGCGAAGGCGAACCGCAAGACGGTGTTCAGCCCGAACGTGGAGGCGCTGCGCCGCGCGTATACCGACGCAGGCGTGAAGCCGCCGGAGGCGTTCGAAAGCCGTGCGCTGGGGGCGCGCGATATTGACGCCAAGGTGCCCGGGCAGGGGTAGCGCCTAGGAGCCCACCATCTCGCAGCGGAAGCCTTCGCCCCAGCGCTTGAGGCGCATGGCCGAGGGCGAGGGGAAGTGCGAGGTGCAGCACAGGGTGCCGGCCTCGCAGTGCTGTTCCAGGAAGGTGCGGCGAGTTGCGGCGGACTGCACCGGGTCGGAGTCGGCGCGCATCGACAGGTGCGGGTAGCGGGCCTGCAGGCGGGTGTGGATCAGGTCACCGGTGAAGACCGCGTCAGTTCGGCCACGGCCCAGTTCGACCGCGACATGGCCGGGCGTGTGGCCGGGCGTGGGGGTGAGGCGGATGTGGTCGCCGATGGCGTGGGTGTCCGAGACCATGTCGGCGCGGCCGGCCTCGATCACCGGCAGCACGCTTTCGGCATAGACCGGCACCGGGGACTTCGCGTGGATGGCGCTCCAATGGGCGTATTCGCGCTCGGCGAAGACGTAGCGGGCGTTGGGGAAGGTGGGCACCCAGCTTCCGCCGATAAGGCGGGTGTTCCAGCCGACGTGGTCGACATGCATGTGGGTGCACATGACGTAGTCGATATCCTCGACTCCGATGCCGGCGGCGGCCAGCGCGGTGAGATAGGCGGGGTCGGTGCGGCCGTTCCAGGCCGGGACGCGCGGGTTGGTCTTGTCGTTGCCGACGCAGGTGTCGATCAGCACGGTGAAGTGGGGCGTGCGGAGCACATAGGACTGGACGCACAGGATCAGCTTGCCGGTGGCGGGGTTGAGGTCGAACGGCTCCATCCAGGACTGGTTTTCGGCGAGCAGTTCGGGCGTGAGGGTGGGCAGGAAGCTTTGCGGGGTTTCGAACGGCAGCACCTGTTCGACGATCCGGTGCACGGCAACGTCGCCGACGGCGAAGGACAGGGTCATGGCGGGCGGCTCCTGCTGTGCCCGCGCGGGTGCGGGCGTGGGGCATCATCGCGCGGGTGCGCGCGCGGGGCATCATCGCGCGGGGTGCGTTGCAAGGCCAGCCAGCCCGGAATGACGCGGGAGGAAATATGACGGTAACGATAAGAAACGTAAACGATGCTGAGAATCATTTGATATGTTCTATTGCGTGATGTGTTTTTCACGTTGAGGATGCGGTATGAAGTCATGCATGGGCGCGAGTGCGGGATCGATAAATGAGACAGGCTGGACGAATGCCGCAATTGCCCCTTGGGCACCATTTTCGGATTGCCGGACGATGCCATGCATGCCGCGGGACCACCTGGGATGCGCGCGATGAATAGCTTCGGCACGATACAGCCCGCCCATCCCGCCGAGGTAAATTACGGCCCAGTCTATCTGGTGGAGGAGGACTCCACCCACCGCAAGGCCGTTGCTGAAATGCTGTGTGCCGCCGGGCATTTGGTGCGCAGCTACGACTCGGCGGCAGCATTTATCGCCGATCTCGGCGCGCAGGGGCTGGGCTGCATCGTTTCGGGCCTGGCGCCGGGTTCCGCCGACTCGGCAGCGCTGCACCGTGAGCTTGCCGCTCGCAGTTGGGTGGTTCCGGTCATCGCCCTGACGCCGGCTGCCGATGTGGCGGCGGCCGTGCTGGCGATGAAAACCGGTGCCGTCGACGTGGTGCCGCGCCCGGCCCGGTCGGATGGCCTGCTGGCGGCGGTGAGCGGGGCATTGCGGGCTGCGAACCGCAGCCGTGGCGGCCCTGCCGAGCAGGCGGTACTCGATCGGCTGGCACGGCTGACCCGCCGTGAGCGCCAGGTATTCGAAGGCATGGTCCGCGGCCAGGCGAACAAGGCCATCGCGCACCACCTTGGCATTTCGCCGCGCACCGTGGAGGTGCACCGGGCGAAGGTGATGGAGAAGCTGGGCTGCCGCAACCTGCCCGATATCGTCCGCCTGTCGCTTCAGGCCGGGCTTCCCGGGCGTGATATCGCTGACGCTGGCTTGTGAACAAATAGGTAAATTCCCTGACTACCATTGCGTGCGGCTATGTTCGAATTTGCCGTTAACCGAACGGCAATGACGTCGATTTTCGTTGCCATCGGCCTCCACGCAACGCGGAGCCGACGCTATGCCCCAACTGCTCCTGTCCGATCCCGAGACGGATTCTGAAACCGACGATACTGTTGTTCAGGCAACGACCGTCGTGCGTGAGGCAGTGCCCACGCAGGACTTCCTCGATGCCCTGCTGGCTGCGCTGACCCAGATGGCGGTGCTCAGCCCGCGTCGGCAGGCGGATTTGGTGGTGGCGATGCGTCGCGCGGGGCTCGCGGCGTCGGTGGAACTCGCCCGGGTCGCGCTGGAACGGCTGCGCCGCGAAGGCAGCGTGGAACCGCCGCTGCACCTTTCGGACGGCGGCATCCTGGTGTCGGTGACCACACGGGGTATCGAACGCCTGGCCAGTACCGCGCACCGGCATGTGGTCGTGGCGATGTTGGCACCCGGCCGGGTGTAGCACCCGGCAGCCGGCTCTCGGCACCCTGCTATCTGCACCCTGCTTTCTGCACCCTGCTTTCTTCCCCTTGGGCCGCGCGCCGGTATCGCCCTTGCGGGATTCCGGCTAAGCCGGCGGCCATGCGTATCCTGTTCTTCTCCGCCAGCCGGTTGGGCGATGCCATCCTGGCCACGGTCGCCGGCGTGAAGGAGCGGCGCTGATGTGCGGCCTGGCCGGCGTGATGACGCGTGACGGCACCGCGCCCGAAGCGGTCATGCTGGACCGGCTGCTTCAGGCGCTTGCCCATCGCGGCCCGGACGGGCAGGGGCGCCTGGTGCGGGGCGGGGTGGCGCTGTTGCATACGCGCCTGGCGATCGTGGACCTGGAGACGGGCGACCAGCCGTTGTTTGCCGGGGATGGGCCGCAGCATGGGCCGGCGCTGGTGTGCAACGGCGAGATCTACAACAACCCGGAACTGCGCGCGGCGATGGCCACGACGCCGTTCCGCACCAGGTCGGATTGCGAGCCGGCGTTGTGGCGCTACCTGGCCGACGGCGAAGGCTTCGCGGAGGCGTTGCGCGGCATGTATGCGCTGGCGATCCACGATCCTGCTCGGGGCAGGCTGGTTCTGGCGCGCGATCCATTCGGGATCAAGCAGTTGTATTATGTTTGCGACCAGCGGGGGTTCTTCTTTGCCTCCGAGCCGCAGGCACTGATCGCGGCGGGGTTGATCGCACCCGAGGTTGGTGGGCTGGCGCGCGCGGAGTTGCTGCAACTGAAGTTCACCACCGGTGCCGCGACAATCTTTCCTGGCATCCTGCGGCTGCTGCCAGGGGAGACGCTGGTGGTGGAGCGCGGGGCGATAGTGGCGCGCCGGCATCAGGCGGCCCTGCCGCACGGGCGGCCGCGGGCACTGGCCGGGGACGGGCTCGATGCGCTGGAGCGGGTGTTGCTGGACAGCGTTACGGTGCATCTGCGGTCTGACGTGCCGTATGGGCTGTTCCTGTCGGGCGGGATCGACAGCGCGGCGGTGCTGGCGCTGATGCATCGCGCGACCGGGCAGCGCATCCATGCGCTGACCTGTGGCTGGGACGGGGTGGGGGTGGACGAGACGGCCGAGGCTGCGCGGCTGGCGGCGGCGCAGGGGGCGGTGTGCGAGCGGGTTACGATGGGGGAAGGGGATTTCTGGGCGCTGGCGCCGCGCATTGCGGCAGCGATCGACGATCCGACGACCGATGCCGCGGTGTTGCCGACCTGGATGCTCGGCCGGGCGGCGCGGGCGGCGGGGCTGAAGGTGACGCTGTGCGGCGAAGGGGCGGATGAGTTGTTCGGTGGCTACACGCGGTATCGCAAGCGGCGCGCGCCGTGGCGCTGGCTGGCCCGGCCACCGCGCAGCCGGGGCGTGCTGGGCGATGTTCCGGCCCTGGCAGGCTGGCGCGACGGGATTGCGGCGCGCGAAGCATTGGGGGAGGCCGGCTGGTCGGCGGTGCAGGCGGCGCAGGCGGCGGATATTGCGGAGTGGCTGCCGAACGACCTGCTGGTGAAGCTGGATCGCTGCCTGATGGCGCATGGGGTGGAAGGGCGCACGCCGTTTCTTGACCGGCACGTTGCGGAATTCGCGTTCCCGCTACCGGACTCACGGAAAGTTGATATGCGCTTCGGCAAGGTGCTGCTGCGGCGCTGGCTGGCGCGGGCCTTTCCGCAGGCCGGGGCATTCGCGCGCAAGAAGGGATTCAAGCCGCCGGTCGGCACCTGGATCGCGCGGCGGGCCGGACGGGTGGCGCCATTGCTGGCGGCACAGCCCGGGATTGCGGCGGTCATTGATTCAGGCACGGTTTCGGCGCGGCTGGCGGATGCGGAGCGCGACCCGCAGGCGGCGTGGAGCCTGTTGTTCTATGGCTTGTGGCACTGCCGGCATGTGATGGGCGGTGAGCCTTCGGGCGATGTCGAGGCGGTGCTGCGCGCGGCGCGTTGAGGGGCAGCATGAAAACTTCGATATCGAACCTATTGTATCTTTCCGTGCATGGGCCATTTCCGCACGGACCAAAAACCGGCGGGTGCCGGTCCTCGGGACCAACAACTGGAGATGAGCCTGCATGACACTCAATCGACGCACTGCACTTGCCGCGGGCGCCCTTGGCGCCGCTGCTGGCCTGGTTGGCGTTTCCACCGGCGCGCGCCCTGCCGCCGCGCAGGGCGCAGCGGTTGCGACCAATACCTCGGCCTATCGCTACCGGATCGGCGATGCCGTGGTGACCGCGATCCATGACGGCGTGGCGAGCCGGCCGCTCGAGGGCTTCATCCGCAACGCCTCGGTCGACGACCTCAAGGCCGCGATGGCCGAGGCCTTCCTGCCCACCGACCGCTTCACCATCCCGTTCACCACGCTCGTGGTGCAGACCGGCGGCAAGCTTGTGCTGCTCGACACCGGCAACGGCGACATGGGCGCGCCCACGACCGGGCTGTGGATGGCGAATTTCCGCGCGGCCGGCTTCGACCCGGCGCAGGTGGACACGGTGGTGATCAGCCATTTCCACGGCGACCACATCAACGGCCTGCGCCTGCGCGATGGCACCGCGGTGTTCCCGCGCGCCGAGGTGAAGGTGGCGGCGCCGGAGTGGGAGTTCTGGATGGATGACGCCAGGGCCGCGGCGGCGCCCGATGCGATGAAGCCGGCCTTCGCCAACGTACGGCGGGTGTTCGGCCCGATCGCCAAGGACGTGACCCGCTACCAGTGGGGCCAGGAGGTGGCACCGGGCATCGCGGCTGTGTCGGCCGCGGGCCATACGCCCGGGCATACCGCCTTTGCGATCACTGCGGGCGGCGGGCGCATGCTGGTGATGTCTGACACCACGAACAATCCGCAGGTATTCGTGCGCAATCCCGACTGGTCGGCGATCTTCGATATGGACGCCGACGCGTCGCGCACCATGCGGCACAAGCTGCTGGACATGGCGGCGAGCGAGAAGATGCAGGTGGCGTTCTATCACGCGCCGTTCCCGGCCACCGGCTTCATCGCCCGTGACGGGGAGAAGCGCTACCGGATGGTGCCGGCGAACTGGCAGGCGGCCGGCTGAGGCACGAATGGGGGCGGGCTGCGGTTCGCCCCCGATTGCCCTCAGGCCGTGGTCGGCGCGAGGGCCGCGAGCAGCACCTCCTCGCGGAACGGCTTCTCGCAGCGCGGATAGCCGCGATAGGCCGCTTGGATCGCCGCGCCGTCATAGCCGGTCGTGAACACGAAGCGGATTCCGTGGCGGATCAGCAGGTCGGCGATCGGGAAGGAGGACTGGCCGTGCAGGTTCACGTCCAGCACCACCGCGTCCACGCCGTCCTTGTGCGCCTCCACGAATGCCAGGGTTTCGGCGACGCGACCTAACGGGCCGAGCACCTCTGCGCCGGCACCGCGCAGGATCTCGCCGAGGTATTCCGCTACCAGAAACTCATCCTCGACGACGAGGATCCGACGACCGGCAAGTGCGACATCCTGGTCCATGCGGCGTCTCCTCGATGTGGCCTGCCGGCCCCTCCGGGGCAGCGCGGCACAGTGGAAGGGTCGGTGTCATGGCGGGAGCACCATACATGAATGCCCCGCTTGGCGTCATGTTTTGTCAAAGCAGGCCACTGTTGGCGCGCGGTTGAGTGCAGCTGCAACCGCCCGGCGGCCTATCTTTCATGTAACTTTGGTAGACTAATATCGATGGCGCTAACGCCGCTGTCACATTCACGACAACGGCGGGCGCGCGATGGCGGAGCGTTTGGGGCGGCGCCCGCGTCAGTCTGGGAGAAAAGCGGCGGGTCGCATGGAATCCGGCGATGCGGGCACGGGCGAGGCGAACAGGCTGTCGTAGAGCGCCACATGCTCGGCAACCGCCTCATGGGCCGGCGTTGTCGGGCGGATGGTTGCCCGCATCGCCGCGATGCGTTGCGGGGCTGCGGCCAGGGTTCGCAGCAGGGCGGCGAGCTCGGGCGCGCTGCCGACCGGGACGTGCCAGCCGTCGGTGCCGGCCTCCACTTTTTCGGCCATGCCGCCGATGTCCGAGCAGATGATCGGCACGCGGTTGCGGCGCGCCTCCTGGATCACCACCGGCGAGTTTTCCCACCATACCGAGGGCACCAGGACGAGGTCCTGCGACCGCATCAGGCCGTCGACCCTAGCGTTGTCGTAGGGGCCGTGGAAGCGGACATTGCGGCCGGCCTTGGCCAGGCTGGCGAGGAACTCCGTGCGGAACTCCTCAGGCTGGAGGGTATGGTCGCCGTGGATATTGACCACGATGTTGTCCGCGCCCTCGTCCTCCAGGATCGCGGCGGCGTCGAACAGCACCTGGATGCCCTTGAGGAACGAGATCTGGCCGAAGAAGCCGACGCGCAGCATCCCGTCCTCGCGGGCCGGGGCGGGTGCGGAGGGGGCGGCGTCGGCGACTACGTTCTCCATGACATGCACCCGCGCCGGCGGCAGGCCCCAGGCAGTATAGCGCTCGGCGAGGAAGCGGCTGGGCGCGATGAAGGCGTCGACCTCCTCCATGAAGCGCATGATGTATTGGTTGCGCAGGAAGAAGTCGGCGCGGCTGAACTCCGGGAAGCAGCGGATGCAGTCCCGCGGCGCGGCCTGGTGGCACAGCGTGCGGGAATGGCGCGTGATCATCTGGCCGTAGTGGTGGCAGATCGCCAGGAACTCGTGCAGCGTGACGACGATCCGCGCATTCGGCAGTGTGCGACGTGCAATCAGAAAGGCTTCGGCACCGAAGTTGCTGTAGTGGTGGAAGTGCAACACGTCGGGGCGGGTGCGGCGCAGCAGGGCCGCGAACTCGCGCGGGAAGCGCTCGTCGTGGTTGGCAAACTTGAACCAATCGTAGCCGGACATGGTGTAGAGGAAGTCGTCCGCCCCGAAGGGCTGGGTGATGGCGCTGCCGGCCCGCCCGCCGCCCGGCTCGCGGCCGCAGCCGAGGAACAGTGCTGTGCGGTCGGTATGGGCGCGCAGCCCCTCGAACAGCCTGAGTGCTGCCAGTTCGGCGCCGCCTCGGGTCAGGGCGGGGTGGCTGTGGGCCAGCACCAGCACGCGGCGCGCGCCGGTGGCCGGGGGGGATTCGCGACCGCCGGTTATCGCCGCAGGGGCATGGAGCGGCACAGCTTCGTGCGGTGCGTCGGGGTTCATGCCGGTATCTCCACGGTATCCTCGTCGTTGGCGATGGGCAGGGCATCGAGCATGTCCCGCCAGCGCCGGTCGTGCAGCCAGGCGTTGTAGAGCGTGAGGTTCATCCGCCAGCGATTCTGCGACCCGGCCTGGGATTGGCGTTCGAGGTGGAAGAGCTGCACTCCCATGTCGACCGCCACCTCCAGCCCGCGGGCGCGCAGACGCAGGCAGAGGTCGGCATCCTCGAAGTCGCCGATCGGAAAGGCCGGGTCGAACCCTCCGAGCTCCTGGGCCAGCCAGCGCGCCATGACGATGCAGGCGCCGGTGATGGCATCGGCACGGCGAAGGCCCTCGTTCTGGAGGGGGCGCCAGCCCTTGCCGGAATGCATCGCGAAGTTGAAATCGCCATACTGGGCCACGCGCTCGAAGCGCATGCCCTGGTGCTGCACGGTGCCGTCCTCGAACAGCAGCAGCGGACCGACCGCGCCGAGTTCCGGCGTGTCGCGCAGCCGTTCCGTCAGGCGTTCCATCCAGTCCGGCGTGCCGGGAAACACGTCGGAGTTCATGAAGCAGACGAACGGCGCGCGGGCCAGTGACAGGCCCAGATTGTTGGCCGGTGCGAAGCCGAGATTCTGCGCCAGCAGAACAACACGGAACGGGATGGTGAACCGGGCAAAGGCGGAGGTGGCCAGCTCCTCCAGCTGGCGAGCCCTGGCTGGATCGTCGAGCACGTAGATCAGCTCGTAGGGCTGGGCGTGGGCATGGCGGGAGAAGAAGGCGAGCTGATATTCGAGGAAGTCCAGCCGGCCGAACAGCGTGACGATGACCGAAAGCCGCGGCAGGGCTGGCTGTATGCCGAAATCGATGACGCGATATTGGGGCGGCAGGGCCAGCCGGGCGGCATTCAGCCGCATCACCGCCGGGCCGATGACATGGTCGAAGGCCGACGCCACCTCATCGTAGCGCAACTCGAACTTCTCCAGCAGCGAGCGGATCGCCGCCATGCCGCGCAGCAGAGGCGGCGGCAGCGGGTGGTAGCCGATCTCGCCACGGGTGGTGGTGATCGCCATGTGCGGCACCTCGCCATCGGACAGGAAATCGGGCGCGTAGGCGAGGAAGCCGCTGCGCAGGTCTGTCAGGCCAAGGCTGGCGCCGATACTTTCCAACGCATCGGGCCGTGCCAGGCGGGGCAGATGGTCAAGCACGAGCGCGTGGCTGCGGTCGCCGCAATGCAGGCGCAGCTCGGCGACGGTGCCGGGCGGGGTGAGCATCCAGCCGTTGAGCGCGAGCCCGGCCCGGCCACCTGGTTCGAGCGGCGGGCACAGGATGGTTTCATCCACCTGGAAGAAGACCGGGTCGCGCAGCGCGATGAGCGTGCTGTCGCCGGCATAGGGGCGGCGTGCCAGCAGGGTGCGCAGGCGAGTGAGCGCCGGATCGGGGTGTGCGAGGTCGGCGATGCTTGCCGCAGCGTGGGTGACGAGGATGGGCTCGGCCAGAGGTGCCGCGGCAACCTGGGCCGGCACGCGGACGATTTCGCCGTCCGCTTCAAGCTCCAACTCCACCAGGCCGCCCAGGCCCGCGCCGGGCGGTGGGGCAGGGAGGAACACGACCGCGCCGGCGCCGCCGCCCGGCAGGTCCGGGCGCGGGAAGCGGACCAGGGTGGCCGTGCCCGCAACGTCGCCGCCGACGAAGCGGGCGGTGGCTGCCAGCATGATCGTGCCGGCGCCGGGCCCGGCCACCGCCCCGCCCGGGAGCCAGCCCAGCACAACCCAGCCGCCTGCCGTCGCGGCATGGCCATGGCTGTCGATCTGGCCGCCCGGGACCAGGCGCGGGCCGGCATTTGGAAGGCCGGGCGGGGGCGGCGTGTTGCCGGAGAGCAGCAGGTGGGTGAAGGCGTCGCGCGCGGCCATGGTGGCGATGGCGATGCGGGCGGCGGGCGTGGTGTCTCGGTAGCGGCGCAGATCCACATGCGGCGCGGGCGGGCGCTGTTCGCGGGCGCCGGTGCGCAGGAAGTGGTCGTAGCCGCTGGCGAACCGGCCGGCGCGTACGCCTTCGGCCGCGTCCTCGTTGGCGGCGAGGTAGAAGGCCTCGTCGAATTGCGGCACCGGGTTCGAGCCCGTGCTGCGCCCGACGGCGAGGTAGTCGTGCAGCGCGCAGGCCGAGCGGCGGCGGCGCAGGCGCTCGGCGGCGGCGGGATGGTGGGCGAGGTACCAGTCGGGGTCGAACCAGGCGGTGGTGACGGCGTCGCGCTGTTCGAACCAGACGCGGTCGATGAAATGATGCCAGGCCCCGACGGCGGCGATGGCGTGCAGCGCGCCCGGTTCATGGGCGAGGCCGGCGCGGTAGAGCGCGTGGTCGAACAGCATGTGCGGTTGGCGGCCGAGCTTCGCACCGTGGCGGAGGAAATGGCCGTAGAGGTTCACGCAATCCTCGGCGCCGACATCGACCGGGTCGAGCCCGCCGGGGCCGAGGTAGATCCCAGAGTCGAACAGCCAGTGCGGCGATCGGCCGCGATAGCCGTCGCGGCAGTAGTGCTCGAACCCCGAGCGCAGCCGGCCGTCGGCGATCGCGGCGGCGATGTCGGGGTGGCGCTGGCGGTACCAGGTTTCGTCGAACCAGCGGTTTGGCGCATGGCCCAGTGCTGCGCCGGCTTCGTGGTAGTGGCGCTGCACCTCGGCCGGGTCGCGCGCCGTGTCCGGGCCGCCGAGGTAGGCACAGGCATACCATTGGTGGTCGAAGCTGCGCCAAAGCGGCGCGCCTTCGCCGGGCGGATCGAGCCGGAGCGGGCCGGGGTCGGTCATGCGGCCGTCATCGCGGCTTGCTGTCTCATGGTGCGGCGCGGTCCTCTACTCTCAGGCGGGCGGGCGAGGACATAAGTAGGTTAAAAACGCGCTGCTGAGAACAATCGCACAGAGGGTTTCGCAGTCGACGATGCGAGGCGTCAGTCTCCGTAGCCGGCCGGATGGGACTCGCGCCAGCGCAGTGCCGTGGCGACGATATCGTCCAGCGCCGCGTGGCGGGGCGCCCAGCCGGTGTCGTGCATGATCCGCGTCGGGCTGGCGACCAGCCGCGCGGGGTCGCCGGGGCGGCGCGGGGCGAAGCGGTGCGGCACCGGCCGGCCGCTGACCCGTTCCACGCTGCGGATCACCTCCAGCACCGAATGGCCGGTGGAGGTGCCGAGATTGTAGGTGACGCTGCCGTGGTCGAGGCGGGCCAGGGCGGCGAGATGGGCGTGGGCGAGGTCGGTCACGTGGATATAGTCGCGGATGCAGGTCCCGTCCGGCGTGTCGTAGTCGGTGCCGAACACCGACAACTCGGCCCGGCGCCCCAGCATGGCATCGATCGCCAACGGCACGAGATGGGTCTCCGGCCGGTGGTCTTCGCCCAGTCGGCCCGCCGGGTCGGCGCCGGCGGCGTTGAAGTAGCGCAGGCAGGCCGAGCGCAGGCCGTGGATCCGGTCGGCCCAGCCGAGTGCGCGCTCCAGCATCCACTTGCTGTCGCCGTAGGGGGAGCCGGGGTCGATCGTGGTTTCCTCGTCGATCGGCATCCGGTCGGGGGTGCCGAACAGGGCCGCGGTGGAAGAGAGCACGAAGCGCGGCACGCCGTGGCGCACGCAGGCCTCGACGAGGCGCAGGCCGTTGCCGACATTGGCCGCGAAATAGCCGAGCGGGTCGCGCATGGAATCGCCGACCAGCGACAGGGCGGCGAAATGAAACACCGCGTGCCAGGGCCCCTGCGCCAGCACGGCGTCGACCCCGCCAGCATCCTCCAGCCCGCCCGTCACCAGCCGCGCACCCGGCAGCACCGCGCCGCGATGGCCGGTGCCCAGGTTGTCGAACACCACGACCTCGGCCCCCTGTTCCAGCAGGCCGGCGACGAGGTGGCTGCCGACGAAGCCGGCACCACCGGTGACGAGGAAGCGCTGGGTCATGGATACAACCTGTAATGTTCCTGGCCGGGTTATCCGCAATCCGGAGCCGCTTCAACACCAGCCGTCAGGCCGCCGGTTCAACTTCCAGAATCCCCGACGCCTCGCGGGTGATCCAGCCGCGCAGGCCGTCGGGATCGAACGGGTCGGGGAAGGCACGGCGCAGGTCTGCCCGGTTCCGCCAAAGCAACCGTGCGGCGCGCGGGATCGTGGTGCCGTCGCCAAAGCGGCCGTAGTGCCAGGGATGCCCCGCGGCCGCGGGGAGTGTGGCGGCGGCGACTTCGCGCCGATACCAGGCGACGAGCTCATGCACCTCGAAATTGTCGCCGGCATAGCGCTCGGTCATCACGTCGCCGGGGCCGCGCTGTCCGATCGGGCCGATCTTGGTGAAGTGGTAGAACCTTAGCAGCCGTCCGCCTGCCGTCACCTCGCCGGACGGGGTGATGCGCACCGGGCGGTGGGCGATGTTCCAACTGGCCACGTTGCAGCCGGGATCGCGCTCCACATGCACCCCGGCGAACAGACCGGGCACCAGGTCGCAGTATTTCTGGTCGGTGAAGATGCCCTGTTCCGGCGCGTCGTAGCAGGCGGCCAGCAGGCGTTCCTCCCACCAGGCGGCGAAAGCGCGGCCGGTGGCGTCGTTGCGCACGCCGATGAAGCCGAGATTGTAGATGCCGTAGCGCATGGAGCCGCCCTCGTTGTCGCGCACGGCCTCCTCGCCGCGGTCGGGCGCGATCTGGTGGGGGGTGAGCACGATGGAGGCGCCGTCGAGCCGGTCGGCCAGCGGGTCGAGGGGGGCGAAGGCGGCGATGTCCGGGTCCAGGTAGATCACCTTGTCCGCACCCTGTTCCAGCAGTCGGCGCAGCATCGTGGCCTTCACGGCGGTGCAGGCCTCGACAACGTCGTGCTTGAAGATCCAGGCGGGGAAACCGGGGATGCCGAGGTCCGCTGCTCCCACGACATGGTCGAAATCGGCCAGCGCATCGGCCGCGAGGTCGTCTGGCGGATGGTCGGTCAGCAGCGCCACCAGCGACCATTCCGGATGCAGCCGGCGCAGCGAGCGGGCCAGTACGCGGGCCTTGGCCAGGTAGGCGAAGGTGAAGCTGGTGAAGCAGGCAATGCGCGCCATGGCGTCAGCCGGCCAGGGGCACGCGGCGCCAGGCGGTGCCCGGCGCCAGGGTGATCTCCAGCAGCCGCGCGCCCACCATGCGCACCCGGCCGCGCCCGTCGGTCCAGCGCAGCCCGGGTTCGGGCGGATGCCAGCCTGCGGCGAGCCGCGGATCGTCGAGTGGCACCTGCACGCCGTCCAGCATCAGTGTTGCCACCGGAACGCCGCGCGGGGTGGCATCCTGGCCCTCGGTGCCGGCGGGCAACGCGTGGCGGGAGAGCAGGCAGACCTCGACGGTGCCGGGCGGCAGCGCGAAGCGGAGCGCCTCGCCGGGCAGGCGCGGCAGGATCGTGCCGTCGTGGCGCAGCAGGACCAGGCCGGGATCGTCGGTCGCGAGGCGGGGCTGCGGGTCGGTGGCGAGGCGGTCGGGCGCCAGCGTTGCCGTGGTGCCGGCGGGGATCAGGCGGGGGGCGGCCAGGGGGGCGGCGGCGCGTTGGCGGGCGTAGTCCAGCGCCCAGCCTTCCTCGAAGAAGCGCACCAGGGCGGCTTCGTCGCGCAGCACCACGCCGCGGCGATGGCGGCGCACGGCGGCGGCAATGTTGCCGCTGTCCGCCAGCGCGATCACGTCCGCCCCGGCGGCGAAGGCCTCGTGGGCGACGAAGGAGAAGGTCTCCGGCCAGGGCGACAGGACGGCGACCAGATCGACCCCTGTCGCGCGCATGGCCCGCACCATCGCGAACCGGTCGCCCGGCCGTACCTCAACATCCACCTTCTCCAGCCCGGTCATCGGCACACGGTGGAAGGCCGCGGCGAAGTGCACGAACCGGTAGGTCGCGTGCCCGGCCTCGCGCTGCAACAGGCGCTGGAACGCCGGCCAGCCCTTGGGCGGAATGGCGAAGCCGGCAAAACCGATTTGTGGCGGCCCAGGGAGCGGCGCGGGGAGCGGCCTGGGGAGCGGCCCGGGGAGCGGCGCATCGATGGCCTCGCCAGCGTCCAGCACGGCATTCTCGTGCACGCGTGCGCTGCGGAAGGGCAGGGCAGTGCGGGCGAGGAACAGGTCGAGCGCCACCCGGCTGGGCGCCACCACGTGGAACGGAACCTCGGTGAACAGTCTGTGCATCGCCGCGAGGTAGGAGGCGCGCTCGGCGCCATAGACGCAGATGCGGCATGCGGTGCTGTCGGGCGGCGGGGCGTGGCAGTACGCGATGTCGTTGCGCAGAAGGTTGAAGCCTTCGCATAGGGCCGAGTAATCGTGCAGCCAGAACACGCTGTGCGCCGGCCCGAGCAACGCTGCGATGCGGGCCAGCGCCGCGGCGCGGTGGCCGAGCATGGAGTGGACGATGAATATCCGGTGCATGGGAAGGAACGAGGCACGCAGTACCCCCTCCACCACGCTCTCCAGCGCCAGGCCCAGGAAGCGTCCGTCGAGCGAGACCTGGAGCATCACTTCCTCCTCGCGCGGGGCAAAGGTGAAGCGCGCGATGGCCGGGGCGATGTGGAGGTAGGCGGTGCGGTCGGCGTTGAACAGCGCCTGCTCGTCGGCGATCAAAATCTGCATCCCGCCGGTGACGTTCAGGTAGCAGTCATGACTGGCGGCGAGCACCAGCCCGGTCATGCCCCGGCAGGCCACGGCCAGGGCCGCGCGCAGGCCGCCCTCGTCGATCGGCGGTGCATCCGCGGGCGCATCCCACCCCGGCGGGCGCTGCGAGGGGATGCGGGCCTGCTCCACCACATGCCGCGGCAATCCGCCTGGACGCGCGGGAAAGCGACCTTCCGCACGGCCGTAAAATTCGTAGTGAAACAGCGGGTTCATGCCGGCATCGGCGATATCGCGGTAGTAATCGAGGTAGAATCGGGTGTCGAACCAGCTGTTGGGGTTCAGTCCGGCTTGCCACCCCTGCTCGGCGAAGTGCCGCACCGGGTCTTCATCGGGGCTCAACCCGGCAACGGCGCGGTAATAGAGCGCATCGACGGCGGGGGCGATGGTGTCGAGCACCCAGTCGCCATCGACGCGCATGACAGGGGCTTCTGGCGGCGCGGAGGGCGGTGCGTCGAGCGGTTGCAGGTGAAAGCGCGACCAGATGATCCAGTCGGGCTGCGTGGGCGCGGCGTCGGGGGGCATGGCGCGTGGTGCGGCGTGCGGCAGAACCCCCTTTGTGTGTCAGGCGGCCGGGGTGAGGGCGGTGCGGTAGGCGAACAGCCCGACCTGGCCGCCGGTGTGCAGGAACACGATGTTCTGGTCCTTCGACCAGGTTTTCTTGCGCACCAGGTCGATCAGCCCGGCCATACCCTTCCCGGAATACACCGGGTCGAGGAAAATCCCCTCAAGCTGGGCCAGCATCGTCAGCGCCTCGACCATCCCTTCGGTCGGAATGCCGTAGCCGGCGCCGACATAGTCGCAATTGGCCTGCACTGCCTCGCGCCTGATGCCGGGCAAGCCCAGCTTCTCCTTCGCGGTTTTCTCGGCCAGGGCATGCACCGCGGCCTCCTGCCGGTCGCGCGGGTTGCGCACGCCGATGCCCAGCACCGGTATGCCGGAGTTCAGCGCCTCGAAGCCGACAACCAGGCCCGCCTGGGTGCCGGCGGAACCGGTGGCATGGACGAACAGGTCGATCCTCAGGTCCATCTCGTTGGCCTGGGTCATCGTCTCCAGCGCCACATGGGCATAGCCCAGTGCGCCGACGGTGTTCGAGCCGCCGCCGGGGATCAGGTATGGCACGTCGCCCTGCGCGCGCAGGCGCTCTCCGACGGCTGCCAGCTCGCCGTTCATGTCGGTACCGCCGGGGCGATACTCGGTCTCGAGCCCCATCATGCGGTCGAGCAGCACGTTGCCGTTATCGGTGTAGTCGGGGTCGTTCGTGGCGACCCGAAGCTCCAGCAGGGCGGTGCATTTCAGCCCCAGCTTGGCGCAGGCAGCCGCGGTCTGGCGCACGTGGTTGGACTGCACCGCGCCTTGCGTGACGATGTGCGTGGCACCCTGGGCCAGCGCCTCGCCCAGCAGGAATTCGAGCTTGCGGTTCTTGTTGCCGCCGGTGGCCAGGCCCGTGCAGTCGTCGCGCTTAATCCACAACTGTGGCCCGTTGCCGCCGATCTCGTCGGATAGCGCCTTGGTCAGGCGCGGCATGAACTCGAGCGGGGTGGGGGCATGGCAAAGCTTCACGCGGGGAAAGCGGGCAAGGTGCATCTGTGGCGTTCCTGAAGGCTAGGGCGTGAGCAGGCGGGGCGTGAGCAGGCTTGGGCGTCAGCAGGCGGGGTATAAGCAGGCGGGGCGGCGAGCGGTGCGGGTGCCATTGTAACGACACGGAGCAATACGTGTCTCCTTTCTGTTGTCACAGACACCGGGCGGGATGGCAATGGCGCCAGACCGCCCCAACTGACCGTTGAACCGGTGGGGCCGTTGTGGGCATGGTGCGGGGCGAACCTGTTGCCGCCACGCCGGGCCTTCCGATGGCGGGAACCAGGAAAGGACCGAGATCATGCGCATCCGCATCCGTCGTGGCTGGGAGATCCCCGAGGCGCAGGCAACCCCCGAGGCCATGGTGATGGCCCGGCGTGGCCTGCTGGGACGCGGCATGCTGGGTGCCGGTGCGGCACTGGCCGCCGGCGCGGGCACGGCGCAGGCCCAATGGCTCAGCCCCTCTCGCCTGTTCGGCGCCCCGGTCAAGGAACAGCGCCGGCTGCCGCTGGAGGCCGCGCGCAACGACCGTTTCGTGCCGGGTCGTGCGGTCACGGAGGAAATCCACGCCACCACCTACAACAACTACTACGAATTCGGCATGTCCAAATCGATCGTCGGCCCCGCCCAGGCGCTGGTGATCGAGCCATGGTCGATCCGCATCGAGGGCATGGTGGCCACCCCACGCACCATCGGCATCGAGGAACTGCTCAAGCAGGTGAAGCTGGAGGAGCGAGTCTATCGCTTCCGCTGCGTTGAGGCCTGGGCGATGACCGTGCCGTGGGTGGGTTTCCCGCTGGCCGACTTGCTGCGCATCGCCGAGCCCCAGGCCGGTGCGAAATACGTCGTGTTCAACACGCTTGCGGACGAGAAGGTGATGCCGGGGCTGCGCGAAGGCTTCTACCCCTATCCCTACACCGACGGCCTGACCATGGCCGAGGCGGCGAACGAACTGTCGATGCTGGCCGTCGGCTTATACGGCAAGACCTTGCCGCCGCAGAACGGCGCCCCAATCCGCCTGGTAACTCCCTGGAAATACGGCTTCAAACAGGTGAAATCGATCGTCAAGATCACTTTCACCGACAAGCGCCCGACCGGCTTCTGGGAGGCGCTGCAGGCCGCGGAATACGGTTTCTGGGCCAACGTGAACCCGGCGGTGCCCCATCCGCGTTGGAGCCAGGCGCGGGAGCGCTTGTTGGGGACCGGCGAGATGGTGCCGACACAAATCTGGAACGGTTATGGCGAGGCAGTAGCCGATATGTACACGGGCCTGGAAAAGGAGCGCCTGTTCGCTTGAGTCCTTTCGCCTCCCCCACGGTGCGAGTGCTGTCGGTGCTTTCCGCATCGTGCCTCGTGCTGGCCTTCGCGCTGGCCGTGACGATGCCGAAGGGTGCCACGCTGGCGCAGCTCATTTTCCGGTGGCGGCCCACCGGCGTGGCGGGGCTGGAGGCTTTCGCGGGGCGCAACCTGCCCGACTGGGCGTGGGATACCGTGGCGCTGCCGGTGCTGTCGCGGCCATGCTGGCTGATGCCGGTGGAGGCCGCCCTGGTGTTCGGCGGCATCGCCACCACGATCGCGCTGCGGCGGATGCGCACCGCGGAGCGTCGTCGGGGCTAGAGCGTGATCGTCAGAGGCGGAAGCGGTGGAGACGCGAATCACGCGATCAAACAAGGACGGGGAGCATGATCCGCGCTTCCAATACCAACCCTCGTTGACTTCGACCCATAGAACGAATGCAAGGTTGGGCTCTGCCCAAGCCCGCCAGGGGCCAAGCCCCTGGACCTTATCCTTCTGAAAAATATTGGGGATCAAAGGGCCGCCGGCCCTTTGCGGGTCCAGGG
>JANPIH010000026.1:0-12922 GCA_031424895.1 Rhodospirillales bacterium
GTCGCAACACTAGCGGCCTGGCGTGAAGGTCGGGCGACGGCGGCCTGACCTGAAGGCAGAAAGCGAATTGCCTCCACTCCGCCGCGCCGGGCATGACGGTCGGAGCGGTGCATGGCCGGTTCGCCGCCCCTGCGCTCGGCATAAGGTTCCGGAACATACTCCAGGCGAATCGGTAATTTTTTCGCCCCGCGCACGCCCCGCCGCAAGTGCCGGGCTTTTCGGAAAACCCGGCCGGGGCGCGCAGGCGATCAGCGCGGAGTCGGAAGGACTCACGTCCTAAAGGCGTTGACTCGCGGCTCGGTTGTGGGAATCAATGCGGAACAAATCATGAACGCGCTCCCATGGACCTCCGCACCTCCCCTGCCCTCCCCCCCGCCGGCCTGCTCGCGCAGCTGCGGCAGCGCCCAGAGGGGTGGCAGGGGGAGCGCGCGGCGCGGGCCGGGATCGGGATGGGGGCGGCGATCGAGGCCTGCCTGGGGGGCACCCTGGCGATCGGGGCGCTGCACGAGGTTGGGCCGGAGGATGGGGCGGAGGTGCAGCACGGGGCTGTGGTGGCGGGTTTCGCGGCGCGGCTGCTGCTACGCCTTTCGGGGGGTCTGCCGTGGCTGTGGGTGGCCGGGCGGGAGGACCTCTATGCGCCAGGGCTGCTGGCGCTCGGGCTCGACCCAGGGCGGCTGGTGCTGGCCTGTGCGCGCGACGACGCCACGGTGCTGGCGGCGATGGAGGCCGGGCTGCGTGGCGGAGGGTTCGCGGCCGTGGTGGCGGAGGCCGGGCACCTGTCGCGCGTCGCCGGGCGGCGGTTGCAGCTGGCCTGCCTGCGGCATGGGCGGATGGGGCTGCTGCTGCATCGCTGGCCATACGGAAGGCGGGGCGGGCAGCGCGAGGAGCAGACGGCCGCCGTGACGCGGTGGCGGATTGGGGCGGTTGCCAGTGCGGGGCCGTTCGCGCCGCCGCGCTGGCGCCTGGCGCTGCTGCATGCGCGCGGTGGGGTGCCGGGGGAGTGGATCGTGGAAGCGGGAGAGAGAAATGCGGCGGATCCTGTCCGTGTGGTTGCCGAACTGGCCGATCCTGCGGCTGCGGCGCAGCGGCGCGGCCTCGGCTGATGCCCCGGCGGCCACCGTGATGGCCGAGCGCGGGCAGCGGCGGCTGGCCTGCGTGTGCCCGCTGGCGGCGGAGGCGGGGCTGCGCGTGGGCCAGGCGCTGGCGGAGGCGCGCGCCCTGGTGCCGGAGCTGGAGGTGCACGAGGCCACGCCCGGGGAGGATGCGGCCGCACTGGGCCGGCTGGCGGAATGGGCGACGGGGTTCACGCCGCTGGCCGCGGCCGATGCGCCGGAGGGGCTGTGGCTGGATATTTCCGGCTGCGCGCACTTGCATGACGATGCAAAGGGGGGCGGCGAGGCGGCGCTGTGCGGCGTGATCGCGCGGCGGCTGGGCGAGGTGGGGTTTCCCGCCCGGCTGGCGGTGGCGGATGCGTCCGGGGCGGCCTGGGCGTTGGCGCGGTTTGCCTCGGCCCCGGCGGTGAGCGTGCTGCCGAAGGGGGGCGAGCGGGCGGCGCTGGAGGGGTTGCCGGTGGGGTTGCTGCGGCTGGACGACCGCAGCGTGGCGGCATTGCGGCGGGTGGGGGTGCGGACCATCGGGGCGCTCGCCCGGCTGCCGCGGGCCGAAGTGGCGGCGCGGTTTGGAAAGCTGCCGGCGTTGCGGCTGGAACAGGCGCTTGCCCAGGCGGAGGAGGCGATCGCCTGGCCGATGCCCGAACGGCCGTGGGAGGAGGTGCGCCGCTTCGCCGACCCCATCGCCACCGCCGAGGACCTCGCCCGCGCGCTGGCCTGGCTGGCCGGGCGGCTGGGGACGCGGCTGGAGCGCGAGGGGCTCGGCGCGCGGCGCTTCGTGGCGCGGTTCAGCCGGGTGGACGGGACGGTGCCGGCAATCGGCATCGCCACCGCGCGGCCGGTGCGCGAGGCGGGCTACGTGCTGAAGCTGCTGGCCGGCAAGCTGGAGACGGTCGACCCCGGCTTCGGGGTGGAGATGGTGGCGCTGGCGGCCGAGGTGCTGGGGCCGCTTTCGGCGCAACAGGCCGCACTCGACGGCAAGCCCGATGCCGGCGCCGACCTGGCCGCGACTCTCGATGCGCTGATCGCCCGGCTCGGCGAAGGCGCGCTGTGGCGGCCAATGCCGCTGGGCAGCCACGTGCCGGAACGCGCCGTGGGCCGGGCCGGGCCAATGACCGCCGTCGCCTGGCCCGCTCCTGAAGCATGGGCTCAGCTTCCCGACCGGCCGCTGCGGCTGTTCACGCCGCCCGAGCCGATCGAAGCGACCGCGCCGGTGCCGGACGACCCGCCGCTGCTGTTCCGCTGGCGCGGGCGGGTGCACCGCATCCGCGCCGCCTCGGGGCCGGAGCGGATCGCGGCGGAATGGTGGCGGCGCACGCCCGATGCAACCCGGCCGCTGCACGACTTCGTCCGCGACTACTACCGGGTGGAGGACCAGCAAGGGGGGCGGTTCTGGGTGTTCCGGGTGGGGCTGACCGGGGTGCCGCGGTGGTTTCTGCATGGGGTGTTCGGGTAAGGAAGAAAGCATGTTCTTTTTTGAAAAAAAGAACCAAAAAACTTTTGTCCATTCCAGGTGGATAGAACGTGTTTCCCCTTCGCAAATGAATGAAAGTCTTTTTGCTTCTTTTTCTACAGAAAAAGAAGACTTGCGTCGTTACGCCTCAGCGCGGCAGCGGATCGGTGCCCTCGTTCAGGATGGCGAGATAGGCGGTATAGGCGAAGACCCGCCCGCGCCGGCGGCCGGTGATCTCGCTTACGATGCCCTGCCGGCGCAGCGCCTCCAGCGCCGCATTCACCGTGGGCAGACTCAGCCTGGCCTCACGCGCCAGCAGGGCGACGGTCGCATAGGGATGGCGCTGCATCAGCTCCAGCAGCTGCCGCGCCGAAGGCGGAGCAAAGCCGGCCAGGGCAATGCCATCGCGATCGCGCCGGAACAGTTCGTTGATACGGGTCGCGGCGTGGAAGGCCTGGTTGGCGACCTCGGCCACGCCGCGCAGGAAGAAGTCCAGCCACGCTTCCCACGCACCGTGCTCGCGCACCTCCTGCAGCAGCCGGTAGTAGTCGGCGCGGTGGGTCTTGAGGAACAGGCTCAAATACAGCAGCGGCTGGCGCAGCACGCCTTGGGCGCACAGGAACATCGTGACCAGCAGCCGGCCGATGCGGCCGTTACCGTCGAGGAAGGGATGGATGGTCTCGAACTGCACGTGCAGCAGTCCCGCCTTGATCAGGGACGGCAGGCCGGATGCCTCCTCGTGGATGAAGAATTCCATCTCCGCAAGACAGGCGGGCACCTCGCTCGGCGGAGGCGGCACGAACTGGGCATTGCCGGGACGGGTGCCGCCGATCCAGTTCTGGGTGCGGCGGAATTCGCCCGGGTCCTTGTCGCCGCCGCGCCCACCCCGCAACAGGCGTTCGTGCATCTCGCGGATCAGGCGCAGCGACAGCGGAAATTCCGCCAACCGCTCCAGCCCGTGCTGCATGGCGTCGACGTAGTTGGACACCTCACGCACATCGTCGAACGGCGCGCCGGCCTGGGCCGCGGCCTCGAAGCGCAGCAGATCGGCCAGGGTGGATTGCGTGCCCTCGATCTGCGAGGAGAGCACCGCCTCCTTGCGGACGTACATGTAGAGGAACAGCTCGGCGCTGGGCAGCAGGGTGGCGATGCCGTCCAGCCGGCCGAGCGCCTGGTCGGCGGCGCTCAGCCGTTGCAGCAGCGGCGCCATGTCAATCGGTGGCACCGGGGGAAGGGGTGGCGGCACGAAAGCGCGGACCGTCTCGCCGCCCGCGACGGTGGTGACGGTGCGGCCGAGCCGGGCGATGGAAACGAACGGAAGCGCCATGACGGGAAGGGTAGCGGCTTAGTGTTGCTAAAGAAAAGAGGGGATTTTTTTAGTAACTGCCGTCGCTATGCAGGCTGGCCTTAATAGGGCGTCCCGTGGCCGCTCATGCCGAACTCGTCTGCGCCACCCCGTTCTCCTTCCTGGAAGGTGCGAGCCATGCCGAGGAGCTGGTGGAGCGGGCGGGCGCGCTGGGGCTGGCGGCGCTGGGGGTGGCGGACCGGAACACGGTGGCGGGCGTGGTGCGGGCGCATGAGGCGGCGAAGAAGGCGGGGGTGCGGCTGCTGGTGGGTGCGCGGCTGGGGTTTGTGGACGGGACGCCGGATGTGGTGGCGTATCCGGTGGACCGGGCGGGGTGGGGGCGGCTGACGACGTTGCTGACGCTGGGCAAGCGGCGGGCGAAGAAGGGGGCGTGCGTGCTGACGCGCGCCGATCTGGCGGCGCATGCGCAGGGGATGGTGGCGATTACCATGGGCGGCGAGGCCGCCGCGCTGCACGATCTGCGCGACATGTTCGGCCGACGGGTGTGGCTGGCGGCGCGGCGCGACCATGCCGGGGACGATGCGCGGCGGCTGGCCGCACTGGCGGAGGTGGCGCGGCTGGTGCGCATGCCGTTGGTGGCGACCAACGACGTGCTGTTCCACCATCCGGCGCGCAAGAAGCTGGCCGACGTGATGGCCTGCATCCGGCTGGGCACCACGATCGACAAGGCCGGCCTGGCGCTGGCGCCGCATGCGGAGCGGCACCTGAAGCCGGCGCAGGAAACCGCGCGGCTGTTCCGCGAATATCCCGCGGCGGTGGCGGCGAGCCTTGAGATTGCCGGCGAGGTGGGGTTCTCGCTGGACCAGCTCGCCTACGAATATCCCGACGAGCCGGTGCCGCCGGGGCGCACGGCGGACGAGCATCTGGCGGTGCTGGCGTGGGAAGGCGCGGCGCGGCGCTATCCGGCGGGGGTGCCCGGGCGCGTGCGCGCGACCATCGCCAAGGAGTTGGCGATGATCGCGAAGCTCAGCTACGCGCGGTATTTCCTGACGGTGCACGACATCGTGGTGTTCGCGCGCGGGCGGGGCATCCTGTGCCAGGGGCGCGGCTCGGCGGCCAATTCGGCGGTGTGCTTCGTGCTGGGGATCACCGCCGTGGACCCCACCGAGATCGACCTGCTGTTCGAGCGCTTCGTGAGTGCCGAGCGACGCGAGCCGCCGGATATCGACGTCGATTTCGAGCATGAGCGGCGCGAGGAGGTGATCCAGTATCTCTATGCGCGCTACGGGCACGACCGGGCGGCGATTGCGGCCACCGTCATCCACTACCGCCCCAAGATGGCGATCCGCGAGGTCGGCCGGGTGATGGGGCTGTCGGAGGACACCACCGGGATTCTCTCGTCGCAGTCCTGGGGCAGCAGGTCGGGCAGCGAGGAATTGTGGTCGCCGGAAAGGCTGGCGGAGGTGGGGCTCGACCCCGAAAGCCCGGCGCTGGCGCAGACGCTGGAGCTGGCGCGCGAGCTGATCGGGTTTCCGCGCCACCTGTCCCAGCACGTGGGCGGCTTCGTGCTGACGCGCGGGCCGCTCATCGAGACGGTGCCGATCGGGCCGGCGGCGATGGAGGACCGCTACTTCATCGAGTGGGACAAGGACGACATCGACGCGCTGGGCATCATGAAGGTGGATGTGCTGGCGCTGGGCATGCTCACCTGCATCCGCCGCGCCTTCGCCCTGTTGCGCGCGCGGGGCTTCCCGATCACCGACCTGGCCGACGTGCCGCGCGAGGATGCGGCGACCTACCGCATGCTGTGCCGCGGCGATTCCGTCGGCGTGTTCCAGGTGGAGAGCCGGGCGCAGATGAACATGCTGCCGCGCCTGCGCCCCGTGAAGTTCTACGACCTGGTGATCGAGGTGGCGATCGTGCGGCCGGGGCCGATCCAGGGCGACATGGTGCATCCCTATCTGCGAAGGCGGCAGGGCCGCGAGCGCGTGCATTTCCCCTCGCCCGACCCGGCGCACGGCCCGGCGGACGAGCTGGAGCGGGTGCTGGGCAAAACGCTGGGCGTGCCGCTGTTCCAGGAACAGGCGATGCGGATCGCCATCGAGGCGGCGAAGTTCACGCCGGAGGAAGCCAACGCCCTGCGCCGCGCCATGGCGACGTTCCGCCACGTGGGCACCATCAACACCTTCTTCGGCAAGATGGTGGATGGCATGGCGGCGCGCGGCTACGACCGGGATTTCGCCGAACGCTGCTTCCGCCAGATCGAGGGCTTCGGCACCTACGGCTTCCCCGAAAGCCACGCGGCCAGCTTCGCGCAGCTGGTCTACGTGTCCGCCTGGCTGAAATGCCACCACCCGGCGGCGTTCGCCTGCGCGCTGCTGAACTCGCAGCCGATGGGGTTCTATGCGCCCGCGCAGATCGTGCGCGATGCGCGCGAGCACGGGGTGGCGGTGCGCGGGATCGATGTTCTGAGATCGGGGTGGGAGTGTACGGTGGAGGAAGGCGAGGGCGCCGCCCTCGACCCGCCAGGGGGCCGAGCCCCCCGGACCCTCAATGAATGGGGGACCCTCAATGGATGGGGGTCTGGGGCCTCAGGCCCCAGCGGGTCGAGGGCAGCGCCCTCGCCTTCCTTCATCGCCCTGCGCCTCGGTTTCCGCCTGATCGACGGGTTCCGCGAGGAATGGGCGCAACGCCTCGTCGCCGCGCGGCCCTTCTCGGATTTCGCGGCCCTTATCCGGCTCTGCGCAGGAAGCGGGGGCCTGCCGCGGGCAGCACTGGTGATGCTGGCGGAGGCGGATGCCTTGCGCGGCCTGGGGCTGGACCGGCGCCAGGCGCTGTGGCGGGTGCGCGGGGTGGAGAGCGAAACCCTGCCGCTGCTGGCCGGGCTGGACCCGCCGCCGGGCAACGCGACGCTGCCGGCGATGGCGGAAGGGGAGCACGTGGCGGCCGATTACCAGGCCACCGGGCTGTCCCTGCGCGCGCACCCGATGCGGCTGCTGCGCGGGGCCTTCGCCGCCGAGGGGGTGGTGACCTGTGCGGAAGCCACCACCCGGCGCGACGGGGCGCGCGTGCGGCTGGCCGGCGTGGTGCTGGTGCGCCAGCGGCCGGGCAGTGCGGCGGGCGTGGTGTTCGCCACCATCGAGGACGAGACGGGGGTCGCCAACATCGTCATCTGGCCCACGGTGATGGAACGCTTCCGCCGCGCGGTGCTGGGAAGCTCGGTGCTGGAGGTGAGCGGGAAGGTGCAGCGTTCAGAGGAAGGCGTGGTGCATGTGGTGGCCGACGCGCTGGCCAACCGCTCGGCGTTGCTGGGGATGCTGGAGGGGGAAGGCGCCGTCGTGGTTCCGCTCGCGCGCGCCGACGAGGCAAACCGGACGCCGCCGCCCAACGGAGAGAAACGGGGGGAGGAGGCGATGGCGCTGCCGAAATCGCGGGATTTCCATTGAGAAGGACAGCGACGTAAGAAAGCATGTTCTTTTTTGGAAAAAAGAACCAAAAAACTTTCCTCTGTTCAAGACAGGTAGAGAGATGCCCGGCGCCTTAGCTCGGCTTGTGGAAGATGAAGGTGTTCGACAACCAGTGCGAGGGCGGGCCCATCGCGGTGTCCTCGCGCACCTCCAGCGGCACGCAGCCGCAGCGATGGGCGATGGCGAACACCACGGATTGCGGCAGGCAGTGCACCTCGATCGTGCCGGTCTCGGTCGGCGCTGCGAGGTAGCGGGCGAGGTCGAAGCCGTAGCCGGCAGCGTAGGTGGGCACCTGGAACATCGCGATCCCGCATGGCGAGAGCATCGACAGCGCGCGTTGCAGCAACATGGCGATCACCGGCGGCGGGTTATGTTGCAGCACGATGTAGCTGAACCACAGATCAAACGGCTCGGTCATGCCGAAGGTCGGCGCGCGGGCCAGCTCGAAACGCACATTCGCTACCCCGGCCTCGCGCACCGCCTCCGCGGCCATGGCCATGTGGCTTTCGGAAATGTCGATGGCGGTGACCTGCTGGAAGTGCCTGGCCAAATGCGGGGCCACGCGGCCGACGCCGCAGCCGTATTCGACGATGCGCGGATGCATCGCCGGCGTGCGGCCGTGGCGTTCCAGCGCGCGCACGATGCGCCCTGCGTCGCCAGCGCCGGAGGCGTAGAAGGAGCGGCGGTTCTCCTCGATCTTGTCCGGCATGAACTGCTCGGAGGAGAGCACGGACCAGTGCGGCTTGTCATGGCCGAGGGCGGTCCAGGTGCGGGTGACGTGGTCGATCAGCCGCGCCTGGGTGGCGGGATCGGCCTGCCACTGGACAGAGGAGGGGGGGAGGTCGATGGTCAGGCGGGGGGCGGGAGCGGGGGTGGCAGTGCCGGCATCTCCGCACCCTGGGTCGCCATGATGCCGCGAAACTCGACGGACTCGAAGGCCAGCCGGCGCAAGTCGTCCACCGAAGACAGGCCCATCCACCGATCGACTTCATCGGCTGCCGCCTCGCGCCCGAGCAACAGGCGATAGACCCAGGCAATCTCATCCTTGGTGATCGGCACCGAACCTCTCCCGGCAATCGGGGCTCCCATCGCACCAAACGGGACGGGAGGCAAGGCGGGGGACGACAAACACACTCCGATGTCCAGTGGAACATTCGCGAGTTGTATCTATTAAGCAGCGGTCGAGGCTCACCCTGTAAGTCACGGCCACTTTAGAAATCACGACGGGGCCACTACACTTTCACGAAATTTCTAGGATCCAATTAAAAATTGCACTGCGGATACCAAGTCTCATGCCGCCTTGGGCCCAATCGACACCTCCATAATACAAAGTGGAGTACCAATTTGGCTCCTACACATCTCCCCATCACCAACAGGACCAATGACTGAGCCATCCTCAAACCATCCACAATAAGTTAAACTGTATTGAAAACAAGCAGCCTCACTCATCGTAAGGCTGAAGCCAACTAAAGGAAGGTTCTGACCCCGTGTGCCAGAATACATTGAAGCTGACTGCGGGCCACGTGTGATACCATCTGCGGTAATCACAACAGCAGTCAAATCGCTAGGCTTCAATGGACCAGCAAGATCGATTCGAAACCCCTGAATTTGATTGTTAGACTGCCCCACACGGCCATCCTGGGACGAGATATCACCAACATTGCCAATGTGAGCAACAATGGACACATCTCGCGCCAGCGGTGCCGGGCCATTAACCACCGCTGAATACATTTGAAGCAGTTCACCTGTGTACCGCATCGTAGGGTCCTTGGCCAGGAACGACAAAGCGAACTGGCGGCCCATCCGAGCAATATTCGCGAACATTCCAGGATGCCGACGCTCCATCTCGATAATATTCAGAACGTCTTGGTCACAATCGACAGGCACATAGTGATACCAAGGCCGCATACCGTCAAAATAATGAAGCTCATGAGGCGAATTATATTTTACAAGAACACTGTTGCTGAGCAGTGCCAATAGTACACGAGAACATGTAGCTCCATTTCCATCCATGGATATAATAAATCGGTGCTTGCATTGATCCGACCACGGAACCGTCATGCCGTCGCCAATGCCCTGTTCCCGCAGTATGGTTGCTCCGCCACTAGAGGCTTGAGCGATCTTGGGCAGCTGAAAGTCCACATCGGGATGCCCGCGGAAGAAAGCTGCCGCCCGCAGCCGAGGCAATCCCCGGTCGCGTGCAACCTGCTCGTCGATCCAACCTCCAGTTGTCGTCCCTACAAACGTCGCAGAAATCGCCTTATCGCTGTAGGCAACCAAGTCGCGGTATCCTTGAAGAGTCGTGAACCCTCCCGAAATCAAATCAACATCCGGAACAAGGAGGGATTGGTTCGCAAGCGGCTTCTGAAACGCAAAAACAGGAATCTCCACGCTAGGCACACCTGTGTCGCCCAAGAATATACCCAAGGGAACCGAAATATCTGGACAGTAATTTGTGACCACTTCCTGTATAAATTCTTGATAATCGAGTCCACGCCATTTTGGATCCGCCCCATTGCGTGGACCGCTTGGATCAGCGGAAACCGAAACTGTACCATTGGCAATCTCAAAAATTATAATTTGTTCATCTTTTTCGCTTAGCTGCGAAAGACGATTTCTGATTTCTTCCGCCTCGAAATGCAACCGGGGCCAATAGCCCACCTGTCGCATCGCCCAACCCCGCAACGTCTCTGAAAGATGGTCCATGATCCTCAACTCTTCTGTATCATCGCCGGCCGATACGATCGTCTCGACAAAAGTACCATTCTCGACGCGATGGACAGTGTCTTATGTACCATGGTACCATCATGAGTCGTAGGGTTACGGCCGCCATTGATATGCTTAGCGTCCTTTCCACCTCTTACATTGCTCGGGTAGCGAAGTTGATCACGGTTATACCGGTCGCGATTCGCAGAGGACCACATCGACGGCCTCCCATCTCGAGCGGCCTTCTTGAATCACACCAAATTCGCATGCCTCTAGGAGTTTTTGGACGGATACTCAGGTATTGTTGCCTGCGCCATGCGTGGCTTCGCCTTACGTGTCGGAAATTTTTTTTGAGCGAGAAACCATAAGCAATGCAAGCAAGAGCGGCAATGGGCGCCGTCACCTAAAATGACACGGCCCACCGATACCTGTTGCTATGCTTTAATCATCGCCCGGTTCATGTGCGCCTCGATCTCCGGGCGCAGCTTGGACAACGTCTGGTCATGAACCACGTTGATGAATTCCTCGCGGTGCAGGTAATCGTCGGTAAATCGCACGAAGCCCGGCTCGGCACCGTCGGACATGGCGCCACGCGTCTTCTTGGCCCGCCATTCTTCCCTCGACTTCACGATGTAGTGGTGCAGCCGAAGTCCACTTTCTGCAATGCGGGTGGCCGAGCCCATCTCGCTCGACATCTCGAACTCAGCGCCGTCACCCAACACGTAGCGACCATTGGTTGCGGTGAAATGGCTGTTCTCCCATCGCACCACGCGGTCGGGTCGGACGATCGACTTGAACCACGTGTGTTCTGGATAGGAGCGCGTGGCACGCAACTCGTATGCGGCGGTGACAGGCATGCTGGGCCGGTCCAGGCGGCCAGACGAACCAAACACCGTTTGCTGCACGCCAACGGCGGACACATCACTGGGAAGTCCCGCCAACCAGGCCGTAAGCGTCATGTCGGGATGGAACAGGAATTCGTCGGCGTCGATGAAGGCAGCCCAGTCGACGTGCCCGGCAAATGCATAGGCCCCAGCATCGAAGGCTGCGACCTGTCGGCTCGCCCCCCCCCCGGTCCAATGTTCTACGGTAATGCCATATTTTCCCGACATACCGCGCAAAAACGCTTCGGTGCCGTCATCCTGCAGGTCCGCGCGACTGCGGTCGAGATAGATATGGAACGATGACACGCCCTGCATCTGGTGGAAGGCCAGCCACTCTTCCAGATAAAGGCGCTCGCCGGCCATGATGGTGCAAATGCCAAGGCGCGGAGCCGCCTGTGCAACCGTACCGCGCCGCCGCACCACCACGTGCACTGCCGGTTGCTGCATGCCCGGCAGCCCCGTCAGCGGCCCGTCGCGCAGCACCTCGTCGACTTGGTAGCCCCCGTTGCCGATTTCGTTGATGAGATTCACCATCTCGTCCAGAGTCAGGCCCAGCGGATCGGTCTCGTTCGGCATGACACTGGCCACGTTGTGCTCCAGTACCAGAATACCACCTGGACGCAGGCATGAGGTCCAGGCGTTGAATAGCTTCACTGGGTCGTAGCTGTGGTCCCATGAATTGCTATAGATAAAGTCAACGTTCCCAAGCCATTCTGGCTTTACATCGTGAAAATCCCACTGGATCGTGCTGGGAAACTGGGTCGCGGTATCGGAGATTTCGGTACCGATCACGTTGCAGTTCAGTCGGTGCGCAAACCACGCCTGCTCTAATCCGCGCCGAGTGCCATGGCACAGGCCAAATCCCGGTTGGGGGATCTTCGAGCTAATATAGTCCGCAAGGTATTCGATCGCTTCCTGGCTGACCCACTGGTTGTTGATCTTGGCCTTGTTGGCAGCGATCTGGACCTCCCGGTACCGGTCATAGTCGAACGAACCATCCGGACAGAGATACGAGAATTGTCTCACTGAACATCGTCTCCCGCGACGGCTCATCGGCCGCGATGGCCGGTAGATAGCGCACAAGCGGTAAATTCACCACCCCTCGACGGCTTTACCGGAAGGAATACTCCGGCAAAAAACCGTATCCGATAATCAATTCATGACGTTGGCACGCAGCGGTGACTGCCCGTTGCCAGGCACATCAGGTGCACTGCGGGCGGGTGCGCCAGCCCGGTGCCCCACGCCGCCGCCGCCCCCGCCATTGCCTACCGCCGCGATATGCGCCCCACCCTGCCCTCCGACCGATCCGGCAGCCAGGGTAGAACAGCGGCCCCTTGTACCAACCCCCCCCTACCTCTCGTGCGGCATCCTCGACGCCAGCAGCCGGCGCAGAACCTCTGCGCGATAGCTGGGGTCGGCGGTGCGGTCGATCGGCGGTGGGGCCACGGCGGTGCTGCTGGAGGAGTGCCTGGTGGTTGGGCGCAGGTGGCGCGGGATGGGCTTGCCGGTGGGTTTCCCGCCCTTCGGGGGTTTCGGGTCTTTCATCGCCCTATTTCCCCACCGGCCAGAAATGCGCGACCACAAAGCCCAGGATACCGGCCCCTGCCTGGCTCAGCACCAGGCCCACGCGCAGGCCGCCGATGCCTTGGGCCATGGTGCCGGCCATGCCGTCCAGCTTGGCCTGCATCTTGGCCATGCCCGCATCGATGCGCGTCAGCGTTTCATGCAGGTGCTCCGTCGTTGTTTCCAGCCGGGCAACCCGTTCGGCCAGCTCGGTCATGCCGGCGCGGGAGGCCGCCCGGCGCACGCGTGGTTCCAAGGACATGTTTGCCTCGTTGTTGATGGTTTCCGATACCGTTCCGTTGCGCATTGCGGCCCCTACCATTCGTAAACCACCACCAGCCCCACCCCGCCCAGGCCGCCCGCGCCGGGTTGCTGGCCGGTGAGCGCCGAACCGCCGCCGCCGCCGCCGCCGCCCGGGGCCTGGCCGGCCGCCC
>JANPIH010000027.1:0-36534 GCA_031424895.1 Rhodospirillales bacterium
CCGGCGCCACCCTGCGCCCCCGGTTCATCCCCGCGTGGGCGGGGCCGGCGGCTACCCGGCAAACGTCCGGTGCTTAATCAAGGGTTCTTCCCCGCGAGTGCGGGTAACGCCCCCCCCCTCCCCTGACCCTACCCCCCCCTCGGTTCATCCCCGCGAGTGCGGGGAACGCCAGCATGGGAAACTCGGATGGGAATGGCAGGCCGGTTCATCCCCGCGAGTGCGGGGAACGCACACTGGACCGGTCGACCAAAGGCCACAACGACGGTTCATCCCCGCGAGTGCGGGGAACGCTATTTGGTCGAGATCACTGCCTACGATTCCACCGGTTCATCCCCGCGAGTGCGGGGAACGCTCATCGGCACCCTCAACGCTGGCCTCTGGCGCCGGTTCATCCCCGCGAGTGCGGGGAACGCAGAATTTCGACCACCGATGCTCGGTCATGCTGCGGTTCATCCCCGCGAGTGCGGGGAACGCCGTTCTCGGCCAGAATCGGGCGGATATAGGACCGGTTCATCCCCGCGAGTGCGGGGAACGCTCTTCCTGGAACATATTGATTCCAGGCCCTGATTCGAATGTCAAAGAACCTACCGCTGAAAACCCGGCAGCAGTCACCCCTTCGGCGGTGTGGTGCGGCCATCGGCCCCGGCATTTGCGGCAGTGCCGCTTCCGGGCCAAACGCCACGAGCCGCATGCCATCCAGGTCAATCGGAACCCGCCGGTTGGTGCCGCAGGTGTCGAACGAAAAGCCGCTGTCGTTGGGCGCCGTCCAGGCGATCACGGCGTTGCCGTCCTCAATATGCGCGACAACCTGGCCCCAGATCATCTCGCGCACCCGCCGGCCGTAGCTGCCGATATAGACGCCGGCGCGCACCTCCAGCAGCCACACGGCCAGGCGGCCGCGCAGGCGTGGTGGGGCGCTTTCAACCACGATGACCATCATCGCCTTGTTTTCCCTGGTCTAGCAGCACCAGTGGCTGCGCTTCCGGCGGTGCTTCCGGCACCGCCAGCCCACCTGCCGCCAGCACATCCTCGATTGCCGGGATCAGCCGCGCGAGAATGTCGTCGCGCCGGAACGCATCGCGGCAGCGCCGGCGCACCGCCGCCACCGGGTTCGTCACCTCCTGGCCATCGAGCGGCTTGCCGGACTCGGAGGCGGCGGCCACCCGGAACGCCTCGGGCACCACGGTCTCGAACTTGAACAGGTCAGCGATGTCGAAGACGAAACTCTGTGGCTTGCCGCTGTGCAGGAAGCCGATCGCCGGCGCATAGCCTGCCGCCAGCACCGCCGCCTCGGTGATGCCATAAAGCGCCGCCGTTGCCGCCGACAGGCAGCGGTTGACTAAGTCGGCCTCGTTCCACGCGGCAGGGTCATAGTGCCGGCCTTCCCAGCGCACCCCGTGGCGGGCGGCCAGCGCCTTGTACATCTCACGCACCCGCGCGCCCTCGATGCCGCGCAACTGGTCCACGCTGCGCCGGGCCGGTGGGTCCTCGCCGAAGCGCAGGGCGTACATCCGCCGCACCACCCGCAGCCGTGCGTCGTCGTCCAGCGCCAGCCGGGCCTGGTAGAGCAGCCGGTCGGAGCGCGCGCCGCCGGGCTGCCCGGCGGCGTACAGCCGCACGCCGGCCTCGCCCACCCAGATCAGCAAGGTGCCGGCGCGCGCGGCGAGCGCGACGGCGGCGTGGCTGACCCGCGTGCCCGGCTCCAGCATCAGGCAGGCCAGCCCGCCGATCGGGATATGCAGGCGAATGCCGGTCTCGTCGACCAGCACGAAGGCGCCGTCGAGCACATCCAGCCGGCCCTTTTCGACGAACAGGATCGCAGAGCGCTCGCGGATCGGGATCGGCCTTGGCGGGGCTAGGCCCGGCATGGTGTCGGCGTGGCGAGGGGCGTCGGACATCACCGCGCCCGGCGGATCAGCATCAGCCCGCAGCCGAACGCCTTGGCCCGGCCGAACCCGGCCGCCAGCGCCGAGAGGAAGGCGGGCGGATCGTCGACGGTCAGCACCCCCTCGAAATCGACGACCGAGTAGCGCAGCGCCGCCTTGCCCGGGCGTGGCAGGCGAAGCTGGTCGTAGCCGTCCACCGCCACCTCGGCATCGGGAGTGAAGCCGCGACGGGTGCCCTGGGCCGCCAGCCATGCGCGGCCGGCGTCGATCACTGCGTCGGGCCGGGCCTGGGCGCGCGCCTCGTCCTTGAACAGCGCATCCATCACCACGTCGTGGCGCACGCCGCGCTTGCCCGGACCTGGGCTGCGCGAGACGGTCGGGTTGGCGCGCAGACGAAATCCCAGGCGATCGCCGGCGGCCAGGGCCGGAGCGAACGACTTGAAGTCGAGGTCGAACAACCCGTGCGGGTCGGCCGGGGGCCGGGAGGAAAGGGTCATCCACGCCCCCGGCGCCTCCTCGCGCCACAGGAAATCGCGCCGCCGCTCGGGGTCGTCAGCAAACAATGCCCAGACCAGCCGGTGAGACGCCGATGCGCGGGCATCGTCGCCCCGCGGCACCAGCAACGGCGCCAGGGACGCCGCCGCGGCATCGCGTCGCAACCGGGCGCGCGCGAGAAACAGCTCCGTCATGGCACCGCCACTACGATCTCTCGCCGTAGCGCGAACTGCCACCGCCGGCGCGACAGCGGGGCATCGCGTCGCATTTCGGTGCGCCGGATGGCGTGGCCGTCGCTCCAGGGGTTCTCGTCCATGGCGACGATTGCACCGTGCCGTGGCTCGGCCCGCAGCAGGCTGGCGCGCAACGCCCGCTCCGGCCCGTCGGCGGCGCGCATTGCCAAGGCGGCGACGGGATCGCCGGCTTCGACCAGCGATGGCGCCAGCGGGAGGCCCAGCGGACAGGATTTACGCCCCAGCGACAAGGTGAAACCCGGCCGGCGCATCGCCTCGGCCAGCGCCGCCAATGGCCACCGCGCGCCGGCCGAGGCCCAGATGGCGGCGAGGTGCCAGGCGTCAGTGCGGTAGTCGCGGCGCGACAGCACGGTGGCCAGATCCTCGGCCGCCAGCTCCCCGGCGCGGGTGGCAAACCGCCGCCCCCGCCGCGCCGGCGGCATCTGCGCCGTGTGGTAGTCGGGCAGCAATTGGCCTGCCGCCTCGGCGCGGATCGCCAGGCCATAGCCGGACGCCAGCGCCGCCTGGGCATCGTCGTCGGCCCGGTCCAGCCCCAGGCAGGCGCCGATCAGTCCGAGCACCTGGGAGCGGGTCGGCCGCTCGAAGCTGGCGCGGCGCTCGCCGACCGCGGGTGCGCCGAACGAGGCGATCGGGGCGTAGAGCGCGAAGCTGAGGAATTCAGGCATCCTCCTCCTCCAGCCCGCGCACGAAGCCGAGAATCTCCGCCAGCGTGCCGGTGCCCGCGATGACATCCATCGCCGCTGCGGCGGTGAGCTTCAAGCCATAGGCGCGGTCCAGCCGGTCCCGGAAATCCACCAGTGCGGCGATGGAGGGTTGCATCAGCCCGCCGCCCTCGACCGGCCTGGCGAAGGCGCCGGCCAGGGTGCGCGGCTGGTCGTTGCCGGCCTCGGCGAGCAGATAATGCGCCCGGCCGAATGCGGCAAAACTGTTCTGCTTGCCGCGCGGGCTGACCGTTGCGGCGGCCTCGACCAGGGCTGCGGTGGCGGTGGCGGCGAGGTCGGCGTCGCCGCCCAGGTTGCGCCGCAGCAGGGCGCGGTCGATGCACACATAGAGGTAGAACACGCCGGAGCCGAAGGCCGCCTCGCCGACGAAGCCGGCGCCGGCATCCTCGGCCGGCGTCTTGAGGTCGTCGACGGCGGTATAGTAGTCGTCCTCGGTGGTCACCCGGTGGGTGGTGATGGCGTGCGCCACTTGGACGGCGGCCTCGCGATTGAAATTGGCATTGTCGGCCAGCATGCGGCCGAACATGGCGATGTCGGCGGCGGTGTCGGTGTGGCGCAGCACCGCATCTGCCTCGACCTTGATCTTCTCCCCGGCCGCCAGCCGGTCGGCCAGTGCCATGGCCGTGGCTCGCTCCTCCGGTGAGATGAAGGCAAGCTGCTCGGTCCGGGTCGGGGCGGGGTCCTTCTCCGGCTTGGGCTTGCCGAAGACCGGGATGATCTCGCGCGCGATCTTCGTCGCCGCCTCGGGCGCGGTGCCGCCAGCGACCAGATGCGCTTCGATCTGCTCGCCTAAGCGTTGCGTGCGGCTTCCCATGTGGCCGGCGAGTGCGGCGGCGAAAACGGCACTGGTGCGCCATGCGCGCTTCAGTGCCTGGGAAGAGACGCGCAGCCGCGGCACGCCGCCGACCACGGCAGATTTCGGCCGCCCGGTGTCGTCGCGATTGAGATTGGCGGGGGGATAGAAGGTCAGCAGATGCAGTTGCAGGAAGCGGTTCATGGCGCTTGTCCTTGGACGGAAGTCTGGGGGACGGAAGTCTGCGAAGCTTGGGGTGGCGGCGCGCGCTCGGTGGCGTTCCAGTAGTCGAATATCCAGCGCCGCCGCCGGTCCTCCGACCAGCCCAGCAACCCCTCGGCCAGGCTGTGGAGCGGCGCCTTGCCGCCCAGCAGGGCGACCGCGCGCCGGAAAGCAAGCAATCGATCGTCCGGCGTGTCGGCCTCGATGAGGCGCCGGAAACGCAACGGCTTCACCAGCGCCGTTTCGGGAGCGCTCATGTCTGTCGGACCGACGGCACGCGCGAAGGATGGGAAATGCGGTGCCTCCTCGCGCACACTGGCGAGCACGGCGGCGGCGAGGGCGGCAGCCGGCAAGTGCTCCCATCGTGTGAAGCCGAGGTCGCGGAACAGTTCGATGCTCGCCGGCTCCTGCATCGCCTCGGTCACGGTGGCGCAGCGGCGCAACTTCGCCAATGCGGCGCGGTCGCCGCCGCGGTAGCGATGTTCGCCGGGGGAACTGGGCTGAAGGCGCTGCCACCACACGACAGCAGCGGCATAGCG
Organism: Rhodospirillales bacterium; assembly: GCA_031424895.1. GTDB lineage: Bacteria > Pseudomonadota > Alphaproteobacteria > Acetobacterales > Acetobacteraceae > CAMDGX01. Next base: position 4,912 of record JANPIH010000027.1, read on the forward strand.
GCGTTCGCTCATGCGGATTTGCTCCGTTTCGCTTTTGCCACCAGCTCGGCCGGCGGCAGGTTCAAGGTGGTGAACAGGGCCCGCCCATCCGCGCCGAATCCGGCCAACCCGCCCAGCAGGAAGCGGCGCGCGGTGGCGATGCGCTCCGGCCGGCCCGACCCGTCGGCGGCGATCGGCGCCAGCTCATCGAAGATGTCGATCGCCGCGCGGCGCAGCACCGCGAGCCAGCCCGGCAGCGGCGGATTGGGATCGTCATCCGCGGGAGCTGACGAGTCGAGTGCTTCGAAGAACCCCGCCTCGGTCGCCTCCCAGAGCTTCTCCCGTGCGGCATTGAGGATTTCGGCATCCGCCTTCACGGTCGCCCCCGCTGGAAACAGCGCGGCGCGCACGGCCCCGCGAGTCATGCCGGCGACGGCCTCCGCGCCGCGCACCAACGCCCGGGCAAGCTTGTCGACGCGCTGGCGCTCATCGGGGTCGGTGGCGCCGGGGAGCGGCATCTCGCTCTCGACGAAGCCGCGCGCCTTCATGTTGTCCATGTCGAACCCAGCGGCCAGCAGGCGCGGCCGGTCTCCGAGCGGACGATTCTCGTCACGCCACGCGGTCACGATTGGGGCGGGCTTGCGCAAGGAATCATCGCTGTCGAGCACCAGACCAAGCCAGTGGCGGTAGCCGATCCCGCCGGGCTGGGGATGCACCGGCAGTGACTCGACGTCGGCCGGCTTCATTCGGTAGTGCGGCGTCAGCGGATGATACTTGCCCCAACCGTTGTAGTTGGCGCCATAGGGCCGCTGGGCCCAGCCGGTGACCATCACCGGATCGGCCGCACCGGTCAGGTCGCAAATGCCGGGCTCGGCTGATTGCTCGAACTCCAGCCGGATGCGTCGCGGCATGCCCCACCAGACCTGTGCCGGATGGGCGTTCTCGGGCGTGACCATACCGCCCTTGTCCGAGCGTCGGGTGGGGGCGAGCCAGGGGAATACCAGCTTCAGCTCGGCGGCCGCCACGGCCCGACCCACCGGCACATTGGCCCAGAGCAGGTGCCAGAGCCCCGGCCGCTCCGGCAGCAGCATGGTGACCAGCGGCCCGCCGCCGCGCAGCCCGGTGCGGTTGCCGGCCCCCCCGGCCGGCGCCCAGGATTGCAGCGTATGCAGCGCGATGGCGGCAGTGGCGCGCGACAGGCGCTCGGCCCGGCCACGCTTCACCAGCAGGTCGGTATTGCGCTTCAGCCCCTGTTCGCCCGGTGCCTCGATCAGCAGTTTCTCGATGCTCTCGCGGCCGGACTCCAGCGCCTCGAAATCCTGCAGGAAGCGCGGCCCGTCGCCATCGAGTGCGAAGGCATGGGCGAATGGGGCAAAGATGGCGTCGAGCGCGTCGGCATTCGGCGGGGCGGCCCACCATTCCTCCCACGCCTCCTCGTCGGCCGGCGGGCAGCACGTGGCCAGCAGGCCGATCAGAAACTCCAGCTGGGCAATTCGGAAATCGGCACGTGGCCAGTCGATGGCGGCGAGATCGCCGGCGATCTCGGCAGGGCGGATGACGCGCGCGGTTCCGTCACGCGCCTGGACGGGAATCCAGGGGTCGGTGAGTAGGTTGAGTGGCGGCATGTTTGTCCCAGTCGTTGCCAAACCCAATCTGTCTGGACAACTTTCGAAATCACGGATTTCGGGCATCAGGGGGTTTCGGGGCAGGTTGCCCCACTGCTATATTCGCCGGGCTGTGTGCTGCACAGCGCGTCTCCTTTCATTTGCCTGCCAGGGCTTTGAGAGAGTCAGGGCCGACCGAGCGCGACCTCGGGCGGCCCGCCTAAAATGCGCCGATTTTTGAACAAAGCAAGAGGTATTTAGAAAAGTGATTTACCGGAGCACCTTAAATTGTGCCGTGCTGGAGCACCATAAAAGCATTCAGTCCTCGATCCATTTCAGATATCCCCGCCTAAGCGGGGAACGCTTGCGCGCCGTGATCTGCCGCAGCACTGGTTCATCCCCGACTGATCGGGGAACGCCAAAGTAACCCATTGTCGAGGGCGCGTCACTGGCACTCTAGACCTATAGAATCGTTATATTTTATCGACCCGACAATGTTGGATTTATCGATCCTGCTGGCCACCCACCGATCGGATTCCTGCCACAAAACCACCAGCTTGATCTCCGCCGCCTCACGCTCCCATCGCCCCCACCCCGCCCGCGCCGCTGCCACGGCGGCACTCAGCCCGGCTGGGACCGACACATCGGCCACCAGCCGCGCCGCCACCCGCACCTCGGACAAGGCCCAGGCATGCTCGGGCGCTGCATCGTTGGCCCACGGCACCACCCGCCCATCCGCCACCCGAGCCAGCCGTAGCGTGACCTGCGGCTCGTCCTCCAGGCGCGTCGGCGTGCGCGTATCGGAGTCCCAGGCGCCGGCCTTCGCGCTGTAGCCATCGCCAAACGCCAGCACATTCATCCTGGCAATCGACGATGCCGCGGAATTCTCGCCCCGGTCGCGGTTTTCTGCCCGCTCCAGCGCCGCCGGCACTGGTGCCTCGGCGTTGTAAGCTGCCTCCACCAGCGCTCGCACATTGCCCGGCGTGTCGATCTCACCTGCCGCGAACACCGCTTGGGCACTTCGCCAGATCAACGGCGTCGGATAGATCGCCGCGGTGCCGGGCAGCACCGATTTCAGCCAGTCTTCCGCTGGATCGTCGATCGGATTGGGGCACACCACCAAAAGCTCCGCTGTCGGCAACAGCCGCTCGCCGGGCCGCCGGTGCCGCCACAGCCGCCCCGCCCGCTGCACCAGCAGATCGGCCGGCGCGACATCGGTGACGATCAGGTCGAAATCCAGGTCAAGGCTCTGCTCGATGACCTGGGTCGCCACCACCACCCCGGCGCGAGCTACCGACTCCTTGCCGTAGTGCGCCAGCACCGATTGCTCGATGCGAAGCCGGTCCCCCATCGCAAATCGCGCGTGGAACAGCTCGGCGGCAATCCCCATCGCGCCCAGCGCCGCATGCCCGGCAATCGCGTCGTTCACCGTGTTGCGGATCCAGGCCACCGCCGCGCCCTTGGGTGCCGCCGCGATCGCCGCCACGGCCGCCTCGGCATCGGCCAGCCGGCGCACCACCACTCGCCGCGCCAGTCCAGGTCGCATGTCGCGTGGCGTCTCTGCCAAAGCCGCGCCACTGGCAAGCGTCATCAGAGGATAGGCGTCGCACGTCACCGACGCTGCCGCCGCGCCACGCCCCTCGGCGAAGGCCGCCACGAAGCGCCGCCGTAAATCCCGGGTCAGCGTGGCCGACAACAGGATCGCCGACCCACCCCCAGCCGCATGCTGACGCAGCAGCGTGAAAAGCTCGGTCCGCATATAGGCATCGTAGGCATGCACCTCGTCGATGATCAGCACCTTTGACGCCAGGCCGAGCTGGCGCAACACCGCGTGGCGGGCGGGTAGTACCGCCAGCAGCGCCTGGTCGATCGTCCCCACCCCGACCTGCGCTAGCAAGGCGCGGCGGCCTCCATCGGCCAGCCAGGCGGCGCATTGGCTGGTGCCTGAGACCGCCTCGTCGGACAGGTCGCCATCCTCACCCATTGGCAGGATCGTATCGGTGAACCGCGCATCCAGACGCGCCCGCCCATGCGCCAACGCCAGCGAGGGCGTCGAGTCCTTGGCGAACAACCCTCGGTAGCTGTCGCGCATCCGTGCGAACATCGCGCCGGCCGTGGCCATGGTCGGCAGGGCGACGAACACCCCGCCGGCCCGGCCGTCGGCGATCAGCCGATGCGCCAGGGTCAGCGCCGCCTCGGTCTTGCCGCTGCCGGTGACATCCTCGATCAGCGCCAGGACCGGCCCGTCGGGCAACGCCACCTTTTCGGCCCATTCCTGGCCGGGCGAGGGTTGCTCGATCGCTGGAAACAGCCCGCGCAACCCGGCGAACGGGCGCGGCGCCGCCGGCCGTAACCCCGCCGCATCCACCGCCCGGCGCGCATGGCGCAAGGCATGCGTATGGAAGTACGCGGACAGATCGGCAACCGATCGCGCCTCGACATAGGCGAAGTGCGGCCCAGAGCCGAGCCAATCAGCCAGGGTGGTGATGCCCGCCAGCCGCCAGGACAGGCGCCGCGCCTCCTTCACTCCGATCACCGGCAGCGGCTCGGGTCGGAACACCTCTGCCAGCGCCGCGGCAACGGCGCCGGCCACTACCGAGGATTGCCGGCAAATGCCCGGAGGATGGTGATCGTTCGGGTCGTGCGCCTCCAACGGCGGACGCCCATGATGACCGGCAATTGCGCGCAGCACTGCATCGCGTGCCGGTCCGGCGGTGCCGGCCATCAACGGCTCGAGGACCTTTCCGCAATGATGCCGCAGCAGCCAGTATCCTAGGGTATCGTGCCGCGGGGCGGCCGTGAGGCGGAACGGCCCGAAAGTACGTATCGGCCAGTGCGCCTCGCATTGCTGCTGAAATCCTCGCGTGAACTTGCCAATGTCATGCAACGCCACCAAGAAAGGCAGTGCCAGCGACAAAGCATTGCTTTCACCGGTCAGATCTTCTTCAGCCATGACCGAGGCGACGGCAGCCACGTCGAGGCAGTGTAGGAGTGCCGGGTGGTAAAGAGGGTCCTCCGTGTGCGCTGGGCGCGCCTTGCCCCAGAATGCGAGAAGGTCAGAAAGCTCCATCATGAATGATGCTTACTCGTTGCACTGGGCGACCACCAGACGCCGATCGTGCACGGCATCCGCACGGCGGAATCAGTCCACGGCGCTGCCCTGACCGCAGAGCCGCGTAGGAGCTCGGCGAATGCCATGCACGACGTCGTAGCTGCAGCAGGCACTCAGATGACCCGCCTATCCCAAAGGGCTACGGCACGGCTTAAGGTGCGGCGCGTCGCTCACAAGTCGAGCAGCTGGGTGGGACTGTCGGTCACCAGCTTCGCCCTACGTACGTAGCCGCACATGGTTTTCAGATCACGGTGGCGGCTGTGGTCCATCACCTTCTCGTCGCGGGCGCCGGCCAAGTAGGCCTCGGTCACGAAGCCCGCCCGCAGCCCGTGCGGCGACAGCCGCTCGCCGGACGGCACGGTCAACCCTGCCAAGGCGGCGCGCCGGCGCCGAGGCGGCGATGCTCGATGTGGCCCCAGAGGTCGATCTTGCGGAACATCGGTCGGAAGACGCACTCCGACGCCGTCAGCCACGCCTCGAGCGCCCGCACCGGACAGGTCTCCACCCGCTTGCCGCGCACGATGCCGAGCTCGGTCCCCCGCCCTTCCGGGTCGGTCTTCGACGACGATAGGCGCAGCCGCAGGCCCTTCTCGGTGAAGCGCAGGTGCTCGCGGTGGACGCCGACCAACTCGGGGCGCCGCAGCGCGCCGGCAAAGCCGAGCAGCAGCAGCGCGCGGTCGCGTCGCCCTACCAGGTCGGCGCCGCAACCGGCGACCAGCCGCTTGATCTCGGTCGAGGTCAAGGCGGTCGCCTGGCGCTTGAAACTGCCATGCTGGCGAAAGATGCCGCGTAGGGTGGTGCGCAGCGCCGGATGCCCGGCCGACCAGGGCAGGTCGCGCAGGCGGTGCTGCTGGCCGATGGCGGCGAGCCGGCGCTCCAGGGCGGCGCGGCTGTAGCCCGGGGCGCAGGCGGCCAGGTAGGCGGCCACCGCCACCGGGTCGGCCGGCAGCGGGGTGCAGTCGGCGGCACGGCACCAGACGGTGAAGGCGGTCCAGTCGGTGGCGTAGGCGCGCAGGGTTTCCGGCGCCAGCGCCTGGCGGGCATAGGCCTTGGCGGCGTGGCGACGGCACTGCCTGTCTGACCTACGTCCCCGCCCGCTGCGGGCACGGGGAGCGCCTCGGACGAGGGCATCGCGCTCACCGGCCCAGCTCCGCGCCGAACAACCATCCAGCACCCGCTCCGAATAAAGGCGGACTCCTTGAATCACACGACGGTTCCTGGCGTCACTCCAAGGCTACAGAAAACTGATGGGTGGTGAGCTGGGAGGCCCTGCCCGGCTTTAAAGCCTTGTGTAGACGGCTCCCATGACGCAAGTGCGAAGTGACGTTTGGTGCTCGGCACTAGTCGAGAATCGGCAACGCTGGAAGAAAATGAATTGAACAGCGTTGCCTCCTACTTACGTATGCTCATCGCGGATTCGTGAATGCCGATCATTACAATATTGGTTGTCAACATAGACAGGACTTGATCACGATGTTTTCCGATCGAAGCGATCTCAATAAGGAGATTCTAGAGATGCGGACTGAAGTCCTCACGCTACAGAGATCACTCCGCTGGGCAGCGCTTTGTGCAACGGCCGTCGCCGTGCTGCCCGTGCCCGCACAAGCCGTCCTACTTAGGACCGGCTACGATGTGCAAGGTTCGCCAAACTACAACAGATATACTACCCTTGCAAAACAAACACGCTTCGATACTGTAGGAAATATACAACTTTATGACACTATTCAAAATTTATCTGCATTTGGATTCCATAATAGCTGCACCGGGACGTTGATTAGCCCATCCGTGATATTGACGGCCGCGCACTGCTTTTCTGATGGTGCAGGTAATGTAAAATCTTTCTCCCAAAATGCTTCCCTTTCTGCCATGCCAATTCAACAAGGAAAGCAAGTTTTCTTCGCAACCGGTTCAAATCTCGCCACGAATTCAAATGCGTCCTTAGGACCGATTTACAGCAGCAAGTCGATTCAGTATGCTGCACAGGTAGATTTACTCTCAATATATCCTGGGTATAATTCTAATCTAGGCAACCAGGTCACATTTGACGGGGATCTAGCCCTACTTCGCGTTTACAACCAACCATGGTTTGGTGCCCAACCTACAAACTACTTACCCCTGAACGTCGGAACGGGCGAGGCCAGTATACAGCCAACTTTTGGCGTAACGGTCGGGTATGGAAACACGGGGAACGGTACTTCTGGCTACATTGTAAATGGCTTTCAGCAAAAAAATCCGGCTATCGAGAAACGAGCTGGACTTGTTGAGGTAAAATATGATATTTTGCACCCAAATACACTGACTGCGAAATTTACTAATCCGACGAAATACGCGTCGTTGCTCTACCCCAGCAACTTCCTGGGAGCTACTACAGGACCAGGGGACAGCGGCGGGCCGCTTGTGGCCAACTTGGGATCTGGTGACACCATCATCGGCGTGTTGCAGGGCGGCGGCCCGGAGCCAATGAAGTACGACTCCCAAAGCTGGTGGACGAGAGTTTCGAGCTTTGCTAGCTGGATCCAGAGCGAGGCGACTAAGCTAAGCGGCCAATTAGTGACTGCGTTGTTCGGGACTACACCTTCCGAGCCGCTGCTGCCCCAAGTAAGTAAAATTATCAACGGTATTGTGAGTAAAACGTTCACTTTTCTTGCGAGCCCAAGCTTCCCTACGTTTTTAGATCCTACTGGCGGGGGAACCCTCGACGTTCAGGTCGATAGTGGGCCGAAGATAACTTCGGTATTTCTGCCAACCGACTTCAGCACCGCAGCAGAAGTGTGGCAGTTCGATCCCGTCCTAGCGGTGTTCTTCAATACAGGAAAGGAACTTTCCCCTGGTGCTTGGTTCGACTTTGACGACCCCGTATCCGCATTCAGGTTGGTAGGCTTGCCTGATAGTTATGACCTGACACTCGGCTTCAAGTTTGCTGACGTGGGACTCGAGGTGCTTACGTGGACTTTCACGCCTAACGAGAGTGGGCCAGGATCGACTGTTCCCGAACCATCTTCGTTCAGCTTGCTGTTCGGCACGATTGTGCTGTCGGGGCTTTGGCTCCGACGCAAGCCCCGTCGGCGTGTCCTCGTCTAGCAGGCTGCTGAAATGGGTATGCGCTTCGCGCGGAACTCTGGTTGGCGGCGCATTATGCGTTTGCAGCGTGGTCGGTGGCGGGTCCGGCAGGCTTGATTTGGCCCTCACTTGCTACTTTCGGGCGGAGTCCGGACGTCGTGCGGCGACCCCGAGCAGCTTGGGCAATCGGACCGGGTTTTAGACTGCCATCGCGAAGGTGAATTACCAGTCGATCTTCGGCAGGCCGCGGTGGCGGGCCTTGCGCAGGCCAGCGACGGTCTTGGCCCAGCCGAAGGCTTCCTCGATGCGCTTGCGGATGCGCAAGCTGACCGCATAGCCGGGGTAGTGCGTCGTGCGGCCGTCAATGGCCGAGCGCCGGCCGCTGTTGTTCTGCGCGACGTGTGGTGTGACGTTGATCTCGCGCATCTCGGCGACGAAGTCCCGCGTGTCGAAGCCTTTGCCACCGCCGAGCGTGACGCGCCGCCCGTCGTCGACGTGTGCTTCGAATAGGTGCTTCGCCGCCAGCTGCTCGGCATGCCCTGAGGCGCGGGTGGCAACCGCGCTGTGAATAAGCGCCGACCGGGACCCCGCTTGAATTCGATCTACTGACTTGATAAAGAATAGGAAATTGGCGCGAGGATGGGGTCCCGATCGGCGCCGATCGGGACCCCATCTGTTCGCTAATTCTGATAATAAAATCAGGCTTCTGCAGTCGCTTTTGGGAGAGTCCCGGTTCGGCGCTTATTAACAACTCACTTCGTAGGCGGCGACGGTCACGGGCTCGGCCGGCAATGGGCTGCAGCCGGCGGTACAGCACCAGGTGGTGAAGGCACCCCAGTCGGTGGCATAGGCGCGTAGGGTTTCCGGGGCTAGCGCCTGGCGGGCATAGGCTTTGGCGGCGGCCAGGGCGTCGGCGGCGACCTGCGTCGGCGATGCCGACGGCAAAGCCCCTGGTACGATGGTGATCGCGCTGTCGGCTACCTCGGCCATGCCCTTCCCCAAGCCCTTGGAGTCTGGCGCTTTCGGCCAATTGGGGCAAGCTGGTCATCACACGCGGTAAGGGAGAATTATCGCGTGTCAGGCGGTGCTGCCCCGCCGTCCGGGCAAAGGGTGAATGCCGATGCAGAGCACGCCAGAAGCCCTTCAGGGCCTCCTCGAGAGCCTCTCCAGGGTTTCCAGGCGCCGCGGCCGCGCCTATATGGACTAGGCTTAGTCCGGTCAGGAGCAGCCATGGAAACGATCAACATCCACGCCGCCAAAACCCAACTCTCGCGCCTCGTCGAGGCTGCCGCCGCCGGCCAGGAGATCATCATCGCCCGCGCCGGCAAGCCAGTGGCCAAGCTCGTGCCGCTCTCGGGGCCCGCCGATCGGCCGCGCCGCATCCTCGGCGCCATGGCCGATCGGCTACGGATCCCCGAGGACTTCGACGCCCCCCTGCCCGATACCGTGCTCGACAGCTTCGAGGGGCGCTGATGCGCCTGCTCCTCGACACCCATCTGCTGCTCTGGGCCCTTGCTGATCCGGACAGGCTCGGCACCGCACTGCGGGACCTGATCGAGGATCCCGAGAACGAGGTGCTGTTCAGCGCCGCCAGCATCTGGGAGATCGCCATCAAGGCCGGCCTCGGCCGCGCCGACTTCGCCGTCCGCCCCGAGGAGGTCACCCGGGGCGCCATCCTGGCCGGCTTCGCTGAACTGCCGGTCCGCGCGGAGGCCGCCGCGCGGGTGGCGGATCTTCCGCCGCATCACCGCGACCCCTTTGACCGGCTTCTTGTGGCGCAGGCCATGGCTGGACCGCTGCGCCTCTACACCGCCGACCCGGTGCTGCCGCCCTACTCCGAACTGGTCATCCTCGTCGACTGACGAGCCCGGGACACCGCTCCGGAACAGCCGGCGTTGTTCGTGCTTCATGAAGATCATCGCCCGCCAAGCAAGCGCAGCGCCGTAGAGCACTACAGGCGCCCAGCCTGGTCGCCCGGCTGGAGCGGTTGGAATAGACCCCCGGCTCTTCCAAAAATCGCCAGCCCCAAAGGGTCGTCAGGGGTTGAAAGAACGAAAGCAAGGGAACACGAAAGCACGCAATCTCCCGTTTGCGTTCTTTCGTGCATTCGGGCTAAGTGGAAAGCACTGATTCGTTCTAACCAGAAAGCCAAAATGCACGTAATCGTTCTAGCTAGCCAGAAGGGTGGTGCCGGGAAGACCACGCTCGCGGCCCATATTGCGGTCGCGGTCGAGGCCGTGGGCGACGGCCCAGCCGTGCTGATCGACACGGACCCGCAGGGGTCGCTGTCCGCTTGGTGGAACGTGCGTGACGCCGAGACACCCGCTCTGGCGCCCACGACGATCGCCGATTTGCCGGACAAGCTCGCCGCGCTCGCCGAGGCCGGATATGCGGTCGCCGTCGTGGATACACCCCCCGCCATCACCGAAGCGATCGGCGCAGTACTGCATTCGGCCGACTTTGTGGTGATACCGACCCGGCCAAGTCCTCATGATCTCCGTGCCGTCGGCAGCACCGTCGAATTGGTGCGGACTGCCGGCAAGCCATTCGTTTTCGTAGTCACCCAGGCCAAGGCCAACGCACGGCTCACGGTACAGGCCATGGCCGCACTGTCGGAGCACGGCACCGTAGCGCCGGCTGTGGTCCACGACCGAGTCGACTACGCTGGCTCGATGATCGATGGCCGGACGGTGCAAGAGACCGATCCAAAGGGCCGAAGCGCCGGTGAGATGATGGAGTTGTGGCGATTCGTGAAAGCACAAATAGCAAAAAGCACGAAAGCACGCAAAGAAGCGGAGGCAAGCTGATGAGCAGGAAACCCGCGGCCACGTTGTCGGCCAACCTCGTCGCGGTCAAAGGGATGGCGACACCTGCCGCCGACATGCCCGGCCGGCTTGCACCTGCCGCCGTTGCCGCACCCATTCCAGCAACTCTGCCTGCCCCGCCCCCCTCTCCGGCCTTTCCTGCGGTCGAGTTAGCAGCACCTGCAATTGGGCGGGGAGAGACCGGAGGACAACCGTTGAACTTCAGGGTGCCGGAGGCCTTTCGGCGCGAGTTCAAAACCTATGCCGCACAGCACGACATGAAGCTCAACGAGCTTCTACGCCGGAGTTTCGAGGCGCTGCGTCGACAGAACAGCGACTAGGCAGAAAGCACGAAAGCACGAAAAATGGCTAAGCTGTGTGCCGACGCGATTTCATCGATTCGTCACCTGACGACTCGTGTGCGGTGGTGTCAGGCAGCTCGCATAGACATATTTCCATCCGACGTTCACAAGAAACTCGTGCAATTTCAGCACGCAAGAGCGAATCGATCACACGAATCAGTAGACAGGCCAGAATTTCGGCTCGACACTGCGTTCCTAGAAACTGATTCGGGGTCGTTGATGACGAAGGCCGCCACCTCAACCGAAAAAACTCGTCTCTTCCGTCAGCGTCTGCGTGCTGCCGGCGGCGAGGAGGTGCTGGTGCAGCTGCCGCGCGAGACCATCGCGCTGCTCGATGACCTGAAACGACGCCAAGGGCTGCGCAGCCGCAGTCAGGCGCTTCTGCAGCTGATCGAACGAGGAGGGCACCCGCCCAGCAGATGACCTGAACATGCAAAAGCCCGCCTTGCCGGGCGGGCTTTTGTTAAACTCGTGACGGGCCTTACGGCTGGCGTCGGGGGCTCCTCAACACCCTCAAGCTAGTACGAAGACGCCTCGCTTTCAAGTGGAAATTGCCGTTTCCTCCGACAGGAGAGGCTTGCCCGTCGCGATCCAACTCAAAGGAGGATTGCGATGCCTATAGAGAATGCCCCTGAAGGGCAGGGGAAAAGGCGTGGGAGCCGGCCGACCGGCCTACGCCGGCTATCACCTGCGACACTGGCGACGGACCGCACAGCGGAGGAATTTGGCGGCCTCCCAGATGGTCTGACGATGCATGGGCAGCTGTTGGCAGCCTTCAAGGCCGCGGCACCGCGGCTGGGGCTGTCACTGCGCTTGGTGCATACCGTCGATTGGCTGTTCCGCTTCACCCAGCCACAGGACTGGGGCAGGGGAGGGCGACCGATCGTCTGGCCCTCGGCCGCCATGCAACAGGAGGCGTTGGGTCTGTCACCGACGCGAGTGAAGGCGCTCAATCGGGCGCTGGTCGAGGCGGGGCTGATCGCCATGCGGGACAGCCCGAACGGCAAGCGCTACGGCAAGCGGGACCTTAAGGGACGTATCGTGGAAGCCTATGGCTTCGACCTGGCTCCGATCGCCGCACGCTATGCGGAATTCGTCCGGCTGGCGACCGAAGCCAAGGCCGAACGTGAGGCGCTGCGGCGCTTGCGCCGGCGCGCGACGATCGCCCGCAAGGGCATTGCTCAGCTCGTGGAGACGGCGGCCGAGCATGGTCTCCAGGACGCGGAATGGATCCGTCTGGCAGGCGATACGAAGGCCATCGTCCGTGCTCTGAAGACGGTCGAAAGACCGGAGGAAGTGGCCCTGGCTGTGGATAACCTGGAGCGCCGGCAGCTTGCAGCGCGTGAGCGGCTGGAAAACCTGCTCTTCAGGGTCGCAGCACAAGGTCCTGATCCTGTGCATACGGACCCCAAGGGGGCCGAAAACGGCCCCCACCACTATACCTACAAGCTAAATTCTAATCCTCGAGAGGATACGGTAATTGCCACCAGGGAAGACAGTAGCGGGCTCGGCGAGGCCGGTGCTCCAGCCCAAACGCTAGGACGGCGGGACGTGGCGGAGCGGGGCAGGGTGTTGAAACTGGCACCGGACGAGCTGGTGCAGCTGGCCCCGCGGCTGAAGTTTTATCTGCGGCGGCCCGATCCGACCTGGCCGGAGGTGGTGGACGCGGCGGCCTTTCTGCGGTGGGACCTGGACGTGTCGAAGTCGCTGTGGGGGGACGCGTGCTTGGCCATGGGCCGCGAGCAGGCGGCAATTGCGATCGGGATCGTCTCGACCAAGGATCCCGGGCATTTCCGCACGACGGCGGGGGGATATTTCCACGGCATGGTGGTCAAGGCCAGGAGGGGCGAGTTGAACCTCGATCGGACTTTGTGGGCGCTACGACGGACCGGTCAATCGCAGAAGGGATGTCACGGTCCCTAATTCAGGAAACCACAAATTTTGGCATTTCAAAGCGATAGCGCGCTCCTAATTTGCGCAAATGTTTCCCTATTCGTGCGAAACTCGCCTAGGATAGTGCGACAATCTAATGCGGAATTCGAATTGTGGCGAAGGCAGCTTCTGGACCCCATAACATCCCCGATACCAAGTGGGCGGAGGCCGTTCGACGGGAGCCTGTCATAAGGAAACTCGCCGCCATGGAGAGAGCTAAGCGGTCTGACCTCACCGAAGCGGCTCTCGAGTTGGAGATAAGTCGCTCTCAGGTTTACCGACTTGTCCGGGCGTTCCGCGAAAATCCGGTCACCCAGTCGCTTGTTCAGGCCAATCCAGGGCCCAGGAAAGGGGCCCGCATGCTGTCGGCAGAGATGGAGGAAATCATCGAAGCGGCCATAGATACCCACCACCTGCGTCGTGAGCGTCCCACGGTCGTGGCCTCGCATTGGGAGATCCGCAGGGTCTGCAAACTGGCCGGTCTCGAGCCACCCTCCCGGAAGGCGGTTCACGCTCGGATAGCGGCACGTCCACCCCGGGAGATGGTCAAGAGTAGGGAAGGCGCCAAAGCGGCACGAAATCGCTTCGCGATGGTAAAGCCTGGCCTACGCCCCACCGCTCCGCCCGTGGGCGTGCAGACCGACCACCCGCTGGACTATCTGCACCTCGTGGATGAAAAGAGCCGGCAGCCGATCGGCCGTCCATGGCTGACCTTGCTGCTGGATGTCTATAGCCGCTGCGTGCTTGGCTTCTGGGTGTCTCTGGATCCCCCGTCTGCAGCCGGAGTCGCCTTGGCAGTCGCCCAAGGCGTGTTGCCTAAGGAGGAATGGCTGGCGGAGAGGCATATCGATCCGGAATGGCCGATGCGGGGGCTTCCCAAGCTGCTGCATCTCGACAACGCCCAGGAATTTCGTTCAGAAGCCTTGAAGCGAGGCTGCGAGCAACATGGCATCGCTATAGAACACCGGCCGCCAGGCGCGCCTCACTATGGTGGCCACATTGAGCGCCTCATGGGCACCCTCATGCGTCGAATACATGCCTTGCCCGGCTCAACCTCATCGAATGTCGTTGAGCGAGGGAACTACCCTGCCGAGGAAAAAGCAGTCCTTACCTTGAGCGAGTTTGAACGCATGCTTGCCCTGGACATCATAGGCCCTTATCACAGCGACCTTCATTCCGGACTAGGGAAGACTCCAGCTGCGGCTTGGGCGGACGGCATCGCCGAAAGCGGCGCGCCCCGGCTCCCGGCGGATCCCCGAGGGTTTGTAAGAGACTTTCTTCCCTTCAAGGAGCGTAAAGTCGGCCGCCAAGGAATTCGTCTGTTCAATATCACGTATTATGATGAAGAATTGGCAAACATCATCAACTCGTCAAACAGAAATGTAAAAATAAAATACAACCCGAGGGATATGAGCACCGTATTTGTTGAGACGTCAGATGGAAAATACATGCCTGTTCAATATGCAGATCTGACCCGACCCCCGATCTCATTGTGGGAATACCAACTAGTGGGGAAGGCCTTGAACGCGCAAGGCCGTCGGACGATCAATGAAGAGACCATCTTTGGGGCGATCGAGGCAAAGCGCCAGATACTGGAGCAAGCTCAAGCTGCCAGTAAGGCGGCTCGACGTGCTGCTGCACGCTTGCCTAACGGCGAATTAGGGGAGCAGCGAGGCGGGAGACGGCCCGCTACATCCCTAACGCGTGATCATGGTCAGGGTCACGGTCGCCAACGGTCAAGCTCAATGGAAGAAGTTCCTTGGCTCGAGAATGAAAATGCTGATGCCTACAATAATTCTGATTATGAAAACTGGGAAAACGAGGTACTGTAGTGGCAGGAAATCTGGATCATCTGGACGAAGATGCACGCTCGTTCGTCGAATCGGATGACGAAATGCGGGCGAATTACATTAAAAGGCCAAGATGGATTGTAAATCCTTCTGCCGCTAAAGCGATAGAGATGATATCTTGCGTGTTTGAACAAAAATCTTCTTTTAGACCTATGAATGTTTTGGTCGTGGGTGCGCCCGCTTCAGGAAAAACAGCGCTGGTTGACCTGTTTGCAAGAAAACATGATGAAGAGAAAAATTATAAGAATGGCAAAATTTGCTATCCAATACTTAAAGTTACGATGCCATCGGAGCCAGATTCAGATATGTTTTTCGAAAATATCTATGATGCACTGAAGGTGCCTCATGGTGCGTATGAAATTTGGCGTAGCAGAAGAAGGCTACTTAGGCGTTTTGCGACGGACCTCCTCAAGCGTTCCCAGACGCGTGTATTGATAATCGAGGATTTGCATTCAATTGGAGGAGGGACTGAGCGAGAACAGATTGCATTCTTGCAAATGCTTCGGGTTCTCGGAGGTGAACTGAATATTGGCTTTGTCTTTACAGGTGTGCCCCGTGTACGATTTGCCTTGCGGCTCGAGGAACAGATTCTGGCATCCACACGTGAAATCGAATTGCCGAAGTGGAAGGCCGGAGAGGCGTTAAAGTCTTTCAGCACGAGGTTTCTCAAGACGTTGCCTCTGCGAAAGCCGTCCCGGATAGACCGTGAATTCGTCAAGCTGTTGGCCGAGCGAAGCGAAGGTCGGATGGACTATCTCTGTGACGAGCTGAGAGCGGCCGCTATCACAGCGATACGTAGCGAACGTGAGATGGTCGACCTGTCCGTGCTGCAGGAAAGTCGTGGCTATTCGATAATTGTGGGCAATCCTCCCTTCTCCAACTCAGAGGGGACAAGGGCACCGATCAAGGACGCGCTCGCGGCCTGAGGGGGCTTGATCGATTCGCAGAGGCGGCTTACACAAACTTTATACCAACGTATAAAGCTTGTGTACAAGCCATAAACGGGTCCGTTTAGAGATTGTTCGATGAGACCGATCATCAGCTACCTCCGCGTCTCCACCGCCAGGCAGGGCCGTAGTGGGCTCGGTTTGGAGGCCCAGCGTGCTGCCATCGCACGTTTCGCGGAAGCCGAGGGCTTTGAGGTTATTGAGGAGTTCATCGAGGTTGAAACCGGCAAGGGTGCCGATGTCCTTGATCGGCGGCCGGGACTAGCCGATGCGTTGGCACGGGCTAAAAGAGCGAAGTGTTCCGTGGTGGTCGCCAAGCTTGATCGCTTGAGCCGTGATGTGGCGTTCATCTCGACCCTCATGGCGCGCCGTGTTCCCTTCATCAGCGTCGAGTTGGGCGCCGACTGCGACCCGTTCATGCTCCACCTCTATGCCGCCCTGGCGGAAAAGGAGAGGGCATTGATCAGCGCCAGGACCAAAGCGGCACTGGCCGCGAAAAAGGTTGAGGAGGCGGGCTGGAAGCCCGGGAACCCGAGAAACCTGCCGGAGGCAGGCGCACTTGGGAGGGCGGCAAACAAGCGGGCCGCCGACACTTTCGCGGCCAATACCCTTCCGATTATCCGGCAGCTCCAAGCCCACGGCGTCACCAGCTCGAAGAATCTGGCTGAGGCGTTGAATGCCCGCGGCATTCGGACGGCCCGTGGAGGACATTGGCATGCCAGCACCGTACTGAACATCCTCAAGCGGGCTGTTGAGCAGCCGGATTCCGCCAAAGACAGCTCTGATACTCCAAAAAATTCGCACGATTAAAGCGCATATTCGCGTTATTCAGGAGCGGAAATCGCATTAAGCAAGGGCGAACGACGGCCCTTATCTGGGCTCATCGCCTCGAGTGTCATTATCAAGGAAAACTGACACCCGCCGGCGGAAGTGAGCGCGATCGCAGAGGCGGTGCCGGCGCATCGCGGGCTGGCAACAGGGGTGCTAGCCCATTTACTGAATGGTGTCGGATCCGGGCCTTCACCCACCTGGATGGACAAGTGGCGATACGCAGAATCAGCTCGCGCGAGACAAGACAGGCTTCGTGTCAAACCTCTTCTTGAGAGATGCACGTTATATGAATATTTCTACGCGGCATAATATCAATCCATGTTAGTGTTGAAATTTTATTGACAATAATTATATAGTAATAGCAGATATTATTCTCTGCTTCCTATCTTCGCGATGTTTTGGCGTTCGAGTATTTACTCGACGCCGAAGCGCGTGCGTTCCGCCCTCTGCAAGCGTGGCTTTGGCCACGTTCCAGGAAGAGCGGGAGCAGGGGCTTCCAATGAGACATCCATGTCCCACGAAGACCCAACCGGACCCTCTCGGGATCCGGCTCGACCCGATGATCCACAGCCACCGCGGGACACCCACGGTGGCATCGAGGCAAGGGCTCAGGCCAGGCGTGATATCCTCAGGGCAATCCTGACGCGCCTGGACCTCACCCCCACCGAACTGGCCCGGCGCGCCGGGCTCCCCAACGCGAACATCTTCTACAACTTCTTCAACGGCCGCTCCGCGTCGCTGTCACAGGCGACCCAGGACAAGATCCTCGCGGCCCTTCCGGGGGTCACGCAGGAAGAACTGACCGGCCGACTTCCCATAGACGCGCCCCACCAGGCTTCCAGCCTCTGGGCCACGTCACCGGGAAAGTGGCCGGTGCTGACATGCGAGGCCGAGGCCGGAGTCTGGCGCCGCAGCGCGAAGCTGCCGCCGGAGAAGTGGCTTGTGGTCCCCATGCCAAAGGGCCTGCTCGCCCCAGACCCGGCAGCCTTCGCGGTGCGCCTCAAGGGGGCAGGGGCTGACCGCCTCTATCCTCCCGGCACGATCGCGGTCTGCGTGCCGCTGTCGGCGCTGCCCGTACGTAGCGGCTGTCGCGTCCTGGTCCATTGTGACGACGGCAGGCGGCATGAGCTGACGCTACGGGAGTTGGTGCTGGGAGAGGGCAAGGCGTGGCTGTGGCCACGCTCAAGCCATCCTGAGCACCAAGTGCCGATTACCGTGCCCTGGCCGCTGTACGTACCTGTGCCGACCATGATCGGCCTCAACGAAGTGCTGCTCTCCATCGAGGGCGTCGTCACCGCGACGTGGCAGCCTGAGGCTGCCCTCGGCCTTACCTAACGACAAACCCCCGCCGGGCTCGCCTGGTGGGGGTTTTTGCTGTTTGGAAGGAGACCGACACGGTACGCGGCCAATGGAAGTTGCTTTTGCTGACGCGGATAGCGCGTGCCATGGAGATCACGGCGACGCGGTTGATGGCCTCTAGCCACCGGGCACGACCGCGGTCTGTCTTCCCCTGCGGGAAGCCCTCCTATTGTCCGCAGCGGGTGCCGCCTGGTCCATCGTGAGCGGGCCAAGCGCCATAAGCTGACGGTCCAGGAGGTGGTGTTGGAAGGGGGCCGGGAGCTGCGTGGCCGTACTCGAGCGACCCCGCACACCTGGCGGCGACGGTCCTGCCCCGGCCCCTCTACGGGCCGTGGCGACCAGGACCGGCACCGACGAGGCGCAGTTCTCTATCGAGGGCGTCATCGTCGCCACGTGGCAGCCGGAGGCTGTCCTCGGCCTTCCCTAAAGACAAACAAACCCCCACCAGGTCACCCGGTGGGGGTTTGGTGCTTATGGGCCCTCCCGAAGGCGGCCCATAAGCAACGTCAGGGGGGTCACTCAAATGCTAGGGGAACCGGAAAATGGTCACAGGTGGTAGGTTGGACTTGCTATTTCCCAGTTTTTGCCAATCTCCCGTTCCACGCTTGCAAAGCCAATAGTTGTTATCTCTCCATAGCCACCTATCGTCATACCGCGCGCCATTAGATCCCGGCCAAGCGCAATTTAGTTGACGGTCCAGGCAATAATTTTGCGGTGCATTGGGGGCGAACTTCTGACACGCTCCGCTCAGGCATTGACCGTCACTCTGGCACTGACTTCCGTTGGGCTGATTCGCGTGAGCTATGGCGGCTATTGATAGGGCAAAAGCTGTGCCAAGTATCGCAGAGTGCAGGAAAGTCATGGGTCACCTCACAAGAGAAAAATTAGCAGACAGATGCTGCTTCATAAATATATTGGAAAAATTTTATAAAAAAATCAGCTAAATTTTCACTGAAAGTACCGATCTTAAAAAATATCAAGTAGCATTTTTATTATATCTTTATCATACTAAATTTGTATTATATTGGTAGCGATACGGTAGGACGCCAAGAAGCGTCTGTGTATTGCATTCCTCGTGACTCTGCGCTGAAATCGTAGCAAACCATGAGCGAAATCGGAGCAAAAATGACTGACGCGGAAGTTGATTTTGAAGTCCTTTGGAAGAGTGTGAAACTTGGAATCGAGAGACTCCGAGCAAAAGAAAATTTAAAATGGTATCAAGTCGCGGAAAGATTGGAGCTTCCATATACAGAACTCGAAGGAGACGAGAGAAAAATAAGAGAACAACGCGCGTATAAACTTAGCGTTCTTAGAGAAAAAAGAGAAAAATCTACTGGTGGAAAAGAAAAGCCTTCATTTGATGAACTAAAAAATGCAAATGAAAAGCTTTTAAAGCTTGGTATTTCGAATATTAAAAATGAAATAGACAAAAATGAATGGGAAATTTTGCTGGAATTTTTCCAGAATCATCCCTCTAATGATGATAAACTAGCAAAAAATAGATATTATGGAAAATGGATTGGGGTTACAGGGTCATCTTTCTTAGAGAAAGAATTTTCGGTATTTGAATTAGAACTGGAGCCAAATGAAAAAGGTTTTAGGGCAACCTATAGGCAACTTGATCTTGAGTCAGATGGGCTGACGGAATATAACGGTAATGCTTTTTTCATATTGGGGCAAATATTTGTATTTGTAAAAGAGCGCCATGCAAAGGAGCTTACTATTATGTCTTTCCAGAGACCAGACTCCAAAGACATCATGTTTTTGCCGGGAGTATTTATAGGTAGGGGAGGAGGGTTGAATACATCTCATCCAGCGGCTGGTAAAACAGTAATTTTCAGAGAGCAGATGTTCCCTAAAATGGAGGATCTAGTTGATGTATGTTGGGTTAGCAAGGAAACGTTGGCCGAGTTTGGTGTAAGTGAAAATGGAGAGGGAGTTTTAGATTACGTTGAGGCAAGAGTTATTCGAGGCGATCAAGTTTTGCGGGCGCAATTTCTGGCATGTAAAAAGCGTAAAGCGCGTAAAAAGCGTAAATCAGTGCGCTAGAAAATCTGTTCGAATTTTTGCCCGGACCAAGCCGTGAACCAGTGAAGCGACTGTGGGATCAGGATCTTACCGTCGCCCAGCTCCTCGCCCTGGCCTAGGAAGAAGCGGACGTGTCGGATGGACTCCTCCTGGGTTGCCACCATGCCGGCGGCGGCGAAGTCGATCTCCTCGTAGGGCTGCGAGGGAATTCCGGTCGTCTTCGAGCGCTTGGTCGTGCTGGGCATGTCGCGTGCGAGCTCTTGCTTTCTGGTGGTTGAAGATCGGCCATGGCTTGATGGCACGCAGTCAGGGCCTCGGAGCCTGGCAGTGACGTTCTGATTGGGCCCATGATCCGCCGGAGCGAAGGGTGGGTAGGGGCCTATCTCTCCTTCTCCAGGCTGTCGGTGCGCATCGCCTGGACCATTCGCTCAAGGTCGGCCCGCCCGAAGCGCCGCCATCCCTCCTGGCCGCTGACCAAGCTCCAGCCGCCCTTCCCGGAGGGGGGTGGCCGCCGCCAGCGAGGCGTCGGCATGCGGGCGAGCCGATCGAGGGCATCCCAGAAATCCTCGACGTACTCGGGGTCGCTCTTGGCGCCGATCGCGTAGCGGGCGACACCGTCGCGGCCACGGCGCGCGATGGACGGCAGGAACGGATTGCCCTCGCTGTCCACCGGCACAAAGACCTGTTCGGAGAGTGCGCTTGGCTCTGGAGCCTCCGGAGTTGCGGCCTCTCCTACCGGATACTGCCAGTTCGAGCGGATAAAGTTCCCGCGGCGCTCCAGGTAGCGAAGAGCCTCGGCGGCCGGAATGCGGCCATCAGGATCGCTTGCCAACTCCCTGGCTGCGAGCAGGTTGGCGACCGTCTTGGGCTTCACCTCAGCGAGGGCCGCAAGATCGTCCGGCACAACAGACCGACCGTGATCAATGGCCCAGCGAGCCTCGGCGGCAGCCAGCAAGTCGCGGATCCATTCGAAATGCTCACCTGCCGCGGCGCGCACGCCGGGGTCAGCGGCTGCGAGACGGAAGTGTTCGAGGATCTCTTCGATCTCGGCACCGGACTTCTCAGGGTTGAGATGCCGACCGTAGCCGTAGCGCGCATAAGCGAAGAGATGGGCGAACTCCGCCGAGATGTCCTGCCAGTCGATGTCGAGGTCGAAATTGGAGATCAGCGACAGATCACCTTTCTTTATCCGCCCCACGACGTCGTCCCTGTCCGTGTCACCACCAGTGCCGAGGATGATCTTGAGGACATCCGATACGGCGCTCCTGCCGTACCGCGGGCCGAGCGCGAGCCGGAGCTGCGTCAAAGCGTGCGTCGTGAGGGCAACGTAGAGCTCCTCGAACGGAGCTCGCTCCATATAGTCATCCACCCATCCTTTGCCCTCCTGGATGGCGCGTTCTTTGTCTTCGTCGGAAAGGTCACTGTCTAGCTTCGTATTCATGTCCGCGCTCCTGCGGTGTGGATCTCGAGGCTCTTCGGGGATATGAGCGACGGTCGCGTCACACCATCGGACATTCGGAGCGAGAAACCACGCCGTAGGTGATCGAGAACCTCTTGGGACGTGCGCACACGCACGGCGAACGCGGTCTTGTGCTTGAGCTTGCCATGTGCCGGATTGCCGAGGACGTACCAGCCATGCTCCTTCAAAGGTATCTCGATCCGGCCGGTCAGCGGGTTGCGGCGGGTGATGGTCATGGTGCTCATCTGGGCCTCCCTCAGGCTGCCATCGGAAGGCGGGAGACCCGCGCAATGAGCTGCTCACGTGCCTCATCGATAGGCCCGGGGCGCGTCTTTGCGGAGAGCGCTGCGCGTGGC
Organism: Rhodospirillales bacterium; assembly: GCA_031424895.1. Taxonomy (GTDB): domain Bacteria; phylum Pseudomonadota; class Alphaproteobacteria; order Acetobacterales; family Acetobacteraceae; genus CAMDGX01. The sequence continues at coordinate 26,595 of JANPIH010000027.1, forward strand.
TTCCTGCCGAGGAAGTAGGCGACACGCTCGCCATTCGCTCCGCTGGGATGGGGCAGGCCGTCGAGGATGCGGTTCCTGTCGAGGAGCCCGAGGCCGGCCAGGTGCGCGAGGGCCGCTGCCGGCTTCGGGCCGAGCGGCAACCAGATCGCCTGCGGCAGCGACCGGACTTCCGCCGCCAGGTAGGTCTCCACGATCTGGCGGAGCGCCGGCGTGCGAAGCAGATCCGGGCTGCCGTTATAGTTCTCACCCCCGACGAACACGGGATGGCGCAGGGCCGAAGTGAGATGGACGAGCTCACGGCCCGGGTCGAAGGCTTCCGCCACACTTCGCACGCCAAGCACGCGTGGCAGTCCGATGTGGTCGGCCATGGCAACGAGGTTCTCGCGCATGGGACCCGAGAAGGCACCCGTCAGCTTCGCACGGCGCAAAGCTTCAGCTGATGACATGCCATCAGCCAGGGCGCGCCTGAAGGCAGCAAAAGCGTTCTCCGCCTGCTGCCGGCCCGGCGTGATGCCGACGATGGCCAGGCGCGCACCGACCGCGACATGATCGAAGGGCGCCCACGCCACCGTAAGGTTGCCCTCGCGGTACAGGGTCAAGGCCTCGAGCGAGTTACCCTCCAGGAATGCGCCACCACGATGTGCGGCCGCGATGGAGGCGAAGCGGATAGCGAGGTCGGCAGGGACGGTGATGTCCAAGTTGTCAGCTCCTTAAGATGTCTGGTGAGAGAGGCGTGGACGGCGCTCAGTGGCGCCAGAGCCGTTGGGTCGACCAAGCGGCGGTGATGATCCGGCCGTCATCAGCGACGACGACGTAAGCGTCGAGCTGACGCTCGATCGCACGGAAATCCCGCTCGCCGAGATCCCTGCGCAGGCGGCGACGGCCCTCCTTGTCGAGCGCGTAGCTGTCCGCGCCGCGGAAGCGCGTCGAGCGGCCGTAGTCGAGGATCCGCTCGACAATCTCGGGGCGGATGGCGCGCTGCTGGCAGCGCGCCTGGGCATGGGCGGTGAAGGAGAGCGGCTGGGTGTGGAGCATGGTGGCGAGCCTCATTAACGTCAAATTGCGGGACGTCGGGATGTATATAAACCTGTTATGGACTTTCGCGCCCAGGACGTCAATATGAATGCACTCGGGATTTTCAAAGACATTCAAATAGACGCTTCAATGAATATATATAATAATGTAGTTATGTATAATGACTTTAGTCATCGCTCGCGTGCGGTGTGACCTTCACACAAAGGGAAGCGACGTCCGCCATCCAGGGCGCGTTGCTCGATGCCCGCACCAAACCTGGCCGAGGCCGCAGCGGACTGGCGCCGCGCGTACCGCCTGACGTGATCCTTCGGGTCAGCTCAGAGATCAGAATGAGTGGAGCTTGGTAAGGCGCTCATCCCGCGCCTTGAGCGCCTCGCCGATCTTGTTCTGCGTCTCGGCCACAAGGTGTTCCGCTTGTGCGCGAAGCTGCTGGATGATGCCGTGGTCGTCTTGGATCTCAAGCAGGCTACGCTCGAGCTTGTATCCGAGTGTCCCCGTCCTCCAACACATCGGATAGCGTTCGGGCTGGGCGGGCTCCTGGGAAGCGGCAAAGCGGAACCTGTGTGTGTAATTCCGTTCGCCGGCTTCCTGCCGTGCCGCATACCAATCATGCCACCGCTTCTCGTCGGATGGATCATCGACAGCAGGCTTGGGTCCGGGTCGGATGCCGGAATAGTCGACATCAGGAAGTGGCCCGACCCAGTCGGAGATGCTCCCGCAGTCCAAGAGGTCGAGCACTCGTTGCGCCCCCTCTGAACTGAAGGCCAAGATCCTGGCGGGCGTAGCCTCGTCTCGATACAGCTTCCTGCCCAAAAGCAGACCCAGCCACGGCTCGAACGGGGCGAGGTCAACCGGCACTGCCACGCGGAGGTCATGTGTCGGGGAACTCCAGGTCGCGCGGCGGTGGAGGTTCAGGAACCTCTCTGAGAGAATCACCTCGGGCACACGGCGGTCATCGGACAGCTTTAGCGTCTCGTGGATCTTCTGCTCCAGGTCATGCTGGGCCCTCTGCTCTGGCGAGGCATCCTCGGGCAGGGGGGCAGGCGGTTCTGAGGGCGCGCGCGTACGCGCGATCTCCACATCGCGCAGAAGTTCCAAGCGTAGCCCGAGGCGTGGCTCGTGAGAGGGACCGAATGGCAGGAGAGCGAGCCAGACCTGCACGCGGTACTCCGTGACCACGGACCAGCGTTCGCCCGCTGGGCGCTTGGCTTCATCGAGAAACGTCAGGCGACCAAAGGGATTGAGCGAATCCTTCTCCATCCGTGTCCTAGTGACGAAGCTCCTGACCTCAGGCTCCCCTTCCACCTGATCGAGAATGGCCTCGCCAATCAGGACTGCTGGCGCGCTCCGGGCCAGCCGCCACCAGTCCCGACCTTCGGCATCCGGCCGTGGGCTTGTGCTCCCGTCGTCAAAGTACAGCAGGGTTTCGTTGACCGGACCAGCGACGACGGAACCGTCGAGATCGTCCTCCGCGAAGTACGGGTCTGAGGCACGCCCGGGATAGCGGGCGATCAACTGGAATGTGCGTTGAAGGCCGGTCTCTCTGGCAACTTTGGCAGTGGCGCGCTCGAGATGGCGGATCAGCGGAGCCTTGAGGTCCCTCGTCATCGGGTCCTCCGGTGGCAGGGTTCCCGCGTTTGCAAGGGACGTCCCGTGTACGAGGGAGAGGAGCGCATCATCGACGTCCTCACCCGCGTCACGCGCAGCGGCTTCGGCCAGATCCTTGTATTTGTTGATACGAACCGCGAGGGAGTTGATCTGCTTCTCCCGCTTATCGCCCTCCTTTGCGGGGTCGAGCGCAAAGAAGCGCAGGCGCTTGGTAGACTCCTCCTTGGGGCTGCCAAGCACGGTCTGGCAGAGATGGGCCCGGCTGACGCCCTTCTCCTTCTCCAAGCGGGCAAGCAGGAGGAACAGGTTCTCGGCGATCCGCGGGCGGTCGGTTGCGCTCGTTGTATCGCTCGCTTCGATTCTGGCTCGCACGGCCTCCGCTCTGCTGGCGCGACTCTCGACGTCAGCGGTGGCGCGTGGATGGTCGGCGAGATTGTAGATGTTGCTCATGACCCGTCTTTCAGCGATGGCCCTGGCGGGCCCGTGTGCGGCCGTCGGCGCGGCGGTAACGACGCCCGCGCCGACGGTGGGGAATGAGGAGCGTGACCAGGTCGCCGTTGTCCGCGACGACCATGGCCCGCCTGCACAGGCGGTCAAGCAGCGCGGGTGGGTAGCCCTCAGCCAGTGCTTCCTCAGCCGCGGCCCGACTCAACGTGACGGAGATGCACCCCCCGCCGACCGGCACGCCATGGTCGGCCAGGGCGGCGAGGGTCGCCATCATGTTGTGGGTCGTGCCGCGATGCCGTGCGCGGACTCGGCCATGTGCTGAGAGGTAAAGCTCTATCCGGTTCGTGTCGTAGCCGCGGTCCATGGAGACCTCCATCCGTTGCGATCGACGCAAGAGTGACGGCGTCGGGCTCCCGTGACCTTCCCAAAGAGTGGTTCTGTTTAGAGAAAATTTTGGAAGATAGGATACGAAAAAAATTTGGATGATAAAGTGCCTCTGGGAGAACCGCCCTTCCGATCTCGATACCCTCCAGACCATGAGTAGAGCGCTGCGGAGGTTGGCGGTATCGAGACAGGCCTGATCCGCCACCTTCGCTCCCCGCTGAACCTCAAGGGCTGGGACAACCCGCAGGCGCGCGCGATCCGGGACCGCGGAGCCGATGCGTGGCGGAGGCTTCCGGGCGCTCAAAGGTTCCTCCATGACCCGGTCCGCTGCGGGTCGCCATGAGGAAGGGCATGTGCCACTCGGCAATCAGGTGCAGCGCGGTTCCAACTCGGCAGGAAACACGCATGATAACGTCCCTTATCATATGTATTGAGCCTGCCCCGTCGCTGGCCTGCGGTGTGACGGCTCTGGCAGTCGCCCCCCGGTCCGCAAGCGCCTAGTCATGGTGGGCATGTGCAATCGGTGGCGGAGGACTGAGGCGGGCCGGGGCCGCTGCAAGCGCCATTGTGCAATCGGTGGCGCTCGGCATGAACCGATCGCGATAATGACGGGGATTCGCTCCTAGACGTGAGCCGCACTGCGCTTAGAGTGGCCGTTCAGACGGGGTGAGACGATGGCAAGCGGGCAAAGGGTGGAGCTGCTCGAGGAGATCGTCTTCACCTACGAGTTCAAAAATAGAAGGCCGATCGAGCTGCTGGACCTGACCGGCTCGCTGCTGGCGATCGGGGAGCAATATCGCAGCTTCATGCGACGCACGGCTGGAGTCTACTTCGAGGACGATTACCGGCTCTATGTGCGGCAGGTCCGCACCGGCAGCATCATCGCCGACCTGGTCAGCTTCGCGACGCAGACGCAGATGCTGGCACCCTTCGCGCCCTTCATTATCCAGTTCACGAAGGAGCTTTCCGACTGGTTCGAGTTCTTCAAGGGAGTGAAGGACGCCAGGGATATCAAGCAGTTGCTGGTGGGGACGACCAAGAAGGACCTGCAACAGGTCTCTCAGATCGTCGAGCCAGCGGCCAAGGACAGTGGCAGCGCCATCAACCTGACCGCCCATTCGGGCGGGGTGATCTACGTCCAGACCTTGGTCAGCTCTGTGGAGGCGAACGCCATCCAAAACGGCCTGCGCCGGCAGATGGACGCGATACCGGTTCCGCTCACCGGTATCCAACAGGATCAGGTGCTCTATTGGTACCAGATGCGGGCGGACCATACCGCCGAGGCAGGGGATAAGGCCGTTATCGAGCGGCTCTCGAAGCGGCCAGTGAAGGTGATCTTCAGCTCGGACGCGGTAAAGCGGGAGATGATCGACAAGCCGGATAACCCGTTCCGGAAGCTCTACGTGGTCGACGTCGACGTGACCGAGGTGGGAGGAAAACCGGTCCTCTATCGCATTCTCAACGTGAAGACGGAATTCGACCGAGACGATGATGACGAGTAGCCAGCCTATCCATACGCCAAAAAGAGAAGAGCCGGCGCCTTGCGGCCCGGCTCCCGGTAGACTGTGTCGGTGGCGATATAGGTGTCCAGGCACCTAGTGATCGTTCCTCCAACTTAGAGACATTTATATCGCATTTTCCGAATCCAATGCAAGACACTTGGCCGTGCCCGCCAATCACACGCGACGCCATCATCAAGGCGCTCTCCCCCGCCCGGATCGGTCGGTACATGCCCGCTGCCGGGTCGGATCTCGACTTGGCGCTGCGGTTCTATGTGTGGAACGGTCGGTTGTCCGAGGCTTTCGTCTTGCCGTGCCAGTTCGCCGAGGTTGCCATCCGCAACGCCATTGCCGCGGCCGTGGCCTACCGGTTCCGGCGCTCCGGCAGCTGGCATCTGCCGGGTAGCCCCTTCGAGCACGTGCTGAACGCCGAAGGGCTGCGCCAACTCGCCGCGGCACGGGACAAGGCGGTCACCGAGCATCGCGGAAGCGCCACGGTAGATCATTGCATCGCCAATCTCATGTTTGGGTTCTGGACGGCGTTGACGGGACAACGCTTCCGAAACCAGTTCTGGGCCAACGGTATTCACTGGAATTTTCCAGACGCTCCGGCTGGCACGACAGTCGCGGATCTGCACCGGCGCCTGGTGGCGATCCGGGACTGGCGCAACCGCATGGCGCATCACTACGCCCTGTTCGATAAGGGGCCGGCCGCTGAGTACGATAACATTCTGACGGTCATTGGCTGGACCTCGCCTGAACTGCGCAGCCTGACGGTCCATGTCAGCCGCGTCGGTTCCGTCATCGCTGCGCGACCCAGCGCAGCATCGCCGAGCACTCTCTGACCGATATTATGGAAGGGGAGGCTGGTAACTTATTGAATGAACCCCCGAAATTAAAGTCGCATATAACATCCTTCTTCTGTGATTGCGGTCCTCCCTGTCAACTCGGAAATATCCAGCGGAATGGACGGAGATGATGAGGCCGAACCGACGGCCGCCGACATTCCATCGTTTACGGCACTCCAAGCTCAAGTCCTTGCTGGGCGGCGCGGTCGAGTCCCAAAGCCCCGAAGGGGGCCGCGTAGCGGCGGGCTTGAGGGCGGTGCCCAGCAAGGACCACCCTGTGCAGGCCGTGGCGGCCGCTCTTCTCAGTTGACCCCTTCGATCTCCAGCCTGGGAGCGCAGAACTGGAGGAGTACGGACCAAGGAACAGGTCCCCGAGGGCCCGCCGCATAAGGTAGGTGACCCGCCGACGCTCTAGGTGATAGGAGCGATCGTGTAGTAAATGGCAGCGCTGGCACAGCGCCCTGAGATTGCGGAGGGTGTTGTTGCCGGGATCATGGTCGAGGTGCGCGGCGGCCAGAACGACATGGGTCCACCGAATCTGCGCTGCGTCATCGGCACTCGGCCATCGCGCCGGCCGGCCGCGCCCGTTTCGCCAGGTGCTTTGCATTGGGTCGAGCCAACGGCCGTCAGACAGGCAGCAGATGCTTTCTCCATGTGGCCGCCCGCAACCCTCGCACAGACCGCCAGCCCGTTCGAACCGTACCCGCCGGCTGATCTCAGGCCAATCGATCGGATAGAACCAGCGCAGCTCAGGCTTGATTGGCATGGCCGCTCCCGTTCGCGATGACGGCGACGGTCTGCTTGCCGAGCAGACGGTAGACGCTGGCCCGGCCAATGCCGAGCTGACGGGCAATCGCCGCCGGCCCGAGTTTCGCTTCCGTCCGCAACCGGTGGACCTCGGCAGCGTCGATCGAGGGCTTGCGGCCCTTGTAGACGCCTCGCGCCTTAGCCGCGCTGATGCCCTCCAATTGCCGCTCACGTCGCAGGTTGGTCTCGAACTCAGCGAACACACCAAGCATATCAAGGAATGCCTTGCCTGCCGCGGTGCCCGTGTCGATCGGCTGTTCGGTTGCTTTCAGCGCAACCCCCCTCGCCTTCAGCTCATGCACGATGTCCTGAAGATCTTTGAGCGACCGTGCCAAGCGGTCGATGCGGGTCACCATCAGGATGTCGCCAGCCCGAAGGAAGTCCAGGAGCACCTGCAACTCGGTTCGCCCGTCGCGGCGAGTGCCGCTAGCCTTCTCCGCACGAATCACCTCACAGCCTGCTGCCTTCAACGCCGCGCGCTGGATGGCGAGATCCTGATCGAGGGTCGATACCCGGGCGTAGCCGTAGGAGGGCATGAGTGGCGCAATCGTCTCGTTAGGTTCTAGACCATTGGACCTTACCGTCTTGCATATCAAAAATCCACCCCAATGAGACGCAGTTCGATGTCTCGTCGGATGGCGTCGGTAGGGTATATCTCAACGAGATAGGATCCGCCCCGCTTCGCTGGTTGCCCAAAGCGGGTCTCGTCAGGCCACCCGGGATGGGCGGTCCACACAGGACGTTATGGGGTACTATCCTTTCGGGGGAGGGGTGCACGGAGAAACTGAAAATCGTTCATTCACCGGAGGCGCCAACAGGAGCATCGACCCTGCCTGCCAACCTTTAGCCTCTGCCTGGACGTACGCTGGCAGACCCGGGTGAACGCCGAAGGCGGGAGCGCTACGCACCCCCGCCCCAGCCTATCCGGCTACTCGCCGGTGTCAGTCTGCACTGGATCACCTGGCCGAAAACACGGCCCCAAGCCTGACCAGCGTTTGGTCCTGTGGATATGACGGATGCTATGCTGGTAGATAATAGGGCTCGGAGAAGATAGGGCAGTGACCGCACGCGAGGCGATTGGAGGTGCAGACATGCGTGAACGTGTGACCCTGACTGCCATAGCGGTGTTGGTCGCCTTATCACTCCTGCCCGCCGTCCTGATCTACTGGCTGTTCGGCATTCTCAGCAGCGCCGAAGTTGCATGGGCCAGCGACAAGGTGAAACTCGGGGGCCCTATTGCGGCCTTCTTCGCGATCCTACTCCTTCTCTATGGGTTTTATTCCCGCCTCATGGGCACGCCAACACGTGAGTCTGACGTCGCGCAGCCCTTCGTCGGACGCTGGCTCGCCAAGTCCAGCTCGAATGCCAGCGGACGCACCGCCACCAGCGATGTCGACGCGCAACTCACGGATGGCGGAAGACTTGCCCTCTCTGGCAACCTCCGAGACCAGTCTGGCAAGGTGATCGGCGCCTGGGACACAAAGGAGGTGTTCTGTACGCCAACCAGCTTGGCCTATCGTTACGTGATCACAGACAGGGTGAGCGGCAACACGACCATCGCCTTCTGCACGCTCCGAATCCAGGAGCGTGACAAGTCCACGCGCCCGACGCGCCTCAGCGGAGACTGGGACGTGATCGGTCCCAAGCATCACGATGGCACGGTCGAGCTGGAACGGGTCCATTAGTAGCCAGCCGATGGTCGATCTCGTCATCTTTGACATGGACGGGGTAATATTCCAGGGCCGCAATTTCTGGCTGGACCTGCATCGCGCCTTGGGCACGGAAGCAGAAGCATGGCGTCTCTGGGACGCCTACGGCAAGCAGGACTATCCCCGACTCAGCGCCATCACCGTCGAGGAGGTCTGGATCGGCCGCAACGCCGCTGCATTTCATGACCTCATTGCGTCCCGCGTCTACGTCGACGGCGCGGCCGACGTCGTTGGCTGGCTGCGGGAGCATGGCGTGCGTACCGCCATCGTCAGCAGCGGCCCGTACCAACTCGCGGAACGCGCCCAGCGCGAACTGGGCATCGACGCCATCCGCGCCAACCGAGTCGCCATTGTCGGCACCGTTTTCACCGGAACCGTCGACCTACAGGTTGATGATACCCGTAAAGACTTGGCAGCAATTGCCGTGATGACGAAATTTGGCATCCCACCTGACCGCACTGCCATGGTTGGCGACAGCTCCAGCGACGCTCGGCTCGTCGGCATTGTTGGGCGCTTGATTGCGTACGACCCCGATAGTTCCGAGCTCGTGACCGCTGCGGATACCGTTATCATGTCGGGCCATCTCCGCGACCTGATCAGTCTTTTCGCGTCTTGGGGACACCCTGACGACACAACTTCGCTTTGATCCGATCCCTCGTCCCCTCCGCCTCGATCAGCTTTCGGCACACGCCAGCTGCCGCAAACATTCAGCGCGATCGGTCGCCGTGGCCAGCGGGCGATTGTGCAACCACAGAATCATGCAAATCATTGAAATACCACAAAAAATAGTCCTAGCGTAACATCCTTTATGTTGCACTAAAAATTGCATCGGCAGCTGCTTGAGGCAAGCTGCTCCGCCTCCGGATACCGTCCTTTATCAGCCGAGTGCATCGCGCTCCTTTACATCGACCAGCCGCTCGATGAACCAGTTGGAACAAACCTCAGATGGTGTGGTGAGCGCGTCGAGCGCGGTCATCTCCTCCGTCGATAGCCTCACCGCCGCCGCGCCCCGATTGTCGGCCAGCTGGTGCGGCTTGCTGGCACCGAGCAGCACGCTCGTGACGCCGGGCTTCGCCAGCAGCCAGGCAATGGCCAATTGCGCGACGCTTGCGCCCCGGGCGGCCGCCATCTCCCGCATGCGGTCGACCAGCACAAAGCCACGCTCCTTGTCGAAGTGCATTGCCTTTCGGCCAGAACCGACGAACTGGCCTTCTGGTACGCATATCCGCCTTGGTCCACCCATCGGTTCATCCCCGCGAGTGCGGGGAACGCCACTAGCCAATGTCGGGTCGCACGGACGGGAGCGGTTCATCCCCGCGAGTGCGGGGAACGCCTGGACGCAGCCAGGAAGGGCGAGGGGGATGACGGTTCATCCCCGCGAGTGCGGGGAACGCTATTCGGTGATCCAGGCGTCAAGCTGCGACGCCGGTTCATCCCCGCGAGTGCGGGGAACGCGGCTACCCGGCCAACTTCCGGTGCTTCATCAACGGTTCATCCCCGCGAGTGCGGGGAACGCGCGCGGCCGGGGGGGGGCGGCCGGGCCGGCGGGGGGGGGGGCGGGGGGGGGGGGGGGGGGGGGGGGGGGGGGGGGGGGGGGGGGGGG
>JANPIH010000028.1:0-25076 GCA_031424895.1 Rhodospirillales bacterium
CACCCCACACTCTTTCCCTCCCCCACGCACTTCCGATCACCCTGTTCCGGGCGGGTCGAAGGTTCAGCTGGGTGCGATGTCCCCGGTGCTCGGCGGGTCGAAGGTTCAGCTGGGTGCGATGTCCCCGGTGCTCGGCGGGTCGAAGGTTCAGCTGGGTGCGATGTCCCCGGCGCTCGGCGGGTCGAAGGTTCTGCTGGGTGCGATGAGCCCTGTGCTGGGCGAGTCGAAGGTTCTGCTGGGTGCGATGGGCCCTGTGCTGGGCGGGTCGAAGGTTCTGCTGGGTGCGATGTCGCCGGTGCTCGGTGGGTCGAAGGTTCAGCTGGGTGCGATGACCCCGGCGTTCGGCGTGTCGAAGGTTCAGCTGGGTGCGATGAGCCCGGTGCTGGGCGGGTCGAAGGTTCTGCTGGGTGCGATGAGCCCGGCGCTCGGCGGGTCGAAGGTTCTGCTGGGTGCGATGAGCCCGGTGCTCGGCGGGTCGAAGGTGCGCCTCGGGGCGATGGCGCCGGCTCTCTGATCCATCCATACTGTGGCGGGGCATCGCCCCGCCCGAGGATGCAGCGAACCGGGCCCCGTGGCCCGGTTTTCTGTGTTTGGCCTCCAGAACAGGACTGTTGCCGTGAGCGAAACGCCCAACGTGCAGGTAATCCCGCAACCCCAGGACGGGGCCGCCAAGCCGGTGCCGCGCATCCTGTTTCACCGCATCATCCCGTCGGCCAGGCCGCCGGAGCGGGCGGACAAGTCGGCGATGGGAACGCTGCCGACGCGGGCGTTTCGTTTCTGCGAGCCCGTGGTGACCGCCTCGGGCTTTGGCTACTACGTGTTTCCACCGATCGGCTTCGCGCTGTGGTGGGATGGCCAGGCGATCAAGTGGCGGCCGAGCGGCTATGAGGAATGGCTGCCGCTGACCACCGCCAACGTGCCTGATTTTCCGGCCTTCTTCGACGCGAACGTGCCCGAGGAGGTGAAGGGCTGGTGGCCGCCCTTTCTTGGCGCGCTGACCGAACCCGGGAGGGTTCAGATGTGGACCGGACTGATGGTGCGCACCGCGCCGGGCTGGAGCACGCATGTGCGGCCGCCGGCCAACGTTCCGCCCAAGGCAGGGCTGTCGATGAGCGAGGGCATCATCGAGACCGATCGCTGGTTCGGGCCGCTGATCACCAACATGCAGCTGACCCGCACGGACATTCCGGTGGAGTTCGCGCCCGACTTTCCGATGTTGCAGGTGCAGGTGCTGCCGCGGATCGCGCTGGACGAGCCGGCGCAGAACGGGTTCGTGGTGACGCAGGGGCTGCCGGCCTTCGCGCCGGAGGACTGGGACGACTACTACGACACGGTGGTCCGGCCGCATGTGGTGGAGACCCGCCCGCGCGGGCAATACGCGGCGTCGGCGCGGAAACGGCGAAAGGGGGAAGGAAGCGAGTAGGGCAGACTCTTCTTTTTCTGAAGAAAAAGAAGCAAAAAGACTTTTTTCCCTTCGCACCTCGCCTAAACGGTCGGGCGCGGCGCAAAGTGATGGAAGTTTTTGGGTTCTTTTTTTCAAAAAAGAACTTCTTTCTTCCTTGATCCCATCCCCGGACTATCCGAGCTCCTGTTCCACCATCTGGGCAAAGAAGCTGGCGCCGATGGGGAGCAGGTTGTCGTTGAACTCGTAGAGGCTGTTGTGCGGGGTGACTGCAAAGCGGTCGCCTTCGCCTTGGCCGAACAGCAGGAAGGCGCCGGGGGTGCGTTCCAGGTAGAAGGCGAAGTCCTCGCCGGCGAGGATGGGTTGCCCGCCGCGCAGGACGTTGGCCTCGCCGACGATGGCACCGGCGGCGACGGCGGCGCGCTCGGTTTCGGCGGCGGTGTTGATGGTGGCGGGGTAGGCGCGGTTGTAGGTGATCTCCGCCGTGCCGCCATGGGCCGCGGCGCAGTGGGTGACGCCGCGGTGGAAAAGGTTTTCGACCAGGTCGCGGACTTGGGGCGTGAGCGTGCGGACGGAGCCGCGGATCTCGACGGTTTCGGGGATTACGATGTTGCTGGTGCCGCCGTGGATCATGCCGATGGAGATGATCGCGGAGTCGAGCGCGTCGACGTGGCGGGACGGGATGGCGTTGATGATGTTGATCACCTGGGCAGCGATCGAGACGGTGTCGATGCCGTTCTGGGGGGTGGCGCCGTGGGTGGACTTGCCGCGCAGGGTGACGACGAAATAGTCGATCGCGGCGAGCGCGGTGCCGGTGACGGCGCGGACCTTTCCGAGCGGAACGTTGGGCGAGTTGTGGATGCCGTAGATGGCGTCGCAGGGGAATTTCTCGAACAGGCCGTCGTCCAGCATCGCCTTGGCGCCGGCGAGCCCCTCTTCGGCGGGCTGGAAGACGAAGTGGACGGTGCCGGAGAAGTTGCGGGTTTCGGCGAGATACTTGGCCGCGCCCAGCAGCATCGAGGTGTGGCCGTCGTGGCCGCAGGCGTGCATGCGGCCGGGGATGGTGGAGCGGTGGGCGAAGGTGTTGGCTTCGTCCAACGGTAGTGCGTCCAAGTCGGCGCGCAGGCCGATGGCGCGGTTGCCGTGGCCGGCGCCCTTGATGCCGCGCAGGACGCCGACGACGCCGGTGCCGCCGAGGCCGCGATGCACCTCGATGCCCCATTCGGCCAGCTTGGCGGCGACGATCTCGCTGGTGCGGTGTTCCTCATAGCCGATCTCGGGATGGGCGTGCAGGTCGCGGCGCCAGGCGGTCATTTCGTCGTGAAACTGGGCGATGCGGTCGCGCGAGGGCATGGCGGGGCTCCGGGAGTATGCACAGAGGCTAGCGCAGGGTGGGGTGCGGGTGGAAGACGGGGTGCGGGTGGCGTGAAGGGCCTGCCCCCGGGGCTGCGGGGCAGGCGGTGTTGGTTGGGCAGCTTGCGCTGCGCGGTGACCGGGCTTCGATTGCCTCCCGCAAACGCTGCCGCGGCGACGGCCAGTTCAGCCGATCCAGGCCGACAACGGCAGCCCGGCCACCCGGCGGGCCTCGGTCGACAGGCGTTGCGCCATGATCGACAACGCCCAGCGCTTGCGCGCACGCGGAAGGCTCATGGCCGGTTCCCTGCCATGGCGTTGTTCAGCGACCCTTCACCGGGGCCAGGCTGCAATCCGCTTCCAACACGAATGTGACCGGCATCGGCGCGCGGAACACAGTCGCGCTGCGTTGTGACGACACCCGGTCCGGGAAGGCAACCCGAGGGGGCTCTAGTTCCTTTTGGTCCCATGGAGGCGCGGCGTCGGCACCAGGGCCGGAGTTCGCCTGCGCCTGGGGGGAGGCACGCATGACCGAACTTTTCAGCAGATTCCGCGAAGTCTTCGACGGCTCCCGCGTTGAGCGCATGTCGCTGGAGGCATATCTCGGGCAGTGTCGGACCGATCGGATGGCCTACGCCACGGCGGCCGAGCGCATGGTCGCGGCGATCGGCGAACCGCGCATGGTGGAGTCTTCCGCCGATTCCCGCCTGTCGCGGATATTCCTCAACCGCACGCTGCGCGTATATCCCGCTTTCTCCGATTTCTATGGCATGGAGGACGCGATCGAGCGGGTGGTGGGCTATTTCCGCCATGCGGCCCAGGGGTTGGAGGAGCGCAAACAGGTGCTCTATCTCCTTGGCCCGGTCGGCGGCGGCAAGTCCTCCATCGCCGAACGACTGAAGGAGCTGATGGAGAAGCTGCCGGTCTATGCCCTGTGTGCCGGCGAGCAGATGTCTCCGGTATTCGAAAGCCCGCTTGGGCTGTTCCCCGCCCATCGCTACGGCGAGATCATGCAGCGCGAGTATGGAATTGATGGGCGCTACCTTACCGCCATCCCGTCCCCCTGGGCGATCAAGCGGCTGCGCGAGTTCGACGGCGACCTTTCGAAGTTCAGCGTTGCCCGCGTCATGCCTTCGCGCCTGGAGCAGATCGCGGTGGTGAAGACCGAGCCTGGCGACGAGAACAACCAGGACATTTCCTCCCTCGTCGGCAAGACCGACATCCGCATGCTGGAGCGCTTCAGCCAGAACGACCCGGACAGCTACTCGTTCTCCGGCGCGCTGTGCCGCGGCAACCAGGGCCTGGTCGAGTTCGTCGAGATGTTCAAGGCGCCGATCAAGACGCTGCACCCGCTGCTGACCGCCACGCAGGAGCAGAACTACGTCGGCACCGAGGCGATCAGCGCCATCCCGTTCACCGGCGTAGTGCTGGCCCATTCCAACGAGGCGGAGTGGCAGAGCTTCAAATCCAACCGCAACAACGAGGCGTTCCTGGACCGCGTGTGCCTGGTGAAGGTGCCGTACTGCCTGCGCGTGAGCGAGGAGGAGCGGATCTATGCCAAGATGCTTGGCGCCTCCGACCTCGCCCGCGCGGCCTGTGCGCCACGCACGCTGTCCTCGTTGGCGCAGTTCTGCGTGATGTCGCGGCTGAAGGAGCCGGCCAACTCCTCGCTGTTCTCCAAGATGCGCGTGTATGACGGCGAGAGCCTGAAGGAAACCGACCCGCTGGCCAAGTCGGTGCAGGAGTATCGCGACGACGCCGGGGTGGACGAGGGCATGTCCGGCATTTCCACCCGCTTCGCCTTCAAGGTGCTTTCCAGCACCTACAACCACGCCGCCGACGAGGTGGCCGCCGATCCGGTTCGCCTGATGCTGGTGCTGGAGGAGGCGATCCGCCGGGAGCAGTTCGCCCCCGATACCGAGAAGCGCTACCTCGCGTTCATCAAGGAGGCGCTTTCGCCCCGCTACGCCGAATACATCGGCGACGAGATCCAGACGGCCTACCTTGAAGCGTATGACGAGTATGGCCAGAACCTGTTCGACCGCTACATTACCTACGCCGACAATTGGCTGGACGAGACCGACTATCGCGATCCTGAAACGGGCGCCATCTGGGAGCGCGCCATGCTCAATGCCGAGATGGAAAAGATCGAGAAGCCGGCTGGCATCGCCAACCCGAAGGATTTCCGCGCCGAGGTAGTGAAGTACGTTTTGCGCCAGAAGGCCAACACGGGGAAGTCTGTTTCCTGGACGGCCTACGAGAAGCTCAAGCGCGTCATCGAGCGCAAGATGTTTGCCGCCACCGACGAGCTTCTGCCCATCATCAGCTTCGGCACCAAGGCGTCCAAGGACGACCAGAAGAAGCATGAGGACTTCGTCGCCCGCATGGCCGCCAAGGGTTACACCGAGCGGCAGGTGCGGCGCATCGTTGAGTGGTACCTGCGCGTGCGCAAGTCTGGCTAGGCGATGCCCCCCTCGATCCGCACCGCAGAGGAGGCCGAAGGGTGAGCAGCGTCATCATCGACCGCCGGCAGAACCCGAAGGACCGCAGCCTGGTCAACCGCCAGCGCTTCATCGAGCGGGTGCGCGACGAGGTGCGCAAATCCTCTCACCGTGTCCTTGGCGACAAGGGCCTGCACGACCGCGGCGACTCCGAACTGACCGTCGGGGGCAGCGGCATCGCCGAGCCGCGTTTCATGCACGACCCGCGCAGCGGCGAGCGCGACCTCGTTCTACCAGGCAACCGGCAGTATTCGCTCGGCGACCTCATCGAAAAACCCCAGGCAGGGGGCGGCGGTGCGGGCGGCACGCAGCCGGGCGAGGGGGATGGCGACTTTTCCTTCGCGGTCAGCCACGACGAGCTGGTCGACATCATCCTGGAGGACCTGGAGCTTCCGCGCCTGCTACGTCGCAGCGAGGGCAGCGTGGAAACAACCGCCCTCCGCCGCGCCGGCTATGCGCCCAGCGGTCCGCCCAGCGCGCTTGATGTCGAGCGGACCATGTCCCAGAGCCTGGCCCGTCGCATTGCCCTTCGCGCCCCCTCCTTGGCCCGCATCGCCGAACTGCAGCGCAGCCGCGAGGCTTGCGACATCGAGGCGGAACGCGCCGCAATCGACGCCGAGATCGCCCGCCTCGCCGCCCGCGCCCACGCGATCGCGTTCCTCGATCCGCTCGACCTGCGCTACCGCCGTTTCGAACGCCAGCCGAAGCCCTCGGCACGCGCGGTCATGGTTTGCATCATCGACGTTTCCGCCTCCATGGGCGAGCGCGAACGCCGGCTGGGAAAGCAGTTCTTCCATCTGCTGTCACTGTTCCTGAATCGCAAGTATCGCGAGGTGGACATCGTATTCGTTCGCCACCACCACGAGGCCGAGGAGTGCGACGAGGAGACGTTCTTCGCCTCGGGCTCCACCGGCTCCACCGTGGTCTCCACCGCCTATCGGGTTGCCGAGGCGGTGATTACCCGCCGCTACGCCTCCGAGGACTGGAACATCTACTTCGCGCAGGTATCGGACGGCGATAATCTCGGTGCCGACGGCCCCACCTGCGCCGGGGCGCTCGATCGGCTTCTGCCTCGCTCCCGCCACTTCGCCTATGTCGAGGTGCTGCGCGAGGGCCCCTCCCACGTCACCCGCACCACCGACCTCTGGACCGTGCTCGACCGCGTCGCCCGCCGCCACCCCAATCTTGGCATGCGCCAGGTGATGGATGACGACGACGTCGTGCCCGCTTTCCGCTCCCTTTTCGCAGGGCTGCCCGTCGGGGCCCAGGTTGGCCGCGCATGACGCCTGTCGGCCTGATGCGGTCAGGCGTTCTGTGGACCGGCGCCGAGTGGACGTTCACGGACATCGAACGCACCTATGAGGCCGTGGAGCGCATCGGGCGCTGCGAGCTCGGCCTGTCCTGCTATCCCAACCAGATCGAGATCATTTCGTCCGAACAGATGCTCGATGCCTATGCCAGCATCGGCATGCCGGTTTTCTACAGCCACTGGTCCTTCGGCAAGCACTTTGCCCGCGAATGGGGTCGCTACAAAAAAGGTCATGGTGGGCTCGCCTACGAACTCGTCATCAATTCCGATCCGTGCATCAACTACCTGATGGACGGCAACACCATGACCACCCAGGCCCTGGTGCTCGCCCACGCCGCGATGGGCCACAACCACTTCTTCCGCAACAACGAGCTGTTCCGCAGCTGGACCGACGCCGCCAGTATTGTCGACTACCTGGTCTTTGCCCGCGACTATGTGGCGGAGCAGGAGCGCATTCGTGGCCGCCCCGCTGTCGAGCGCTTCCTGGATGCCTGCCACGCCCTGCGCGATTATGGCATCGACCGTGCCCGCCGCCCCTCCAGGCTTTCGCCTGCCCGCGAACGCGCCCGCCAGCGCCTGCGCGACGACGTCGATGACAGCCAGGTCAGCGAGATCGACCGTATCCTCCCTGGATACGGCGCCCCGCGCGAGGCCAGGGGCATCCCACCGGTCCTGGCCGAACCCGAGGAGAACCTTCTCTACCTCATCGAAAAGCACGCGCCGGACCTGGAACCCTGGCAGCGCGAACTGGTCCGCATCACCCGCAAGATGGCCCAGTATTTCTACCCCCAGGGCCAGACCAAGGTGATGAACGAAGGCTTCGCCAGCTTCATCCACCACACCATCATGAACCGCCTGCACGACCAGGGCCGCACCACCACCGGCGCCCACATCGAGTTCCTGGCCCTGCACGCCAACGTGCTGTTCCAGCCGGAGTTCGACGACCCGCGCTACGGGGGCCTGAACCCTTACGCGCTCGGCTTCGCTGTATTCCAGGACATTGCCCGCGCCGCCACGGCGCCAGACGACGAAGACCGCACCTGGCTTCCCACCATCGCCGGCTGCAACGACCCGATGGGCGCCATCCGTGAAGCCGCCGCCAGCTTTCGCGACGAGAGTTTCCTGCGCCAGTACCTCTCGCCCAAGATCATCCGCCGCTTGCGCCTGTTCCGGCTGCACGACCACGCCGACGCCCGCGCACTGGAAGTTACCGCCATCCACGATGAACGCGGCTATGCCGAGCTGCGCGAGAGCATCGCCGACGATTATGAATGGCACGCCAACCATCCGATGCTCCAGGCCGTGGACATCGACAAGACCACCCGAACCCTCACCATCGAATATCGCCCCTATCGCGACAGAACCCTCCTCGACCCCAAATCCGCCTTCATCCACCTGCGAACCCTCTGGACCCGCCCCGTGGTGCTACGCCATGGCGGCACCGGGCAGACGATCATGTCCTAATGCTGCGATCCAGCCGCTTACTTCCCAGGCGTTTGGTAAATCGTCCCACAAAATCAACCGAGTGGATAGGATGCAACGGTTCTATCCGTCGGATTACATCCACCAGGCATCTGGCGGCCCGAAGATCGCGGTTGCTGTCGACACATTGGCCCCTCGCTGGCCCAGCGCCCCCACCTATGACCGGTGGCGCTGCCGCGGGTCGAGGATCAGGCTCAGCCTGTCCCCCACCAGGTTCACTGCCATCACCGTCAGGAACAGTGCGAGCCCCGGGAAGATCATGGTCCACGGCGCGTAGCGTACATACTCGCGACCGGCATTCAACATCGCCCCCCATTCCGGCGTCGGCGGCTGTGCCCCGAGGCCGAGGAACGACAGCGTCGCTGTGAACAGCACCGCGCCGCCCAGGTCCAGGGTCGCGATCACGATGAGGATAGGTGCCAAGTTCGGCAGCAGGTGCCGCAGCACGATCCGCGCATGCCCCGCACCCACCGCGCGCGCCGCTTCCACGAAGTCGCGCGCCACCAGCGTCAGTGTCGCCGCCCGGGTAATGCGCGCGAAACGAGGAATGCCGGAGATGCCCACCGCCAGCGCCGCGTTCACCAGCCCCACACCCATCACCGCCACGATGAGGATCGCCAGAATGATCGGCGGGAAGCACAGCATGGCGTCGATCACCCGCGCACCGATCCGGTCGATCCGCCCGCCGCCATAGGCGATCAGGATGCCGAGCAGCGCTCCGAACACCAGGCTGATCGCCACGGTGGTCACGCCCATCGCCAGCGAGAACCGCGCCCCATAGATCACGCGGCTGAAGATGTCCCGCCCGAAAATGTCGCAGCCGAACCAATGGTCGGCGGAGATCGGACCAAGTCGCCGGCACTGGCTGGTCGCGTTCCAGTCGTAGGGCGCGAGATAGGGCGCGAAGGCGGCGAGGCCCAGCACCACCACGATCACCACCGTCCCGATCACCGCACCCGGCGCACCCAGCAGCCGGGGCAGGAATGACCGCTGCTGCGGCATCGCCGCGGCAGCGGCGGCAGCGGCCGCGGCCGCATTCATTCCGCCACCCGCGGATCGATGATCCCGTAGGCGATGTCGATCAGCACGTTGATCAGCACATAGACCCCCGTCGTCAGCACCACGATGCCCTGCACCACCGGGAAATCCTTCTCCAGCACCGCCTGCACCAGCAGCTTGCCGATGCCTGGCCGGGCGAACACCGTCTCCGTTACCACCGCGCCGCCGATCAGCAGCGCGAACTGGATGCCCAGCAGGGTCAGCGGCGGGATCATCGCGTTGCGCATGGCGTGCTTGGCCACCACCCGCACCGCCGTCAGCCCCTTGGCCCGCGCCGTGCGGATGTAGTCCTGCCCCATCACCTCGATGATCGAGTTGCGCGTCAGCCGTGCCAGCCCCCCCGCCAGGAACAGCCCGACCGTGATGCTCGGCAGGATCAGCGCATCCCATCCGCTGCCCAGTACCGGCACCCATTGCAGCTGCGTCGCGAATACCTGGATCAGGATCATCCCGATCCAGAAACTCGGCAGCGACAACCCCACCAGCGCCGCCGTCATGCACACCGTGTCCACCCACCCGTTGGGCCGAACACCGGCGATCACGCCCAGGGTCGTTCCTATCACCAGGCCGATCAGGAACCCGGCCACCGCCAACTCCAGCGTTTTAGGGAACTCGGCCGCGATCAGCTTCGTCACCGGCTGCCGGCTGCGGAAGCTGTCGCCGAAATCGCCCATCGCCGCATTGCCCAGGAAGCTCAGGTATTGCGCCACGATCGGCCGGTCCACGCCCAGCTTCGCCCGTGCCGCCTCCATCGCCTGGTCGCTGATCGGCGTGCCCTGGAGCATCAGCAGCACCGGATCGCCCGGCACCAGCCGCATCGCGCCGAACACGAAGGTCCAGGTGATCAGCAAGGTAGGGATCACGCCCAGCAGGCGCCCCAGGATGGCGCGTGCGCGCATCGGCATCGGTGCTCGGATTTGGGTGAACGACAATCCGCACCATGCGGGCCGCCTCGCCGGCGCACAAGCCGCAAAATGTCGATTGCGCGCCCGCGTCGAAGCGATCCAAACTCTCGCCTTCGCATTGCACAATGGAGCGCTCATGTCCGCCCGCAAGGCTTCGGTTTCCCGTCGCGCCGTCGTCGGTGGCCTGCTCGCCGCCCCCATGCTCTCCCGCGGCGCCCCCGCGCAGCAACCGAACACCCTCACTTGGGGCGAGGACGACGCAACGCCGCGCACCTACGATCCGCGCGTCACCTCCTCGCGCCACGAATACCAGGTGATCGGCCAGATGTTCGATACGCTGGTCGCCTCCGACGGCAGCAACAAGCTCTTCCCCGGCCTCGCCACCGCCTGGGAAGCCGCGCCCGACGGCAAGAGCGTCACATTGAAGCTTCGCACCGATGTCGCATTCCACGACGGCACGCCGTTCGACGCGGAGGCGGTGAAGTTCACCTTCGACACCATCGCCGACCCCAAGACCGCCAGCGAAGGCGCGGTCACGCAGCTCGGCCCCTACGAGGGCGCGAAGGTCATCGACAGCCACACCATCCGCATCGACTACAAGCAGCCCTTCGGCGCCGCGATTGCCAGCTTCGCCGAGGGCACCCTCGCCCCCGTCTCCCCCACCGCCGTCAGGCGGATGGGCAACCAGGACTTTTCCCGCGCCCCCGTCGGCACTGGCCCCTTTCGTTTTGTCTCCTGGGAACCGGGCCGCCAGGTCACGATGGAGCGCTTCGACAAGTACAACTGGGCGCCGTCCTTCTTCACCAACCGCGGCCCGTCCCAGGTCCAGCGCGTCGTCACCCGCTTCATCCCCGACGCCTCCACCCGCGTCGCGGCCCTCGAGGCCGGAGAGATCGACATCTCCGACATCACCCCCCTCCTCGACATGCGGCGCCTGAAAGACACGCGCGGCTACGCCACCATGATCGGCAACGCCGCCGGCATCCCCTTCGGGCTGGAGCTGAACGGCAGCCGCGGCATCTTCAGCGACGTGCGCGTCCGCCGCGCGCTGGCCATGGCCGTCGACCGCAAGGCGCTGTGCGACAACCTGTTTTTCGGCCTGATCGACCCCGCCTACGGCCCGCTCTCCGCCGGCACCCCCGGCTATTGGAAGGGCGTTGAGGACTACTACAAGCCCGACCCGCGGGCGGCGGCCGCCCTGCTGGACCAGGCCGGCTGGAGGCCGGGCCCCGACGGCATCCGCGTCAAGGACGGACAGCGCCTCTCCGGCTTCTACGGCGCCCCGCCCCCGCTTGGGCCCGATACCGCGGTCGAAATCCAGGCGGTCGCCAAGCGCGTCGGCTTCGACCTGAAGGTCGAGACGATCACCTTCGCCCGCAACCAGCAGCTTGTTTTCGACAACGCCTTCGACATCCTGCCCGTGCGCTGGATCCAGGCCGACCCGATGTGCCTGGAGAACCTGTTCCACAGCAGCAACATCCCCTCTCCGGGCAAGTACCGCTACAACTGGATGCAGCTCAACGATCCCAAGCTGGACGCATTGTTCGCCGAAGGCCGCGCCCTCACCGACCCCGAGAAGCGCAACGCCGTCTATGCCGACGCCCAGAAGATCATCATGGACACGGCCCTCTGGTTCCCGGTCCACAATCAGGTTCAGAGCATCGCCTACCGCTCCGCCAGGAAAGGCTACCACTTCGCCCGCGCAAGCTGGGTCGTGCTTTTCCACGACGTAACCCGCGCTTGATAACAACCCGCCGAAATGCCGACAGAGTCGGCGTCTCGGGCGGTTGGTAGCATAGAAGGAAAGCAAGGCTGGGCCCTGCCCAGACCCGCCAGGGGCCGAGCCCCTGGACCTCAACATATTCTAATGATTGGGGGTCCAAGGGCCGTCGGCCCTTGGTGGGTGATCCGTGGCGCGGCTTCGCGCCGCGACGGCAGAGCCCTGGCCTTGCCTGCTTTCATGGGTCAAGAATTTCAGGGCTTGGTATGAGCCGGCCACCGACAGCGCTGCCCATCGCTACTCGCCGCCCCTTTGTCGTGGGTCGCCGGGAACTGGTGGGCAGCCACCAATCGATTCTAACCCGGACACCGTTGCCCTGATCGGCGGCAACACCGCGGCCACCCAGTCCGTGGTGATCGCTAGCGGGGTATTATACCAATCCCTGGAACTCTCGCCCCATAAAAGCAGGCAAGGCCAGGGCTCTGCCGTCGCGACGCGAAGTCGCGCCGCGGGGGACCCGCAAAGGGCCGGCGGCCCTTTGATCGCCATTATTTTTCAGACGGATAAGGTCCAGGGGCTTGGCCCCTGGCGGGTTTGGGCAGAGCCCAACCTTGCTATCGTTCTATGAGTCGAACTCAACGAGGGTTGGTATTGACCACCGCCCGCGTCAGCGCCGCCGGCGCGTCGGGTCCAGCGCCTGGCGCAGCGCCTCTCCCAGCGTGTTGAACGCCAGCGCCGTCAGCAGGATGGCGATGCCTGGCGCATACATCTGCTCCGGCGCGATCTCCATGTAGTTGTAGGCTCGCGCCAGCATTCCCCCCCAGGACGGCAGCGGCGGCTGCACGCCCAGCCCGAGGAACGACAGGCTGGCCTCCGCCAGCAGTGCCACGGCCAGCAGCAGCGTCACCTGCACGATCACCGGCTGGATCGCATTCGGCGCCACGTGCTTCAGCAGGATGCGCGAGAGACTGGCCCCGAAGCAGCGCGAGGCGTCCACGTACAGTTCCTGCTTCACCACCAGTGTCTGCGCCCGCATGAGCCGCGCCAGCCCCGGCGAGAACACGATCCCCACGGCGATCATCGCATTGGTCAGCCCGATCCCCAGCGCACCCGTCACCCCGATCGCCAGCACGATCCCCGGAAACGACAGCAATGTATCGATGACCCGGCTGATGACGTCGTCCACCCACCCGCCCATGAACCCGGCGAGCAACCCCACCGGCACCCCGATCACTGTCGCCACCGACACCGCCAGGAAGCTCGCGAACAGCGTGGAGGGCGCGCCATGGATCAACCGGCTGAACACGTCGCGGCCGAGGTCATCGGTGCCCATCCAGTGCGCCCAGCTCGGCTCGGCCAGCGTGTTGCCCAGGTTCTGCCCCGTCGGCGGATAGGGCGCGATCAGCGGCGCGGCCAGCGCCAGGACGAACAGCCCCACCAGGAAGAACAGCGACACCACTGCCGCGGCATTGCCCCCTAGCCAGTCCCGCAGCCGCCTCATTTCAGCGCCACCCGCGGATCGACCACGGTGTAGAGCAGGTCGATCACCATGTTGATCGCGATCACCAGGATCACCATCGTGAACACCACTCCCTGCACCACCGGGAAGTCTTTCACGATCGCCGCCCGCACCACCATGCTGCCCATGCCAGGAATGGCGAACACCGCCTCGATCACCACCGCACCGCCCAGCAGCCGGCTGATCAGCAGCCCGATCACCGTCAGCAGCGTCACTGCTACGTTCTTCAGGCCGTGCTTCCACAGGATCGCCGCCGGCGACAGCCCCTTGGCGTACAGCGTGCGCACGTATTGCGACGAAAGGATCTCGATCAGCGCCGAGCGCAACTGCCGCACCACCTCGGCGATCCCGCCGGCCGCAAGCGCAATTGAGGGCAGCACGGCGTGCCAGATCGCCCCCTGCGGATCGGATGCGAACCGCACCGCCCCGGTCGCCGGGAACCATCCCCACGACAGCGACAGCGTCGCCACCAAAATCATCGCCAGCCAGAAATTCGGCAGCGCCACCCCGAAGCTGGACAGCGACGTCACCACCGTGTCCAGCCGCGAGCCGGCATGCGTCGCGGCCAGGATGCCGAGCGGAATGCCCACGACCAGCGAGATCAGCAGCGCGCCGACCACCAGCAGCATGGTGGTCGGAAACCGGTGCAGGATCTGGTCCAGCACCGGCTCGTTCGACTGGAACGACCGCGACAGGTCGAGCTGCACCGCGTTCAGCAGCCAGCGCCCGTACTGCACCAGGAACGGGTCATCGAGGCCGTATTCCGCGCGGATCTGCGCCACGCGCGCCTCGGTCGCATACTCCCCGGCCAGTGTCGCCGCGAGGTCGCCGGGCACCAGTTTCAGCAGCCCGAACACCACGAACGTGGCCAGCACGATCACGGGAATGATCTGGACGAAACGCCGCCCGACCAGCCGCAGCCGGGGAGAGTTGGCCAGCACCGTTCCTAGCCCTCCAGCCACACATCCTCGAACTTCGGCTTGCCCAGCAGGTTCGGCTTGTAGCCCTTCACCCTTGGTCCGAAGGCGGTCAGTTCCGGGCGGAACAGCAGCGGCAGATGCAGCGCGTTCTCGGTCACGATCTTCTGCAATTGGCGGAACGCTTCCTTGCGCACCGCCAGATCGTCCGACGCGCGCGAGGCCAGCAACGCTTCCGTCAGCCCTGGTGCCCCCTCGCCGCGCCCGGCGTTGAAGTAGCTGCCGGCGCCGAACACCAGCTGGTAGGTCAGGCTGGGGTCCGGCCGCCCGGTCCAGGGCGCGAGCAACAGGTCGCCCTTCTTCTCCGCGAAGAAGGCCGTGGGCGTCGGCGGCCCGGTGTAGCGCTCCCAGCGCAACCGGATGCCCGCCTTGCGCATCTGCTCGATCAGCACTTCCTGTTGCTGCACCTGCAACTGCTCGGCATAGCCGATGCCCAGGATGTCGATCCCGTTCGGATGCCCGCCCTCCGCCAGCAGCTTGCGCGCCCGGTCGGGATCGTAGGTGAAGGTGCCGGAAAACTCCGTGGCACACGCCCAGTGCGACCGCGGCAGGATGGTCGATGTCGTCTCAGCGATGCCGCCATGCGTCGCCTTGTTGAACTCCTCGCGGTCCACCGCGTAGTTCAACGCCTGGCGCACCTTCACATTGTCCAGCGGCGCCCGCCCGTAGTTGAAGTAGGCGTGCACGCAGAGCAGCGAGGGTCCCACCGCCGAGCCCACGTTGCGCGCCCGCTCGATCAGCTGCTTCTGCTGCGGCACCAGGTAGTACACCATGTCGTTCTGCCCCGCCGTCACGCTGCGCAGCCCGGTCGGCAGTTCGGGGATGATCTGGAACACCATCCCGTCCTGCAGCGGCCGATCCTTCTTCCAGTAGCCATCGTTCTTCGTCATCACCACGCGCTCGTTGTCCGCCCACGAGACGAACTTCATCGCCCCGGTGCCCACCGGCCGCCGGTCATAGTCGCGGCCATGCTCTTCCATCGCCTTGGGCGAGGAGATCATGCCGGCGCGGTCCGACAGGATCAGCGGCAGGGCGGAATCCGGCGATTTCAGCTTCAGCGTCACGGTCTGGCCCGAGGCCGTGATGTCCTCCACCGTCGCAAGGTCGGACTTGATGTTCGAGCGCTCGTCGTTCTTGGCGCGCAGCAGGTTGTAGCGCACCGCCGCGCCGTCGCACCTGGTGCCGTCATGGAACATCACCCCGTCGCGGATCGTCAGCACCAGCGTGCTCGGGTCGGGATAGGCCCATTTCTCTGCCAGCCCCGGCTTGGCCTGCAGCGTGGTGTAGTCCCACTCCACCAGCGTGTCGTACAGCGGATAGAGGATCACATGGTCGCTGCCCGAGTTGCCGGTCTGCGGGTTGAGGCTCGACGGATTGCTCTGCGCCGACAGCCGCAGCGTGCCGCCGCGCTTCTGGGCCAGCGCAGTGCCGCCGGCCATCGTGGCAGCGGCGGTCAGGGCCAGGAATGTCCGCCGGTCGACCCGGCCGTTCGCGAGATGCGTGGGCGCGTTCATGCAATCGCCTCCTTGGTTGTCTGGACGTCAATCGGATGGCCGGTCACCTCGCCGGCGAAGTGGCATGCCACGAACCGCCCGGGTGCGGCCTCCCGCCATGCCGGTTCGCTCGTCGCACAAACCTCCTGCGCGAACGGGCAGCGGGTGCGGAACCGGCAGCCGCTCGGCGGATTGGTCGGGCTCGGGATCTCCCCTTGCAGGATGATCCGCCGCGTCTCGCGCATCGACGACGGCAGCGGGATCGGCTCGGCCGACAGCAGCGCCTGCGTATAGGGATGCAATGGCCGCTCGGCGATGTCCTCCGCCGGCCCCAGCTCCATGAACTTGCCGAGGTACATCACCGCGATCCGCGAGCTAACATGGCTGACCACGCCCAGATCGTGCGTGATGAACAGGTAGGTCAGCCCAAACTCCCGCTGCAGATCGGCGAACAGGTTCAGGATGTCCGCGCGGATCGAGACGTCGAGTGCCGCCACCACCTCGTCGCACACGATCAGGCTCGGCCGCACCGTCAGCACGCGCGCGATGTTGATCCGCTGCTTCTGCCCGCCCGAGATCTCGTGCGGATACCGCCCGCCGAATTCCGGCCGCAGCCCCACCCGCTCCAGCATCTCCATCGCGATGCGGTCCCGCTCCGCCCGCGTTCCCTCGCCGACGATGTCCAGCGGCTCGCGGATCGAATCCAGCATGTTCATGCGCGGGTTCAAGGCGGCGTTCGGGTCCTGGAAGATGATCTGGAACGCCCGCCGCCGCAGCCGCAGCGCCCGCGAGGACAGCGTGTACGGGTCGGTCCCGCCATGCAGCACCCGCCCCTCGGTCGGCTTCAGCAGGCACACCACGGCGCGGCCCAGCGTCGACTTGCCGGACCCGCTCTCGCCGATGATCCCAAATGTCTCCCCGGGCATTACCGCGAAGCTGACCCCGTCCACCGCCTTCACCGTCTCGCGCCGGTCCTGCGTCGGAAACCGGATGCGCAGATCCTCGACCGCGACAATCGGACCCGTGCCTGAAGGATGGGTCACGCCGCCGCCTCCCGGTCGGTCAGCGCGCCCGGAAGCACCAGCTCGCCATGCCGCCAGCACCGCACCCGATGCTCCTCCACTGTCTCGATCACTTGCGGCGCGGCACACGCCTCCAGCCGATGCGCGCACCGCTCCGCGAACCGGCACCCCGTCGGCATGTCGCGCAGCGTTGGCACCCGCCCGGCGATCGACGGCAGTACCGCGCCGCGCGCCGAAAGCCGCGGCAAGGACCGCAGCAGGCCGGACGTATAGGGATGCAGCGGCCGCATCAGCGCCGTATCGACCGCTGCGTCCTCCACCACCTGCCCGGCATACATCGTGATCATCCGCGTGCAGGTCTCGGCGATCACGCCGAGGTCGTGCGTGATGAACAGCAACGCCGTGCCGCTTTTCGCCGAAAGCGCCAGCAGCAGGTCGATGATCTGCGCCTGGATCGTCACGTCCAGCGCCGTCGTCGGCTCATCTGCGATCAGCAGCTTCGGTTCGCACGCCAGCGCAATGGCGATCATCGCCCGCTGCCGCATGCCGCCCGACAACTGATGCGGATACGTATCATGCACGCGCGCCGGGCTCGGAATTCCCACGCTCGCCAGCGCCTCGATCGACCGCTCGCGGGCCTGTTTCTTGTCCACCTTGAAATGCGTGCGGATCGTCTCGCCGATCTGCTGCCCGATCGTGAACACTGGGTCGAGCGCGCTCATCGGCTCCTGGAAGATCATGCTGATCCTGCGCCCGCGCACATGCCGCATCCGCGACAGCGGCAGCCCGACCAGGTTCTCCCCCTCGAACATCGCCTCGCCCACCACGCGCGAGGTCGCCGCCGGCAAAAGGCCCAGCAGCGACAGCCCGGTGATCGTCTTGCCGCACCCGCTCTCGCCCACGATGCCCACCCGCTCCCCGGGCCGCACCGCGAAACTCACGTCGCGCGTCGCCTCGACAGGCCCCCCGCCCATCAGGAACGAGATGCCCAGGCCGCGCACACCCAGCAGCACCTCCTCGCCAGGGGCGCGCGCTGCCAGGCCGGGCACTGCGGCGGAGCTCACGGCGCCAAGCGCTTCGGTCCCTGGCGAACGTCAACGCCCCCAGGGTCCGCCAGAGCCGCACCGCGCCCGGCGCGGAAAGCTGTCTGCGGACGCATGATTGCTTCTTCCCGGACGCCTCAAGGCAAGCACCTCGGCGCCTGCCCCTTGGCCCGGAGGTTAGACAGCCCCTTCGCCGGCTGGCAACACCCCAATGTCGACAATCATCTTGCGCCGGTCAGCACACCCACTCGAACCCATCGATCACGAAATCCTGCCCGGTGATGAAGGTCGGCTCTACCGTCGCCAGGAACGCCAGCAGCTGCGCCACGTCCTGCGGCGTCCCCAGCCGCCCCAGCGCGATGCTCTTCATAAACTCAGGTCCGCGCGCCTTGGTCAGCGCATTGCCCAACTCCGTCTCGATCACCCCCGGGCAGATCGCATTGATCGCGATCGTCGGCCCCAGCTCCTTGGCCAGCGCCCGCGTCATCCCCCAGATGCCGGCCTTCGCCGCGGCGTACCCGCACGATGCGGCCCTTGCCCGTATCCGCCAACCCCCGGACAATCCTGCACGCAGGAGGGCAACGCCATGGCCGATCCCGAAACCGACCGGACCACCGACCACCTCGCGGACATCCTCGCCCACGTTCCGGTCCCCGCCGCGGCGAAGTCCGACCTGCGCACCCGCCTCGCCGACCCTGCCCGCGCCTACCACGGCACCGCCCACATCGCCCTGCTCTGGCACCGCCACTGCCAGTATGGTACCGGCCTTTCGGTCCAGCAGGAGCCCTGGAACACCCTTCTGGCGAGCGCCATCGCCTTCCACGACGCCGTTTACGACGCCGCCGAGCGGAACAACGAAGCCCGCTCCGCCGCCCTCTGGCAAAACGCCGCCCCCGCCCTGCCGCCCGATGCCATCGCCTGGGTAACCGGCACCATCCTGGCCACCGCCAACCACCTCGCCGCCCAGCCGGCGCCCGGCATGCCCTCAGAATCCTGGGCCGCCCGCGCCTGGATGCTCGACCTCGACCTCACCCCCCTCGGCGAAGACCCCGCAACCTTCGACGCCAACACCGAAGCCCTGCGCCACGAGTTCCGCCACCTGTCCGACGAAGCCTGGGCCACCGGTCGCGCCACGTTCCTCCGCGCCATCGCCGCCACGCCCCGCCTGTTCCGAACGACCATCCTCCACGACGCCTTCGAGGCACCGGCGCGTGCGAACTTTGGGCGCGCATTGGCGAAGGGATAGAGCGAGGCCTGGCGCCCCCCGCCCGGCTTCCACTGCGTGCGCAACGACGCCGAAACTGTAACGTGGTTAAAAGAGTGTGAAGATACGTTGGGTCCGGCGGGATCGTTTCCCGCCCGCCGCGCCCCGATCACGGTGCCGGCGGATCCCTTTCCGGGCGGACACCGACGCCATGCGCCACGCAGACGCCAGGCCAGAAAGGCCGAACGATGCTGCCGATTGAAGGTAGCACCCTCCTGCGCATCGTGATCTTCAGCGCCTTCGTGGGCTTCGTGCTGTTCTGCGCGTCGTATGCCACCCATGTCTGGTTGAAACGAAACAAGAGCAACCGCTCCGCCGGCACCTGGATACTCAAGGCCGGCATCCTGCTGGCGATCGCCGGGATGCTCGGCGCCGGAGCGAGCTGGACCCTGAACCGCTTCACCGATCGCAGCGGCATCGTCGACGGCGGCGGACTATTCGTCGTCCATGCCCGGCGCGACGGCCATGTCACGATGACAACCCGCCAGGATATTGCAGCCGGCGACGTGATCGCCACCTACCAGCCCCCGGGCCAGGACGAACGCCTGCGCATCATCGACGGCCGCATCGACGAGGCTCGCGCGCGGATTGGTGCGCTGCATGCGCGCCCGGTCGAGATCGACCCGCTACTGCTGCAGGCCCGCGAGCAACTGCGCGGCCGCCTCGCCCAACAGTTCCACTTCCGCGAGGAGTTCGCACGCGCCCTCCGCGAACTCGACCGCGCGCGCCTCGACGAAACAACGCGCTTCGAGCGGGAACGCGGCCAGGTCGGCCACGAGATCGCGGCACTGGCCGCAGCACTGCAAGGGCTGCGTCCACAGCGCACGCTGGCGGCCATGCAGCTGGCCCGCGCCCAGGCGTTGCGCCGGCAGGGGCTGGCCACCGTCCAGCTCCATGAGGACCGCGCCGCAGCACTGCTGGCGCTCGATGTCGAGCGCCAGCGCCTGGACGCGGCATTGGCCGGCCTGGCATCCCGTCTCGCCCTGGCCGAACACCAATACGCCCGCGCAGCCTTCGCCTTCGACCAGCAACAGGGCAGTGTGACACGCAAGGCCGCCGACACCGCCACGACCATCGCGGCGCTGGAAACAGGCTTGGTCGAAGCCGAGAACCGCGTCGAGCAGGACCGTGGCCGCGCCGCCATCCGCCAGGCGCACGAGATCGAGGTCGCGCAACACCAGGTGGCAACGCTGGCCGCCGAACGCGACCGCACCGTCGCCGCCCAGCAGGTCGTGACCCCCTTCGCCGGGCGCATTGTCTATCGCAACGCAGCACCCGGGCTCGCGGCAGACGGTGCAGCGGTGCTCGCGGTCTCTGCCGGCACCGGCTTCGTCGCCAACATCGCCATGCCCGATACGGAAATCGCCAGCGTCGCCGCCGCCGGCCGCGTGCTGTTCGCCCTGGAACACCCGGTGCTGAAGAAGATCTTCCCCGGCGAGTTCCGCACGGCAGAAACAGCATCGTTCGATCCGGGCCGCGTGGTCGCGCAGTTCGACGCGCAACTGCCGCAGGACGCGATCGGCCTGCTCGGCATCGGCCGCGAACCGGTCAAGGTGCGCCTGCTTTGGCAGCCGCCGCTGCTGCATGGCGGCCCCCTGCGCACCAGCCTGCTGGTGCTCGCCGCAGGCCTGCTGCTGATGATGCTCGACCGCCTGCGCTTCTCCGTCCACCTGCCGATGCGCCGCCCCGGCGCCGGAAGCGGCGACACGGCAACCTCGGCGGCGCCCTCCATTGACCACCGGCAGGGCAAGGCATGAGCACGGCCCAGCCCGCAGCACCCGCCGGCGAGTTCCGCTCCATCCGCCGCCCGCTCCCCGCCGGCCTGATAACGGCGCTGATGCTGTTCACGATACTCTACGGCCTCTGCCTGACGCTGACATTGCCCTTCAACCTGGCCGACGGCCTGCTGGACGAGGGCGCGCTCGGCCTGTTCGGCGTCGTCGGCAACGTGCTGTTCGCCGCACTGCTACTGATGACGATGGTGCGCTGGTGCTTCGTCCACCCCATCGCCTTCCTCGGCTTCCACCGCACCATGCAGGGCCCGCCCCACCGTGTCGGCCACCAGCCCTTCGTCAGCATTCTCGTCCCCGCCTGCAACGAGGCCGAGACGATGGACGCGGCTGTCCGTTCCCTGATCGCGCTCGACTACCCGCGCTACGAAGTGGTCGTCATCGACGACGGCTCGAAGGACGACACCTACGCGATCGCCAAGCAGCACGAGGGCGACTACGAGAACTGCACCGTGCGCGTCCACTCCAAGCCCAACGGCGGCAAATGGAGCGCGCTGAACTTCGGCTTCGCGAACGCGTCTGGTGAACTGCTCCTGTGCGTGGACGCCGATTCCCGCCTGGCGCCAGACACACTGTGGATCGCGGTGGCCCGCATGCAGAGCGAGCCCGGCATCGTGGGCGTGGCCGGCCAGGTGACGATCCGCAACCGGGTGAACTCGCTGCTGCGCTTGCAGGCGCTGGAATACGTGCTGGGCAACGGCGGAATGCGCATGGCTATGAGCCAGTTCGGCGTCGTCACGATCGTTCCGGGTGCGATCGGCCTCTACCGCCGCTCGATCTTCGAGCAAGTCGCCGCCCTGCCGTGCAACCAGCGCCCGGTGGCCAGCCACGGCGAGGACAGCGGCAAGGTCTACGGCCCGCTGTCGGGCGAGACCTTCGCCGAGGATTTCCAGCTGTCGCTGTCCTGCCTGGCCCTCGGCGGCAAGGTGGTCTACGAGCCGCGCGCCGTCGCCTTCACCAAGGGCCCCGCCGGCATGGACAGCCTGATGAGCCAGCGCTACCGCTGGATGCGCGGCACCTGGCAGGTGCTGCGAATCTACCTGCGCGACCTGCGGGCCCATGCGGTGGCCAGGAACCCCCGCCTCGATTGGATCGTCGCCGGCTGCTACACGATCGACATCTTCCTGATCCCGCTTGTCAACTTCGGCTTCTGGGCCTGGCTGGCCACCGCCGCGGCGATGGGCGTTGAGCTGGGCGGCGTGCTGGCATGGCTGGGCGGAATCGCACTGCTGAACTTCATGGCCGCGACGGTCTATGCGCTGGTGCAGGACGACGAGGTGGTGCTGGCGCCGCTGTCGCTGCTGATGGACCTCTACTTGAGCGTCGTTGTGAACAGCGGCTGGGCCATCGCCGGGATCGACGAACTGCGCGGCACCAAGATGAAGTGGCACTGACATGCGCCCATGCACGAAGCCGCTGCGGAACGGCATGCACCGACCCGGGGGAACAGCGAGATGAGCGTGCGGGGCATCGCACTTCCTCCCGGCGCGACCACTACGCCGGCGGATATCCAGGCCCAGGGCTACGCATTCGTGATCGGGGATCTCGGCAGCGGCGCCGGGGGATACCTGACTGCGGCACGGGCCAACGCCTTCATCGCGGCGGGGCTGAAGATCGTCACGGTGTTCAACGGCGCCCAGCAGCGCGTGGCCGGCGGGCCGGTCGGGTATGACCCCGTGCGGTTCGAGGACTCGGCCAAGCTGCTGCGCGATGCCGCCCATTTGGGCGGGGTTGCGGATGGCGGCCGCGCGCACGTCCTGGCGCGTGCGATCGGACAGGCGCCGGGGTCGGCAATCTATTTCGAAATCGACGCGGATGTCAGCATCGGCATCCCCTATGTCCTCGACTATTTCCGCGGCGTCGCCGAAGGCCTGGCGCAGGCGGCCGGCGCCCAGCCAGCCTACCGGGTCGGCGTCTACGGCAGCGGCTTCGTAATCGATGCAGTGCACGGCGCCGGCCTTGCCGAGTTTCGATGGCTGGCCGCGCCCACGGCCTGGCAGGGCTCGGCGGGCTACCAGGCCCAGGACATCCTGCGCTCCGCCGCAGGCGGGGAGGCCGCGGCGCCGGAGGTGGATTTCGGACAATGGGGCACCTCCAGCGCGGTGGCGAACCTGGTCATCAATGACCTTTCCCTGCACGCAACGCTTCTTCCGGCGGAGGGAAGCACGACGATCGGCTTCGCGATCGGCAATGCCGGCACGGCAGAGGCGAGCGCATCGACCGCGACGCTCTACCTGTCCACCGACGAGGCGATCGACGCGGGCGATACGGTGCTGGGCGCCTTCCAGGTCCCGGCCCTGGCCGCCGGGGCGGGGATGGCGGGCAGCATGGCGTGGACGCTGCCGGCCAACCTCGGCCCAGGCATTTACCATGTCGGCATCGTCGCAGGCGCGGTGCCCGGTGAGGCAAGTGCCACCGACAACGCCTACACCCTCGCCTTCACGGTGGCGGCGTCGCTGGCTGGCCGCCCGAACATGGTCATCAACCAGCTTTCGCTCGGATCGGCCACGGTGGCGGCGGGGGGGCTGCAGGCGATCAGCTTCGAGGTCGGCAACGCAGGTGCCGCGGCCACATCCGCCACCATGGCGACACTCTACCTCTCGGCGGACCCGACCATAACGACCGCGGACGTTCCCCTCGGCGCCTTCCCGGTGCCCGCCCTCGCACCCGGCGGCGCATCGGCGTGGAACCTGTCCGCGACGATCCCCGCCGGAACGGCGGCAGGCACATTCTACATCGGCGTGGTGGCCGGGCCGATCGCCGGCGAGAGCAGCGTGTTCGACAACACCTACGCCACCGCCTTCACCGTCGCCGCCGGGTCCGCCGCCCGGCCGAACCTCGTCATCGACCACCTGACGCCGGCCGCGGCAAGCGTGGCGGCCGGGGCGACGACGACGATCGACTTTGCCGTCGCCAACACCGGAACAGGTGCCGCAGCGGCTTCGTCGGCCACAGTCTACCTATCCGTGGATGCAACGATATCGGCGCAGGACACGCTGCTTGGCCGCTTTGTGCTGCCGTCGCTGGCGCCCGGCGCCTCCTCGGCGGCACGGCTCCTGGCCGCAATTCCCGCGGGGATCGCCGCCGGAACCTACCATGTCGGCGTGGTGGCGAACCCGGTGGCAGGGGAGTCGGACCTCTCCGACAACACCCGCTCCGCAAGCATGACGGTCGTGCGCAGCGCCGGCTCGGTCTCGATCGGCGACGTGACCGTGGCCGAGGGCAACGACGGAGCCATCCAGGCGACCTTCGTGGTGATCCGCAGGGGCGGCACGGAACCGTTCGAATTGGCCTATGCAACCTCCGACGGCGGGGCGACTGTCGCGGACGGCGACTACGAGCCAGCCACGGGCACGCTGGCGTTCGCCGAGAACGAGGTCGTGCGCACGATTGGCGTGGCGGTGGCCGGCGACACCAGGGACGAATCAAACCTGCTGCAAAGCTTCTTCGTGAAGCTGTCGGGCGGCACGAACAATGTGGCCATCGCCCGCGCCCAGGGCCAGGCCACGATCATCGACGACGACAACAGCTCCGAACACGACGTTGTCTCCAGCACACAAGCCGACGAATATTTCGACCTGGGCGCCGGCACCGACACCGTGGTCTTCAGCCAGCCTCGCGATCAATACCGGGTCGGGATTCTCGACAACATCGTGCGGGTGCACGGCCCCGATGGCCACGACGAACTTCGCAACGTCGAAATACTGACCTTCGGCGAGTTCGCGGCGATCACCGTGGAATCGCTCCGCGGCCAGCCGGGCACCGATGAACTCTATCGCAATCTGGTCGCCGAGAAGCTGAAGTTCGAGCTCCCGATGCGCCACGCCGGGCCGAACCCGATCGATTACACCCTGCCGGCCACCAGTGGCGACGACGTTCTCCAAGGCACATCCCGCAACGACTTCGCCAACCTCGGCGCCGGCAACGATGCCGCCAACATGGCGCTCGGCGACGACGTGGTCGATGGCGGCGGCGGCTCGAACTTCCTGACCGGCGGGCTCGGCCGCGACACGTTCTTCATCGACGGGCGCGACCTGATTTCCGTATGGTCATGCGTCACCGACTGGCAATCCGGCGAGGCGCTGACGCTGTGGGGATGGCGCGCCGGCATCAGCCAGGCCACTTGGTCCGAGAGCGACGGCCTGCCGGGCTACCTCGGCGCCACCATGTTCGCGGATATCGACGGCAACGGGCTGGTCGAAACCGCCATCACCTGGGCGGGCGTGGCCAAGGCCGA
>JANPIH010000029.1:0-1675 GCA_031424895.1 Rhodospirillales bacterium
GCACATGCCCGCATCGCCGCCGACAGCGCCTGTCACGTCGGCTTTGGTCCACCGCGATCTGCTTGCACTGGAGGAGGAATTCTATGACCTCCAAGTAGCGGAGGATCTGTCCGTCATGTCCGTTGTCACTGAGTCGATCACGCTAGAGGGCATCAACCTCGGCCGCTTTCGCCTGGAACTGGACTTGGCGGCGTTGGCCCGCGGCCGCCAGGGCGGCGACTGCATCATGGCCATTGCGCTGAATCCCAACCCCGCTGCCTGCAACGAAGAAGTGACTCATCCGCACGTCCAAGGCGGGCAGATCTGCCTCGGCGACGGCGCGCCATTGCTCCGGGCGGCGATGACCGAAGGGCGTCTGTATGACGCGTTCGTGGTCGTGAACCAGGTGCTCCACACCTACAACGACGCCAGCCCGTATGTGGCGCTGGACCGCTGGAACGGACGCTCCTGTGACCAGTGCGACGACTACGTGTCGGACGAAGACGCCTACTCCTGCCAAGCCTGCGGCAACCTGCTTTGCCAAGGGTGCGAGCACCGTTGCCCCGACTGCGACGACAGCTTCTGCCGAAACTGCATGACGTCAAAGAACGGTGAGCTGTTGTGCTCATCCTGCGCCGACGAACGGGAACGGCAGGAAGCAGAAGACGAGGAAGCCGACGAGGAGCCCGAAGAAGACGAAGAAGAACCACAACCCCTTACCCAAGAGGAGACTGTCCATGAACCGACACCCACTTGAGCGGCCTGCTGCTCATCCCCTTCCCACGTCCCGGCCGCGGCTTTTGCTGCGGCCGGCTGCGTTTCTGAAGCTCACTTACCTGTGCCATACCGCCAGCACCGAAGTCGGCGGCTTTGGCTTATCCAGCGAAGCGGACCCGCTGGTGATCGAAGACATCCTGCTGGTCCGGCAGGAGACGACGGCCGTCACCGTCGAGTTTGACGACGAAGCGGTGGCAGACCTAGTGGATCACATGGTCGACCAGGGCGTGCCGCCGCGAAGATGCAGTCGGGTCTGGGTGCACACGCACCCGGGCACCAGCGCCAGCCCCAGCGGGGTCGACGAGCGGACGTTCGCCCGCTCGTTCGGCGGCGCGGACTTCAGTGTCATGCTGATCCTAGCCCGCGGTGGGGAGATGTATGCCCGGCTCCAGCTGATCGGGCCGGTGAAGACGGCAATCGAGATCCCGGTGATGGTCGACTGGGCTGGCCTACCGGCTTGGCTCGATGAGAACCGCGATTGTTTATCTGAACTGGTGCAGCGGTGGGGCATGGAGCTCGATCAACTGGTGACGTCTCCACTGCCTCAAGCGTTGATCGAGCTCGGCAGCGGATTCGCGGGCCTCCGGGCCGCTGATCCGATCGCCGATCACGGCCTCGGCGACTGGCTCGACCAGCGGGATTTCGACGACGCGTTGCTGGCCGCTTACGAGGAGGTCGCCGATGAACGCGGCTACTTCGACTGACCGGGCGATCCGCCAGCGGGATCTCGTGCCGCCGGCCGAACTTGGCCAGTGGCACGTGCTGATTGTCGGCGTTGGAGCAATTGGACGGCAGGTAGCATTGCAGCTGGCGGCCATGGGCGCCAGCGATATGACGCTCGTCGACCACGACATCGTGGCGATCGAGAACTTGGCGGTGCAGGGCTACCGACCACACGAGATCGGCGAAGCCAAAGTGG
>JANPIH010000030.1:0-1720 GCA_031424895.1 Rhodospirillales bacterium
TGCGGAGCAGGGCTTCGGAGCCGCTCGGACGCCGGGCTTTAAGCTCGTGGTGAAGTCGCCTGTCGTATCCGGTCAGTTTGTCGATCCGGCTACTCGCAAAGCGCGGCCGTTTTCCCTCGCCGCGTTTTCCGGCCCGTCCCCTGTCGGCAGCGCAGACGTTTTCGGTGTCGGCTACTTCGTCGGCGCAACCGAAGCCGGCTTGGTGGAGTTGTCGTTTGCGCCATAGCAATCAGCGATCGGCAGGCGTATGGAATCGCCATCGCCCGTAAGAGGTTGCGCCAGATCGAGCAGTCTGCCGGGGAGGCTTGCGTACTCGGTGCCGAAGGCACCCGCGAGCGTCTCGAAAGCAACTGAAATTTCACCCACACCGCGAAGCACCTCTGGTGCATCGGACGGTACGCGCCGCTACGGCGATCGCAGCAAAATCGAGCGCGCGGAATGGCGCCTTGAAGGGACACGCTCCGTTGTGTCCCCAATCCCGAGGGCGGAGGTGGCACGGAGCCTGGGCCGGGTACCGGCTCCGCACCGCCTCCGCCCACGGAGGTTTGGGACACGACGGAGCGTGTCACCTCCAGGGGCACATCGCCGCCAGCCCAGTTTTGCTGCGATTGCTCTGCAGGCACCACGCGGCTCCATTGACCGCTGGGGCGCGGCCCTCCATAGTGCGCGGCTCTCGAAACTTCCCATGCCGCTCTCCCGTACCCGTAACTTTTGCATCATCGCCCACATCGACCACGGGAAGACCACGCTGTCGGACCGCCTGCTCGAATTTACCGGCACGATCCAGAAGCGCGAGCAGCAGGACCAGATGCTCGATTCCATGGATCTCGAACGCGAGCGCGGCATCACCATCAAGGCGCACCCCATCGCGATGACTTACAAAGCGAAGGATGGGCACACTTATAAGCTCAATCTCATGGACACGCCGGGGCACGTGGACTTTGCCTACGAGGTATCTCGCTCGCTCGCTGCGTGCGAAGGTGCGCTGCTCATCGTGGATGCCGCGCAGGGCGTCGAGGCGCAGACCGTGGCGAATGTCCATCTCGCGAACAAGCAAGGGCTGACGCTCATCCCGGTCATCAATAAGATCGACCTGCCGAACTCGGACATCCCAACCGTCAGGCGCCAACTCGAAGACATTCTTACCATCCCCGGCGACGACGCCGTGCTCGCCAGCGCAAAGGCGGGGATCGGCATCGAAGACATCCTCGAAGCCATCGTCGCGCGCATCCCGCACCCGACTGGGCACGCTCATGACGCCTTGCGCGCGCTGGTCTTCGATTCCACCTTCGACACTTATCGTGGCGTGATCGTCTATGTGCGCGTGGTCGATGGGACGGTGAAGGCCGGGGATCACGTGAAGATGATGGCCACGGATCGCAGTTACGAAGTGAAGGAAGTCGGCATCTTCCGCCCGCAGCAGCCGAAGCTCCTCGCGCAACCCAAGCTCGGCCCCGGCGACGTCGGTTACGTGATCGCCAATATGAAGACGAGCACCGAGGTAAAGGTGGGCGATACGCTCACCTCGCGGAGTAACACCGCGCCCGAGCCGCTCCCTGGCTTCCAGGAGATCCAGCCGATGGTCTTCAGCGGCATCTACCCCATCAATACCGCCGACTTCGAGCACCTCAAGGCCGCCATGGCCAAGCTGCAACTCAACGACGCCGCCTTTCACTACATGGCCGAGTCCAGCGTCGCGCTCGGCTTTGGCTTTCGCTGC
>JANPIH010000031.1:0-9701 GCA_031424895.1 Rhodospirillales bacterium
CATATAGGTGCACACCTGCTCGCGCGCCCAGCCTGCCAGCACATAGGTGAACACCGTGAACAGGCCGGTGAAGAAATACACCTCCACGCTGGCCCGGCCGGTCCAGAACTGCACCGTCACTGTCGGCGCATCGACGTAGTACATGATCCACGCACCGCCGGTCCAGAACGCGATACCCACCCACACGGTATGCTTTGCGATCTTGCGCCAAGTCTTGGCGAAATTGTTCGGGCCGGCATCACGTCGCATGCGCGCATTGCGGTCGCCCTCGACCAGCCGCTCCACCCACATGAACAGGTCGGTCCACACGGTCTGCGGGCAGGCATAGCCGCACCAGACGCGCCCGGCCAGCGAGGTGACCAGGAACAGAGCAACAGCCGCCAGGATCAAGGCGAAGGTGAGCAGATAGATGTCCTCGGGCCACAAGGTCAGGCCGAAGATGTAGAAACGCTCATGGGCGATGTCGAGCAGCACCGCCTGGCTGGCAACCCCCTCGCCGCGGTCCCAGCGGATCCAGGGCACGACGTAGTAAACCACGAGGCACAGCGCCAGGACCGCCCATTTGACATTGCGCGCGATGCCGTGGACGGAACGCGGATAGACGCGCACGCGATCGGCATACAGCTGCATTTCCGAGGTTGGAACCTCCTCGCCCTGGGCCACCTGCGGCGGCTTGCCGATCTTGCTCATGCTCGCCTTGTCCATGCGTGTCGACGCGAAATCGCCCGACCGCGCCAGTCTCGCGGATTGCCCGACGGCGCGCCTTGATCTGGCGCAAGGACCGAAGGCAAGGCCAGGGTTTCACCGTCGCGGCGCGAAGCCGCGCCGCGGAGGACCCACCAAGGGCCGCCGGCCCTTGGAACCCCATCCACAACCGCACCGGGCCGACCCCTTTGCTGCTACTTGCCGCCACCGAGCCCATGAACATACAGCGTGACCGCGCGGATGGTCGCCTCGTCCAGCCGCGTGTTCCAAGGCGGCATCACGCCCATCTTCGGGTTCGCGATCTGCGCCCGCACCGCCGCACGGGTATCGCCATAGAGGTGCACGCCAGAACGCAGTATGGGCGCCCCAAGTTCGCGGTTGCCCTGGCCCTTGTCGCCATGGCAGCTCGCACAGTTCTCCGCATAGACCGCCCCGCCCTTTGCGGCACCCGGCAGGGCCGGAGCGGTCGGGCGATACAGCGCCATGACATAATCGGTGACCTGGTCGATCTCCTCGGGCTTCAGCAGGCCGTCCACCCCATAGCGCGGCATCTGCGAAACCCGTGCCTCCGGATGGCCGTTGCGGATGCCATAGGTAACGGTCTGCTGGATCGCCTCAAGGCTGCCGCCCCAGATCCAGGCGTCGCCGGCCAGCGCCGGGAAACCCGGCCGCCCCTCGCCGCCTGCGCCGTGGCAGCCTTGGCAGTTTTCGGCAAAGGTGATGCGCCCGGCGGTCAGCGCCACGGCCAGCAGTGCCTCGTCCTTCTTCACCTCGGTCAGCGGAACCACCTTCAGCTTCTCCATCACCACCGCGCGCAGCGCCTCCAGCGCCTTTACGTCCGCGGTCACGACGTCGCGCTGCGAATAGCCGATCACGCCGGGGAAATAGGTGTTGAACCATGGCACCGAGGGATAGACGATGGCATAGCCGATGCCCCAGACGATGGTGGCCACGAAGGTCCAGAACCACCATTTCGGCAGCGGCGTGTTCAGCTCCTTCAGCCCGTCCCATTCGTGCCCGGTGGTGTGCCGGCCGGTGACCGGGTCGTGTTCGCCCGGCGCGGGAGAGTTGGCCATGGGCGTGCTCCTTACTTGTCGTCGTCGAAGGGGATCAGGGCGTGGCGCTGCATGCCCGCCTTGCGGCTGGGCCAGTACACGCTGACCACCATCAGCAGGAACACCACGCCCACCAGGGCCACCGAGTAATCGAGCAGCCAGCCCAAAACAGTTGAGAAGAACATCGCCCCGCTCCTATTGCCGCAATTTCTCGATGGCCGGGTTGGTGAAGTCCACCATGGTCCCAAGCACCTGGATATAGGCCACCAGAGCATCCATCTCGGTCACGCGCCGTCCGTCGCCGCTCGCTTGCACCGCCTTGGGATAGCGTGCCTGCAACGTCTCCGCATCGACCTGCGGGTCCGCCTGCGCGGCCATGTCGGCGGCGACGTTGGCAACCTGCGCATCGCTATACGGCGCGCCGAGCGCCCGGTTGGCACGGATCGCGCGCGCCACCTTGGCCACGTCCACCTCGCGGGTGGCGAGGAAGGCGTACCGCGGCATCAGGCTCTCCGGCACCATCGCCTGCGGATGGCTGAAGTGGGCATAGTGCCAGTCGTTGGAGTATTTGCCGCCCACGCGCGCCAGGTCCGGCCCGTTGCGCTTGCTGCCCCACTGGAACGGCCGGTCATACATGCTCTCGGCAGCCAGGCTGTAGTGGCCGTAGCGCTCCACCTCGTCCTTCAGCGCGCGGATCTGCTGGCTGTGGCAGGTGTAGCAGCCCTCGCGGACATATACGTCGCGCCCCGCCTGCTCGAGCGGGGAGTAGGGGCGCACCCCCTCCACCTTCTCCACCGTGGTCTCGATGGTGAACAGCGGCACCACCTCCACGATCCCGCCGATGCTGATGGTGATCACCGTCAGCACGGTCAGCAGGAAGGCGCTCTTCTCAATCTTGTCGTGGCTGATGAACATCGGATTATTCCCCCGCGACCGCGATGGCCGCACCCGCCTCTGTCGATCCGGCGCGCGCCGGCCGCACCAGCGTGGTGGCCGAACGAGCCGTCATGATCAGGTTGAAAACCATCACCAGCGCGCCGGCGAGGAACAGGACGCCGCCGAGCATGCGAATGACGTAATAGGGGTGCATGGCGTTCACGGATTCCGCGAACGAATACTGCAGGAAGCCGAACTTGTCGTAGGCCCGCCACATCAGCCCCTGCATGATGCTGGCGACCCACATCGAGGTGATGTAGAGCACGATGCCCAGCGTCGCGATCCAGTAGTGCCAGGCCACCAGCTTCACCGAATACAGCCCGGCGCGGTTCCACAGGATCGGCACCAGGTAGTAGATCGCGCCGAAGCTCACGAACGCCACCCAGCCGAGCGCGCCGGAATGCACGTGGCCGATCACCCAGTCGGTGTAGTGGGCAAGGCCGTTGACCTCCTTGATCGACATCATCGGCCCCTCGAAGGTCGACATGCCATAGAAGCCCACGGCCGTGACCGTGAAGCGCAGCGCGGGGTCGGTGCGCAGCTTGTCCCACGCGCCCGACAGGGTCATCAGCCCGTTGATCATGCCGCCCCAGCTGGGCATCCACAGGATGATCGAGAACACCATGCCCAGCGTCTGCGCCCAGTCGGGCAGGGAAGTGTAGTGCAGGTGATGCGGACCCGCCCAGATGTACATGAAGATCAGCGACCAGAAATGCACCACCGACAGCCTGTACGAATACACCGGCCGCCCCGCCTGCTTCGGGATGAAGTAATACATCATCCCCAGGAACGCCGCGGTCAGGAAGAAACCGACCGCATTGTGGCCATACCACCACTGGATCATCGCCCCCTGCACGCCCGAGAACACCGAGTAGCTCTTGGCCTCGAAGAACGACGTGGGCAACGCCAGGTTGTTGACGATATGCAGCACCGCAACGGTCAGGATGTAGGCCAGGTAGAACCAGTTCGCCACGTAGATGTGCGGCTCCTGCCGCTTCACCAGCGTGCCGATGAACACCACCGCATAGGCCACCCACACGATCGTCAGGAAGATGTCCAGGTGCCACTCGGGCTCGGCGTATTCCAGGCTCTGGCTGAAGCCCATCACATAGCTCAGCGCGGCCATCACGATGAAGAACTGGTAGCCCCAGAAGATGAAGCTCGCCAAAGCCTCGCCGCCGAACAGCCGCGCGTGGCAGGTGCGCTGCACCACGTAGAACGAGGTGGCGAACAGTGCCGAGCCGCCAAAGGCAAAGATCGCCGCCGATGTATGCACCGGCCGCAGCCGCCCGAAAGCGGTGTATTCAAACCCGAGATTGAAGATCGGAAAGGCCAGCTGCAGCGCCAGCACCACGCCGAGCAGGAACGCCACCACCGCCCAGAACATGGCGGCGATGGTGAACTTGCGCACCACGTCCATGTTGTAGGCCTCGACCACCCGAACGGCCGGGGTCGCACGCCCCCCCACGCCGGCCATCCCCCCGGTCCCGATCGCGAGATCAGACATGGCCGCCTCCCTGCCGCAGGGCGTCCTGCCGGTCGAAATGGCGCTTCACCAGCCCGATGTCGAACACCACCGCGAAGCCCGCCAGCGACAGGCCGAACACATACATCGCGTCGTCCAGCGCGCCGGATGCCATCACCAGGCCGACCAGGCCCAGGATGAGCACCAGCAGGCCGACCACAAGGTCGCTTGTTTGCTCATGCATGCTTTCGAATCCCCGTGGCGATAGGCCGGCGACATTCCCGGCATGGCTCGACGGTGCCAGCGGCGCAGCGCCGCGGCATTGACGCAGATCAATGTCTGCGCATGGCTTCCGAGGTGGAATGGCCAGGATGTCCCCTGCCCCCCTCACCCAGGCTCGGCGATGACCGGGCTGCTCGACATGCTCGGCGCCATCTGCGGTCCGGCGGAGATCGAACGCGGGCTGTTCCTCGTCCCCGCCCTGCTGCTGGCCGGGCTCGCCGGCAGCGCCGTCCACTGCACCGCGATGTGCGGCCCCTTCGTGCTGGGCCAGGTCGCCGACGGCATGGCGCGGATGCCGGCCGCCCGCATGTGCCAGGCTGCCCGCCTGCGCGGCGCGCTGCTGCTGCCGTACCATGCCGGAAGGCTGGCAACCTACACGGCGCTGGGGATCGCCGGC
This sequence comes from Rhodospirillales bacterium, assembly GCA_031424895.1. Classification (GTDB taxonomy): domain Bacteria; phylum Pseudomonadota; class Alphaproteobacteria; order Acetobacterales; family Acetobacteraceae; genus CAMDGX01. The sequence continues at coordinate 4,841 of JANPIH010000031.1, forward strand.
GGCTGGCTGGGCGCCCTGCGCCTGCCGCAGGCGGTGCCGGGGATTCTGCTCGCCCTGGCCGCCGCCGGCTTCCTGCTGCTGGCGCTGCGCCGATTCCAGCCAGCATTCGCATTCGCCATCCCGGCCGGCGCCACCGGCAGCGGATTCGGGCAGTTCGCGTCGCGGCTGGGCAAGCTCCGAGGCGTGCCGCTGGGCCTGGCCCTCGGGCTGCTGCCCTGCGGCATGGTCTATGCGGCGCTGGCTGCCTCGGCCTCCGGCGGGCCGGTGATCGGCGGCCTCGGCATGCTCGCCTTCGGGCTCGGCACCGTCCCGGCGCTGGTCGCCGTCGGCCTGCTCGGCCACGCCGCCGCACGGCGCTGGGCCACCGCCGCGCGCCGCGCCGCCCCCTGGGTGCTCACCGCCAACGGCGTGCTGCTGTTCGCCCTGGCATGGCGGGCGCTGGCGGGCGGGTGACCGCCGCCCCGCTGGACACGACAACCCCGCACGCCTAGCCTCGTATCGAACCGGCCACCAAAAGGCCGGAACGGCGGAGGAATGCGCCATGACAACCCGCAGGCAAGTGCTGGGCCAATCCCTGTTCGGTGGCGGCATTGGGCTCGCCGCCCTCGCCCTGCCCGGCCGCCACGGCCACGCGCAGGGCGCCGGGCAATTCGCCCAATCCGGCCTGGTGGGCAAGCTCGAGGGTGCGACCCTGTCCGAGGCCATCCCGGCCAGCTTCAAGGAAGCGCCCCAACTCGCCGAACTTGTCAGGCAGGGCAAGCTCCCCCCGGTCGCCCAGCGCGTTCCCTCCGAACCGCTGGTCATCAAGCCGCTGGAAGGCATCGGCCGCTACGGCGGCACCTGGCGCCGCGCCTTCATCGGCCCCGGCGACGGCGAGAACGGCAACCGCCTCGTCGCCTCCGACAAGCCCTTGTTCTGGGACCTCACCGGCAGCGTGATTGCCCCTGCCGTCGCCCGCGCCTGGGACCTCTCGCCCGACGGCAAGTCCACCACCCTCTTCCTGCGCAAAGGCATGAAATGGAGCGACGGCGCCCCCTTCACCGCCGACGACTTCATGTTCTGGTTCGACGACCTCTACGGCAACAAGGACATCGTCCCCGCCCCGATCCCGGAAATGTCCGCCGGCGGCAAGCCCGGCCGCATGGTCAAGCTGGATGAGACCACCATCCGCTTCGAGTTCGACGCCCCCCACCTGCTGTTCCCCGCCATGCTCGCCGGCGACACGCTGATCGGCGGCGGCCAGGCGGCCCGCCAGTCCGGCAGCGGCACCTTCGGCTGCTACGCCCCCGCCCACTACCTCAAGCAATTCCTGCCGAAATACTCATCGGAGGCCGAGGCGAACGCCCGCGCCCGCGCCGCCGGCTTCGACAACTGGGTGCGCATGCTGAAAATCCGCCACAACTGGGCGATCAACACCGAACTGCCCACCCTCGGCCCCTGGCGCACCACGCGGGCCATCAACACCCCAACCTGGGCGATGGAGCGCAACCCCTACTATTACGCGGTCGATACCGACGGCAATCAGCTTCCCTACATCGACAACGTGGTCATGACCCTGGCCGAGAACACCGAGATCGTGAACCTGCGCGCCATGTCCGGCGACTACGACATGCAGGAGCGCCACATCGACCTCGCCAAGCTGCCGGTCATCCTGGAGAACCGCGACCGCGGCAAATACGACCTCCACCTCGACCTCGCCTTCAACGGTGCGGACACCGCGCTGCATTTCAACCTCAACTACACCGCCGACGCCGAGATCGGCCGCCTGCTCGCCACCGCCGATTTCCGCCGCGCCCTCTCGCTGGGCATCGACCGCGACCAGCTCAACGAAACCTTCTGGCTGGGCCTCGCCACCCCCGGTTCCGCCGCGCCCGCCGAGTCGGTGCCCGAGAACCCCGGCCCCGAGTGGCGCAAGAAATGGTCGGTGCTCGACGTCGCCCAGGCCAATGCCATGCTCGACAAGCTCGGCCTCGCGAAGAAGGACCGCGAGGGCTACCGCGTCCGCACCGACAACGGCCAGCGCCTGGTCATCGTGCTCACCGTCACCAAGGCCTTTCTCGACTGGCCGGCCCACTCGCACATGATCGCCCAGCAATGGCGCCGCATCGGCATTTTCGCCGACGTGCGCGACCAGGAAAGGGCACTCGCCTTCCAGCGCGTCCAGGCCAGCGACCACCACATCTTCGTCTTCGGCAACACCGGCTCGGAACAGCTTTTCCTCTACCCGCACTTCGTCCTGCCGGTCGATGTCGGCAACGGCATCCTCGGCATGGAACTGGCCCGCTGGTATGCATCGAACGGCGCCATCGGCACCAAGCCCACCGACCCCGCGGTGCTGCAGGTGATGGAGATGTTTCGCAGCGCCACCACGCTGGCCGAGACCGAACGCAACAAGCTCGGCCAGGAGATCTGGAAGATCGTCATCGACCAGCAGTTCAGCATCGGCATCTGCGGCCAGTCCCCCGCCTTCGCCGGCGTGCGCCTGGTCAGCCGCCGCCTGGGCAACATTCCGGCCCGCGTCTGCATTGCCCAGCACTGCCGCACCCCGGCCAGCTCCCATCCGACCACCTGGTACTTCAAGGCCTGAGCCGTACGGCGAAGCGGCTTTCATCCCACCCTGAGCCGCAAGGCGAAGCGGCTTTCATCCTACAGGGTCTTGCTCTAGCCTGCGCTCAATACCGCCGCCCAGGCAACGAGGCGGCAGGTGCAGCAATGTCCGGAGGCTGATCCATGACCACCCGCAGGACTTTCCTTGGCGCCAGCGCGGCCTTTGCCGCCGCGGCCGCCCCGACCATCGACGCGCTGGCCCAGGCCGTCACCGCCAAAAGCGCCTTCGACCAGTCCGGCCTGGTGGGCAAGCTCGAAGGCCCAACCCAGGTCACCACCATCCCGACCAGCTTCAAGGAAGCGCCGCAACTCGCCGCCCTGGTGCAGCAGGGCCGCCTGCCGCCGGTGGCCCAGCGCCTGCCGGCCGAACCCCTGGTGCTGAAGCCGCTCGAGTCCACCGGCCGCTACGGCGGCACCTGGCGCCGCGCCTTCATCGGCCCGTCCGACGGCGAGAACGGCAACCGCATCATGGCCTCGGACAAGCTGCTGTTCTGGGACCCGACGGGAAGCAAGATCGTCCCCAGCGTCTGCAAATCCTATGACCTGTCCGCCGACGGCCGCACCACCACGCTGGTCCTGAGGAAGGGCATGAAATGGAGCGACGGCGCCCCCTTCACCGCCGATGACTTCGTCTTCTGGTACGAGGACATGTACCTGAACAAGGACATCGTCCCGAACCCGATTGCCGACATGGCGGCCGGCGGCAAGCAAGGCAAGCTGGTCAAGATCGACGAGACCACCATCCAGTTCCAGTTCGAGAACCCCTACTTCCTGTTCCCCTCGATGATCGCCGGCGACACGCTGATCGGCGGCGGCCAGGCCGTGCGCCAGTCCAACGGCAACAGCTTCGGCGCCTATGCGCCCGCCCACTACCTCAAGCAGTTCATGCCGAAATACAGCTCGGAAGCCGAGGCCAATGCCAAGGCCCGCGCCGCCGGCTTCGACAACTGGGTGCGCATGCTCCACGTCCGCAAGGACTGGCAGCTCAACCCCGAACTGCCAACCCTCGGCCCGTGGCGCACCACTCGCCCGATCAACACGCCGACCTGGGCGATGGAGCGCAACCCGTTCTACTATGTGGTCGACACCGACGGGAACCAGCTGCCCTACATCGACAACGTGGTCATGACGCTGGCCGAGAACATCGAGGTCGCCAACCTGCGCGCCATGGCCGGCGAATACGACCTGCAGGAACGGCACATGGACCTCGCCAAGCTGCCGGTCATCCTGGAGAACCGCGACCGCGGCAAATACGACGTGCATCTCGACCTCGCCTACAACGGCGCGGACACTACGCTGCACGTCAACATGAACCACACCGCGGATGCCGAGGTGGGCAAGTGGCTCGCCACCGCCGATTTCCGCCGCGCCCTCTCGATGGGCATCGACCGCGAGCAGCTGAACGAGACCTTCTGGCTCGGCCTCGCCACCCCCGGCTCCACCGCCCCGGCCGAGGCGATGCCCGAAAGCCCCGGCCCCGAGTGGCGCAAGAAATGGTCGGTGCTCGACGTCGCCCAGGCCAACGCCATGCTCGACAAGCTGGGCCTCACGAAAAAGGACCGCGAGGGCTACCGCCTGCGCACCGACAACGGCCAACGCCTGATCATCCAGCTCACCGCCGTGAAGGCGTTCATGGACTGGCCGGCCCATGCCCAGATGATCGCCCAGCAGTGGCGCCGCATCGGCATCTTCGCCGACGTCCGCGAGCAGGAGCGCGGCCTGGCCTTCCAGCGCACCCTGGCCGGAGACCACCACATCATCGTCTGGACCAATGGCGGGACGGAGTTGCTCTACCTCTACCCCGCCTGGGCGCTGCCGGTGGATATCGCCAACGGCGCCTACGGCATCGAGCATGCGCGCTGGTACGCCTCCAACGGCGCCCAGGGCACCAAGCCGACCGACCCGCACATGCTCAAGGCGCTGGAACTGTTCCGCGCCGCCGCCGGCATGCAGGAGGCGGAGCGGCACAAGAACGCCCAGGAAATCTGGAAGATCATGGTTGACCAGCAATTCCACATCGGCGTCTGCGGCCAGTCCCCAGCGCTGATGGGCGTGCGCCTGGCCAGCCGCCGACTCGGCAACATCCCCGGCCGCGTCTGCATCGCCCAGCATTGCCGCACCCCGGGCAGCTCGCACCCGGCAACCTGGTTCTACAAGGCCTAGTCATGCTTACCGAAGGAAAGACCAGGGGCTTTGCCCGTCGCGACGCGAAGTCGCGCCGCGGAGGACCCCAGCAGGGGGCCGAGCCCCCTGC
>JANPIH010000032.1:0-11176 GCA_031424895.1 Rhodospirillales bacterium
GCCAAGCCGGACGAAGGCTTGCCGCGCTGACAATATGTCATCTCGGAGCTCGGCGTAGAACGGCACACCCCACTCGCTCTGATAGTAGAGCTCGTTGTGCATGTAGTCCTTGCCGTCTGTGCTCTCAGGGTACTTGAGGGCTTGGTAGTACTTGTCGACGTCGGTTCCGGACCACTTGAAGAACTCTCGCAATGGGCTCGGGACGGTAGATGCGTTTAGGTACTTCGAGAGAAAGCCCTGTACGTCCGTAGCGCGATAGTTACGGTGGAATTGTTCCGCCAAGTCGGAAAGCTTATGGCTCGGTCTCATCGGCTTGCTTGAGTCAAGTGCCGCGAAGCCCTTCAGCATCAATTCGATGCCGTGATAGAAATTGAATAGAAGCGGCGTGGCGAGCATGTGATCCGACCACTTTGTCTTCTCAAAGTACTCCGTGTCGGGGAAACTCGGTTCGCCAACAACAACCCAGGGATTGCCGCCCTTGACGACTTCGTCGCTAACGTGTTGGGCTAGATGGAGGTACTGAATGCCGAGATTCCAGTACTTGAGTGCTTCGGCGTAGGCCATTGAGGGGTTGCGGCAGGGTAGAAGGGATTTTGGGACGCCTAACGTTTGAGGTAAGCTGGCGACGACGGCAGGACACCAAGCCCAAGCCACAGAAAATGTACACCGTACCTGTGGTTTGGGCTTGGTGGCCTGCCGTTGGCGCTCAGCTTGAGCGATCAGTCTCAGGTATTGATTTACGACTCTTCGAAGTAGTCGGAATCAATGCGCTTCACCACATACGTTGCTGCTGGAGCGACACCGACATCGAAATCAATCATCAGCCCTGCCAGTTGCTTGCCGTCGATGAGCACGACCTTCGTGTCGATGCGAGTCGCGTAGTCAGCCGCATCAGCGGTGTAGCTTGAGGTGGTGATGAACACGCCCTTCCTTGCGCGCTGGCCCTGCAGCGCGCCGACGAATTTTTGAATCTCAGGCCTTCCGACTGAGCCTTGCCACCGCTTTGCCTGGATGAAGATCGTGTCGAGACCAAGTCGGTCTTCCTTGATGATTCCATCGATGCCGCCGTCACCGGTTTGACCGATTCTTTCGCCCGCGTCTCGGCGCGAGCCGCCGTAGCCCATCTTGACCAACAGTTCAACGACAAGCTGCTCAAAGAAAGTGGGCGAGCAGGCAAGAATGCGGCTGAGCAGCTCAGAGGCAAGCTGCTCGCGCAGACCTTGGTATGCAAGCTCTATCGACTCTTCCGGGGTGGTTTTCGTCTGCGGGAGTTCCACCGTCGCGGCAGCGCCAGCTTCTGGCCTTGATGCCTCTCGGAACTCCATGAACTCCGGGAACTGCTCCAAAAACTTGACGTCGATCCTCGCCGGTTTCGACGCCAGAAACTTCAAACCACGCGCCGTGATTCTGAACACCGCTCTCTTCGGCGACTCAAGAAGAGCAGCCTTCTTCAAATAAGTGCGAGCCCAACCAATTCGATTTTTGAAGATGCCTTGCTGACCAGAGGGGAGCAGCTCGGCGCGGTCGGCGGGAGTCAGCTCGAAGTGTTCGGCCAGATTCTCTTCGGCATCGCGCAGTGTGTGTTCTGCTCCGTCGCCCAAGTACCGCAGGAGCGGGAGCATGCATGTTTGGTAGTCGGGGATTGCCATTTTGGGGAGAATAGCCGACGGTGGTTGCGATGCTCAACTTGTGGTTTGTCTGACAAGACACCGGATCCCCACCACCGTGGTCGTTGAACAAAGTCGCATAGCACCCCCGAAAAGTGTTTGAAACCAACCGCGAATGGCAGGCAAAAAACGGCAGTGAGTCGAAAGCTGTCCCCACTCCTCACCGCCGCCCACGCCACTCCCCCGGCGTCATGCCCGTCCAGCCTTTGAACGCGCGAATGAAACCCTTCTCGTTCTGAAACCCTGCCGCCTATGCCACCTGATTGATGGGCCGGGTGGTGCGTTGCAGCAGCGCGAGCGCGCGTTCGCGCCGCACATCGTCTTTCAGCGCTTGCAGCGAGGCGCCTTCGTCTTTCAACTGGTGATGCAGGGTGCGCGGTGACAGGCTGGGTTGCGCGTCATGGCTGTTTCGTCGCGTTTGAACAGCAAGCAGAGGTGACGCGCATCGAGGAGGGTAGTGCTGGCCGTCGCATGACGTACCCAGGTTCGCCGCCCGCTTCAGCGTCCTTTCGGCCCCAGCCGGGGCCGCCACACGGCCAGCACCACGTTGATCACGCTGAGCACAATCAGCAGCCACAGGGTGTTGCGCTCGGCGCGCAGCAGGGTGGCGAGCAGGGCGGGGTCGGTTTGGGCGGCCAGAATTGCGGCCTGCTTCTGATTCGAGCCCACCAGCACCAGCGTGGCCTCGAACACGCTGATGCCCAGCAGCGCCTTGAACCAGGCCCAACTCGCGCTGGTGTAGGCCCGTGTGGCGGCCAGGGCGATCAACCCGCTGAGCACCACGATGAACATGGACGGGATGAGCAGGTATTGCGCGATCGAGGAAAACGCGAGCCGCGCGGTCGCAAATTCGGCCTCGGTCTCGCGGTTGGCCATCTGATTGATGAGCAGGCAGGCCGCCAGCGCGCCGCCAAAGGTCATCGATGCGAGATCGTGCACGGTTTTGGCACCCAGCCGCAGCCAACGCCGGTGACTGACTTGGCGTGCCTCGTTGTCCTGCGTTTTTTCCATGGGTGTTGAGGCGTTGGGGATCGGTGTTGTGAAATCAGGCGGGAATCGATTTTATGAAGGTGTGCTTTTTAGCTTCCTGTGAAAGCCGCAAACCCCCGTGGCGTCGGCGGCAGGACGGCTTCAGCGCGACCCGCGCCAATCCCCCGGCGTCATGCCCGTCCAGCCCTTGAACGCGCGAATGAAACTCTTCTCGTTCTGAAACCCTGCCGCCGCAGCCACCTGCTTGATGGGCTGGTGGGTGCGTTGCAGCAGCGTGAGCGCCCGGTCGCGGCGCACCTCGTCTTTCAGCGCCTGCAGCGAGGCGCCTTCGTCTTTCAGCTGGCGGTGCAGGGTGCGCGGTGACAGGTGGAGCTGCGCGGCCAGGCCCTCGGCGTTGAGGGCGTCCAGCGGCTGGCTGGCCAGCAGCTGGCGAACGCGCTGCACCAGCAGGCGGTCGCGCCGGTAGGGCAGCACGGTCAGCGGCAGGGCGCGCTGCAGCATCTGGTTCATGGCCGTTTCGTCGCGCTTGAGCGGCAGGGCCAGGTAGCGGGCGTCGAAGTGGATGGCTGCGGCGTCGGCGTGGAAGGTGGTGGGGCCGTCGAACAGCACGCGGTAGGCCTCGGCGTGTTCGGGTGGCGCAAACGGGAACTGTGCGCCGAGCAGGGGAATGCGCGAATCGACGAACCAGCAGGCCAGGCCCAGGATGTTGCGCAGCACCGAGACCAGGCAGAACTCGCGCAGCGCGCCGCCGTCGGGTGCGATGGGTCCGTGTGGTGTAAGTTCGTGCGGTGCAGGTCCGTTTCGTGCCCGTTCACCGATCCGCACGCTGGCCACGCCTTCGCTGGTGAGCAGGCGCAACTCGATGTCGTTGGTGAGCAGGGCGTGGTGGCGGCACCAGCGCTTGAGGGCCACGCCAAGCGTGGGGGCGGAGAGCGATGCGCGCGCCAGCATGCCGTAGCTGCCCCAGGGCAGGGGCCGACGGAACCAGCCCAGCGCCTCGTCGTCGAGTTCGCGCATGGCTGCGCCCGAGATGGCTTCCATCTGCGCGGCGGTGATGCGCGCAGTGGGATCGCTCAGCAGCGATGGCGCGATTTGTGCCTGCGCCAGGGCGGCTGCCGGGCTCATCTGGCGCTGGGCATACGCGTGGACGATGGCCTGAACGAACGCCATGGGCGTGGCGGCCCGGGCGGGGCGCGGCGTGCGGGGTTGCGTTAGGGCGCTGCCATGCGGGTTTGTCATGGGCGCCAGTGTGCCCGGGGCGTGGCACGATTTGCAACCATTCTGGCAAGCGGGGGCACGGCTGTGCTCCTATGCTTGCGCGCTGTGCCCTGGCGCGAGCCGGGCGCGAATCTTGAGGAGACAACCCATGAGCGAGATCCGTTCGACCGCACCACTGGTGCAAAGCCACGCCCAGGGCGCGACCGACGTGCCCCTGATCGAGCAGACCATCGGCGCGTTTTTTGACGAGATGGCGGCGCGCCAGCCCGGGCACGAGGCGCTGGTCAGCGTGCACCAAGGTCGGCGCTACACCTACCGCGAACTCAACACCGCCGCACACCAGCTCGCCAGCGCGCTGCTGCGCCAGGGCCTGCAGCCTGGCGACCGGGTGGGCATCTGGTCGCACAACAACGCCGAGTGGGTGCTGATACAGCTGGCCACGGCGCAGGTCGGCCTGGTGCTGGTGAACATCAACCCGGCCTACCGCACGTCTGAGGTGGAATACGCGCTCAACAAGGTGGGCTGCCAGCTGCTGGTGACGATGGCGCGGTTCAAGACCAGCGACTACCTGGGCATGCTGCGCGAGCTGGCGCCCGAGTGGGCGCACGGCGAGGTGGGCGCGCTGGAGGCGCAGCAACTGCCGCACCTGCGAACGGTGGTGTGGATCGACGAGCCGGGGCAGGGCGCTGAAAAGCCTGGCCTGCTGCGCTTCTCGGCACTGCTGGCGCAAGGCGACGCGGCCGATCCGCGTGTGGCGCAGGTGGCGGCCACGCTCAAAGCCACCGACCCGATCAACATCCAGTTCACCAGCGGCACCACCGGCTTCCCCAAGGGCGCCACGCTCACGCACCGCAACATCCTGAACAACGGTTTCTTCATTGGCGAGTGCATGCGGCTCACCCCGGCTGACCGGCTGTGCATCCCCGTGCCGCTGTACCACTGCTTCGGCATGGTGCTGGGCAACCTGGCCTGCTTCACCCACGGCTCAACGGTGGTCTACCCGAACGACGGGTTTGATGCGCTCACCGTGTTGCAAACGGTGCAAGACGAAAAGTGCACCGGCCTGCACGGCGTGCCCACCATGTTCATCGCCGAACTGGACCACCCGCGCTTTGCCGAGTTCGACCTGTCTACCCTGCGCACCGGCATCATGGCCGGCTCGCCATGCCCCATCGCCGTGATGCAGCGCGTGGTGAGCGACATGAACCTCTCGCAAATCACCATCGCCTACGGCATGACCGAAACCAGCCCGGTGAGCTGCCAAAGCAGCACCGACACGCCGCTGGACAAGCGCGTGTCCACCGTGGGCGCGGTGCAGCCGCACCTGGAAGTGAAGATCGTCAACCCCGACACCGGCGCCACCGTGCCGCCCGGACAGTCTGGCGAACTTTGTACGCGCGGTTATTCGGTGATGCATGGCTACTGGGACGATCCGGCGAAGACAGCTGAAGCCATCGACGCTGAGGGCTGGATGCACACCGGCGACCTGGCCACCATGGACGCCGAGGGCTATGTGAACATCGTCGGGCGCATCAAAGACCTGGTGATCCGTGGCGGCGAGAACATCTACCCGCGCGAGATTGAAGAGTTTTTGTACCGCCACCCCGCCATTCAAGACGTGCAGGTGGTTGGTGTGCCCGATGCGAAGTACGGCGAAGAGCTGTGCGCCTGGATCATCGTCAAGCCCGGCCAGACGCTGGACGAAGACGCGGTGCGTGCCTTCTGCAAAGGGCAGATTGCCCACTACAAGGTGCCGCGCCACATCCGTTTTGTTGACAGCTTCCCGATGACCGTGACCGGCAAGATCCAGAAATTCAAGATCCGCGACGCCATGAAAGACCAGCTGGGGCTGGTGGACCAGAAGACCGCCTGAACAGAGAAAACCACATGCCCGCACTCGACACGAAACTCAACGCCCGCTCCGCCGACTTCCAGGCCAACGCCGCCGCCATGCGCGTGGTGGTGGACGACCTGAAGGCCCAGATTGAAAAAGCCACCTTCGGCGGTGGCGAGGCTGCCCGCGCCAAGCACACCGCGCGCGGCAAGCTGCTGCCCCGTGATCGGGTGCAGATGTTGCTCGACCCGGGCACGCCCTTCCTGGAACTGAGCCCGCTGGCCGCGATGGGCATGTACCCGGACCGCGACGGCACCGACAGCGCGCCCTGTGCCGGCGTGATCACCGGCGTGGGCCGGGTCAGCGGCGTGGACTGCCTGATCATCTGCAACGACGCCACGGTGAAAGGCGGCACTTACTACCCGCTCACGGTCAAAAAGCACCTGCGTGCGCAGGAAGTCGCGCAGCAGAACTGCCTGCCGTGCATCTACCTGGTGGACTCGGGCGGCGCCAACCTCCCGAACCAGGACGAGGTGTTCCCCGACCGCGACCACTTCGGCCGCATCTTCTTCAACCAGGCCCGGATGAGCGCCGAGGGCATCGCCCAGATCGCCTGCGTCATGGGCTCTTGCACCGCCGGCGGCGCCTATGTGCCCGCCATGTCGGACGAAACAGTGATCGTGCGCGGCCAGGGCACGATCTTTCTGGGCGGCCCGCCGCTGGTGAAGGCCGCCACCGGCGAGATCATCAGCGCCGAGGAACTGGGGGGCGCGGACACTCACGGCCGCCGCTCGGGCGTGGTCGACCACGTCGCCGAAAACGACGAGCACGCCCTCAGCATCGTTCGCCGCATCGTGGCCAACCTCAACACCACCAAGCGCGTCGAGCTGACGCTCGCCGAACCCGAGCCGCCGGCCTACGACCCGGAAGAGCTCTACGGGGTGGTCCCCACGGATGTCCGCGCGCCCTACGACGTCCGCGAAGTGATCGCCCGCGTGGTGGACGGCAGCCGGTTCGACGAGTTCAAGGCGCTGTATGGAACCACCCTGGTCTGCGGCTTCGCCCGCATCTGGGGCTACCCCGTCGCCATCCTGGCCAACAACGGGGTGCTGTTCTCGGAGAGCGCGCTGAAGGGCGCCCACTTCATCGAACTGGCCTGTCAGAGGAAGATCCCGCTCGTCTTCCTACAGAACATTTCGGGCTTCATGGTGGGCGGCAAATACGAGGCTGGCGGCATCGCCAAGGACGGCGCCAAGCTGGTCACCGCGGTCGCGTCGGCTGAGGTCCCCAAGTTCACCGTCCTAATCGGCGGCTCCTTCGGAGCCGGCAACTACGGCATGTGCGGGCGGGCCTATTCGCCGCGCTTTCTCTGGACCTGGCCCAACAGCCGGATCAGCGTGATGGGCGGCGAGCAGGCGGCCTCGGTCCTGGCCACCGTCCACCGCGATGCCGACAAGTGGTCGCCCGCCGAGGAAGAAGCCTTCAAGGCGCCGGTCCGCCAGCGCTACGAGGACGAGGGCAGCCCCTACTTCGCCACCGCCCGCCTCTGGGACGACGGCGTCATCGACCCGGCCCAGACCCGCGACGTACTGGGCCTTTCGATCTCGGCCGCTCTGAACGCCCCGATCCCGGAGACGCGCTTCGGCGTGTTCAGGATGTAGCCATGGCCATGTTCAAATCCGTCCTTGTCGCCAATCGCGGGGAGATTGCCCGTCGGGTTTCCGCGACCGCGCGCCGGATGGGGATCACCACCGTGGCGGTCTATTCGGAAGCCGATGCGAACGCGGCCCACGTGCGCGACGCTGACCAGGCGGTTTTGATCGGCCCCGCCGCTGCCCGGGAGAGCTACCTCGTCGGCGAGCGCATCATCGCGGCCGCAAAGCAGACCGGCGCCGAGGCGATCCACCCGGGATACGGCTTCCTGTCCGAGAATGCCGCATTTGCCGAGGCGGTCATGGCGGCCGGCCTCGTCTGGATCGGCCCGCCGCCGGCCGCCATCCGGGCCATGGGCCTGAAGGACGCGGCCAAGTCGCTGATGGCGAAGGCAGGGGTTCCTGTCACGCCAGGCTACCTGGGCGAGGACCAGTCGCCAGCCCGCCTGGGGTCCGAGGCCGCGGCGATCGGCTATCCCGTGCTGATCAAGGCGGTGGCCGGCGGCGGCGGCAAGGGCATGCGGCTGGTGGAGAGCGCCGATGCCTTCGAGGCGGCCCTGGCGTCCTGCCAGCGCGAGGCGGCGGCCAGCTTCGGAGACGACCGGGTGCTGCTGGAAACCTACATGACCCGGCCGCGCCATATCGAGGTGCAGGTGTTTGGCGACGCACACGGAAACGTCGTCCACTTGTTCGAGCGCGACTGCTCACTCCAGCGCCGCCACCAGAAGGTGATCGAGGAGGCGCCCGCGCCCGGGATGTCCGACGAGGCCCGCGACGCGGTCACCTCGGCCGCCGTGAAGGCCGCCCAGGCGGTGGGCTATGTCGGCGCCGGCACCGTGGAGTTCATCGCCGACGCCTCCGCCGGCCTGCGGGGCGACCGGATCTGGTTCATGGAGATGAACACCCGCCTGCAGGTCGAGCATCCCGTCACCGAGATGGTCACCGGCCTGGACCTGGTCGAATGGCAGTTCCGGGTGGCGGCAGGCGAGCCGTTGCCGCTGCCCCAGGACCAGATTATCTGTACCGGCCACGCGGTCGAAGCGCGCCTCTATGCCGAGAACCCGGCGTCCGGCTTCCTGCCGTCCATCGGTCGGCTGGACGCCTTTTCGCTGCCGACGGGCATCCGGGTCGATGCGGGCGTCGAGGCGGGGGACGTCATCAGTCCCCACTATGACCCGATGATCGCCAAGCTGATCGTCCATGCCCCGACCCGCGAAGAGGCCATCGCAGATCTGGCCGAGGCGTGCTGCGAGGTCAGCATCTGGCCCGTGAAGACCAATGCGGGCTTCCTGGTGCGTTGCCTGGAGAGCCCCGACTTCATCGTCGGCAGCGTGGACACCGGCCTGATCGCGCGCGAGCTGGAGCATCTGACCGCGTCCCCCGAGCCGTCACCGGAGGTCGTGGCCACGGCCGGCTGGGCCTTCCGGGAAGTCGTCGAGCAGGCCGCCGCCGGCCAGCGCGCCAGCCCCTGGGTCGAGCTGCTGGGCTTCCGGCTCAACGCGCCGCCGGCCGAGACCGCCCGTATATTCCTGGGCGAGACCGCGATCCACGCCCCCATGCCGCTGGAGCCGACCCGCAGGATCCATGTCTGCGGAGACGACGAGGTGGTGGTGTTCGAGGGCGGGGAAGCCTTCGCCTTCCGCGACCACCCCCCGGAAGGGGAAGGCGGCGGAGCGGCGGCCGACGGCGGCGTGCGCGCGCCCATGCCTGGCAAGGTCACCCAGATTTCCGTGGCGACGGGGGACGCCGTGACGAAAGGCCAGCCCCTGCTGACGCTGGAAGCCATGAAGATGGAACACGCTCTCACCGCGCCGTTCGACGGAACCGTTGCCGAACTCGCCGCAGAGCTGGGCGCACAGGTCTCGGAAGGCGCGTTGCTGGTGAGGTTGACGGCGGGCTGACGGTCAGACGCGGCTGGAAAAATCACGCTTGTCCCCCGCGCCTTGACCCGCCGGCTTGGCCGGCGCAGGCTCACCGCATCGCCTGACTGAGACAGGCGGCAAGGGCGCGCCCCGGCGGCCCGCATCCAACGCCCTCCCCGGCGTCGTCACGGGAGGACGGGCGAACTTCCGGGGGACGCCCCTGGCGTCTGCCGCAGCCTGGCGTGGAGCGCATCCAACTCCACACAGACATGCGAGGAAGCAACATGCACAGCGATCCGCACACCGTGGCGCCACACCGCAAGCCGCGCCACCTGGCCGAGAAGTTCGAAGGTCTGATCGGCGTGATCATGGTGGCCGCCATCGTCCTACTGGCCATCGGCCTGATCTATGGCATCGTCACCACGGGCGACGCCGGACCCAAGTGGATGCAGTAGGCGCGCGGGCCACGGCCGCCGCACCGGCCCGCCCCGATCGCCCTGGCGCGCCTCCGCCGGATTGGTTACGACGAAGGTAACCAAGGATGAGGGAGCGGCGTCATGGCGGGTCGGGTTGAGGGCAAGATCGCCCTGGTCACAGGTGGGGCCAGCGGTATCGGGCGCGGCTGCGCCGAAAAGCTGGCGGCGGAGGGCGCCTTCGTCGTTGTCACCGACATCCAGGACGCCCTGGGCGCGGAGGTCGTGGCCGGCATTCTCAAGTCGGGCGGCAGGGCCGAATATGCGCCGCACGACGTCACCGACGAGGACGCCTGGGCCGAGGTGATCGCGGGCGTGAAGGCGCGCCACGGACGGCTGGACTTCCTGGTCAACAATGCGGGCATCGGCATCGGCGGGTCGGTCCTGACCATGACCCTGGCGGACTGGCGGCGCCAGACCGCCATCAACCTTGACGGCGTGTTCCTGGGGACCAAGCATTCGATTCCCCTGATGCGCGCCTCGGGCGAGGGCGGCAGCATCGTCAACATCTCGTCGGTCGCGGGGCTCAAGGGCTCGGCCAACCTGGCGGGCTACTGCGCCACCAAGGGCGGCGTGCGCTTGTTCACCAAGTCGGTGGCCATGGAGTGCGCCAACGCCCGCGACGGCATCCGGGTCAATTCCGTGCACCCCGGTCTGATCGAAACGCCCATCTGGATCACCGTCGGCCAGGCGGTGAACCCCGGCGCCAACGAGGCCCCTGACCTCGACGCCATGTCGGCCATGGCGGTGCCGCTGGGCGTCAAGGGCTGGCCAGAAGACATCGCCAACGGCGTGCTCTGGCTATGCTCGTCCGAGAGCCGCTATGTCACCGGCCAGGAACTGGTGATCGACGGCGGCCTGACCATTCGCTGACGGCTCGCTCGGGGCGGGCGTGACGTCCGCCCCGCTTGCCGCTAGAGACGCCGCCATGTCCGCGACCCTGCATGTGATCTTTGGCCCCTCCGGCGCCGGCAAGACGACCTACGCCCACGCCTTCGCGCGGCGGGAAAAGGCCGTCGCCTTCATCCTCGACGACTGGATGGCCAAGCTGTTCGCCCCCGACATGCCTGAACCTATCGAGTACGACTGGATGATCGAACGGGTGCAGCGCTGCGAGGCGCAGATCTGGTCGATGGCGGCGGGCTGCCTGGCGGCCGGGACCTCCGTGATCCTCGACATTGGCCTGATGCGCCGCGCCGCCCGCGAGCGGGTGCGCGAGATCGCCGAGGCGGCCGAGCTGCCCCTGCAATTCCACTTCGTCAACGCCAGCGCCGAGGCGCGCCGGGCCCGCGTGGCCGAGCGCAACGTTGTGCGCGGCGAGAACTTCGCCATCGAGGTGACGCCCGAACTGTTCGACTTCATCGAGGGCGTCTACGAGCCACCCGGCTCCGGCGAGCTGGACGGGGCGATCATCAGCGAAAGCGCCTGAGGCCGCCGCGTCACGCCGGCGTTGGAGCCGGCGGGAACAGCAGGGTGGGCC
>JANPIH010000033.1:0-31761 GCA_031424895.1 Rhodospirillales bacterium
GCCAACCAGATGGGGCATGGCGTGGTCCTCCCGTTTCCAGACGGCATTGCGCCGTGTGGTGGGGCGGGGGTCAAGCGACGCGGCGATCTTGGGGATGCGTGAGCGCGGTGACAGCAAACAAGGAAGTCTTCTTTTTCTGAAGAAAAAGAAGCAAAAAGACTTTGTTCCGTGCAGCGCGTCTTTCCACCGGCACGGTGCAAAGGATCGAAAGTTTTTTGGTTCTTTTTTTCAAAAAAGAACGTGCTTGCTTAAACGGCGACCGAATGCCGCGCGCTTGGCCGCAAGGCCTCGCGGAAATGCGGCGCGGGCGAGAGTGGACTCAGATCATGCGGCCTGTTCAGCGATCGGGCGGGCGTGCGGGTGGGTGCTGCGGTGAGTGGCGAAGGCGGCCAGGGCGGGGTGGGGGGTGGCGAGTTTCGCGAGGTCCGGCCGGGGGCGGGCGAGGCCGGGAATGCGGCCCCAGGCGTCTTCCAGCGATTGCGCGGCGTCGAGCAGCGGGAGGTCGCCGCGGAAGCGGCCGG
Organism: Rhodospirillales bacterium; assembly: GCA_031424895.1. Classification (GTDB taxonomy): domain Bacteria; phylum Pseudomonadota; class Alphaproteobacteria; order Acetobacterales; family Acetobacteraceae; genus CAMDGX01. Next base: position 522 of record JANPIH010000033.1, read on the forward strand.
TCACCTGCATGCCGAAGGGCATCCCCATCGGGTCGGTGCCGCAGGGCAGGGCAATGGCGGGGTTGGTGACCAGCGTGACGTCGTAGGTGAGGGCCAGCCAGTGGTAGTAGTTGCGCAGGCGCACGCCTTCCAGCTCCTCCAGGTAGAGCTGGGTCCAGGGGAAGGGGGTGACGGGCACGGTGGGGGAGAGGATGAGGTCGTAGTCGCGGTAGATCGCCTGGAAGCGACGGAAAATGCGGGTTTGCTCGCTGGCGGCCCAGGCGGCGTCGGCCAGGGTCATCTTGGCGCCGATCTCGTAGTTGGCGCGGATGTTGGGGCCGAGCAGGCTCGGGTCGGTTTCGTACTGGGATTGGTAACGCGCGACGAAGCCCTGGGCGCGCACCACGTCGAAGCAGCGGTCGGCCTCGCCCATGTCGATGGCGAGGTGGTCGCAGCGGGCGAAGAGGTGGGACATCGCGGCGATCTTTTCGCGCATCGCCTGGCGGATTTCCGTGCCCACCGGGGCCTGGCCGAAATCCTCGGTCCAGGCGACGCGCAGGCTGCCGAGGTCGGCGGGGCGGGGGGCGAGGATCTGTTCCCGTGAAATAGGGAAGGCGAGCGGCTCGCGGTCGTCCATGGCGGCCTGGGCGGCGAACAGCAGGCGGGTGTCGGCGACGGTGCGGCCCATCGGCCCGAGCACGGAGATGGCGGACCAGCCATGGGGGCGCTTGTCCATCGGCACCACGCCCGGGGAGGGCCGGAAGCCGACCACCCCACAGATGGCGGCCGGGATGCGCAGGCTGCCGCCGGTGTCCGAGCCGGTGCAGACCGGGAGCATGCCGGTGGCCAGCGCCACGGCCGAGCCGCCGGAGGAGCCGCCGGGGTTCAGCGCGGGGTTGAACGGGTTTCCGGTGGCGCCCCAGACCGGGTTGCGGCTGTTGGCGCCGGCGCCGAATTCCGGGACGTTGGTTTTGCACAGGATCACCGCACCCTCCGCCCGCACGTTGGCGACCATGGCGCAGTCGAAATCCGGCACGTCGTTGGCATGAAGCGGCGAGCCGTAGGTGGTGAGAAGGCCGCCGGTTTCGTGCAGGTCCTTGATGCCGGTCGGCAGGCCGTGCAGGAGGCCGAGCGGCTCCCCGCGGCGGACGGCCTGTTCGGCGTTGCGCGCCACGCGGCGGGCTTCGGCCACGTCGGCGCCGGTGATGGCGTTGGTGGCGGGGTTGAGGGCCGCGATGCGCGCGATGCTGGCTTCGAGCAGTTCGACGGGCGAGATCTCCTTTGTGCCGATGCGCTGGCGTATTTCGGTGGCGGAGAGGGACAGCATGTCCATGGCGCGGGTCCTTGCGGCGGTCAGGAGGCGAGGAAGCCGCCATCGACCGGCATGGTGATGCCGGTGACGTAGCGGGCGAGATCGCTGGCCAGGAACACGGCGGGGCCGGCGATGTCATCGGGCGTGCCGATGCGGCCGATCGGGATGCGGGTGGCGAAGTTGGCCATGTAGTCGGGGTTCTGCCGGGCGCGCTCGTTCAGTGGGGTGGCGATCAGGCCGGGGCCGATGGCGTTCACGCGCACGCCGTGCGGGGAAAGCTCGGTGGCCAGATGCTGCGTCAGGCCGCGCACCGCCGCCTTGCTGGCGGTGTAGGCGGCGGAGTTGGGCAGGGCGACGAAGCTCTGGATCGAGCCGATGTTCACGATGCAGCCTTTCGTCGCCTTCAACTGGGCGAGGAAGCCGGTGACCATGTTGAACACGCCGTCGAGGTTGACGGCGAGCGTCGCGTCCCAGTCGGCACGGGTGGCGGGGTCGTCGATCTTGCCGCGGCGGATGATGCCGGCGTTGTTGACCAGCGTATCGACGGGACCGTGGTTGGCCTGGACCTGGGCCGCCAGCGCATCCACCGCCGCGCGGTCGGTGACGTCGAGCGGGTAGGCGGCGGCGTCGGCGCCGATGGCCGCGGCGGTGCGGATCGCCGCCTCGCCATCCACGTCGGTGCAGACGACGAAGGCGCCGGCACGCGACATGGCCCGCGCGATGCCCTGGCCGATGCCGGAGCCCGCACCGGTGACCAGCGCGCGGCGGCCGCGCAACAGACCCTCCATCGCGCTATTCCACGATCGAGCTGGCAACGCCCGCCGGCGCGGCGCTGCGGCCGCCATCGACGACGTATTGGGCGCCGGTGACGTTGCCGGCGAGGTCGGAGCAGAGGAACAGCACCACGTTCGCCACCTCCTCCGCCGTGCCGTAGCGGCGCAGCGGGATCGAGCCGGCGTAGCGCGCCTCCACCGAGCCGGGGTTGTTCGGCGAGACCTGCTTGGCGATATCGCGCACCATGCGGGTGTCGATCGGGCCGGGGCAGACGGCGTTGACGCGGATGCCCTGCGGGCCGACCTCGCCGGCGGCGACCTTGGTCAGGCCCATCACCGCGTGCTTGCTGGCGACATAGGCCGGCATGCCCGGCGTGCCGAAGATGCCGGCGACCGAGGCGGTGTTGACGATGGCGCCGCCGCCCTGCTTCAGCATGACGGGCAGCACGTGGCGCAGGCCGAGGAACACGCCCTTCACGTTCACGGCGATCACGCTGTCGAACACCGCCTCGTCGTATTCGGCGGTGGTGGCGATGCGGCCCTCGATGCCGGCATTGTTGTGGAAGCAGTCGATGGCGCCCCAGGTATCGAGCGCCAGCTTCACATAGGCCTGCACGTCGGCGGATTTCGTGACGTCCGCCGTGGTGAAGACCGCGTTGCCGCCGGTGGCGCGGATGGCCGCGACGGTTGCCTCGCCGGCCGCCACGTCGCGGTCCACCACCAGGATGCCGCGCGCGCCGCGGGAGGCGAAGCCGCGGGCGACCGCCTGGCCGATGCCGTTGGCGCCACCTGTGATGACCGCCACCTTGCCCGTGAAGTCCATTGCCCGCTTCCCCCGTTTGACGTGGCGACGACGATGCCAGGGGGGCGGGCCAGGGGCAAGGCGCAGGGGGGGGTAGCAGTGCCTACCTCTCTGCCAGGAACCCCGGCAGCGCCGCAGTCACGCTGGCGATCACCGCGGGCCAGTCGTTGCGGTGCGACTGGCGGAAGAGGCGGACGGAGGGATACCAGGGGCTGTCGTCGCGGTCGCGCAGCCAGCGGAAATCGGCGGCGTGCGGCAGCATGATCCAGCACGGCTTGCCCAGCGCGCCGGCGAGGTGGGCGACCGAGGTGTCCACCGTGACCACGAGGTCGAGGCCGTTGAGGAAGGCCGCGGTATCGGCGAAGTCGGCGAAGCCGGGGCCGGGGACACGGACATGCGGAAGGTCGGAGAGGGCCACCTCGTCATCGGCCGTCACCTCCTTCTGCAGGATGTGCCATGAGATGCCGGGGATGGCGAGCAGGGGCATCACGTGGTCGCGGGTGAGCGAGCGCTGGCGGTCGCCGGCGTGGTCGGGGTTGCCGGCCCAGACCAGGCCGATGCGTGGCGCGGGGCCGAGGCGCGGGCGCCAGCGCTTGAGGCGCTCGACGTCGGCGAACAGGTAGGGCGTGCGCGCGGGGATGTTGTCCATCTCGGTGCCGAAGGCGCGCGGCAGGCTGGGCAGCGGGCAGTGCAGGTCGAAGGTGACGGTGCTGCCCTCGGCGACCACGCGGTCGGCCATGTCGGCCATCAGCGGAAGCAGTGGCGCCTGGACCGTGAGGATCACCCGCGCGCCGCGCTGGCGCAGGAGGGGGATGTAGCGGGAGAACATGATGCTGTCGCCCAGGCCCTGCTCGGCCCAGATCAGCAGCGTTTTGCCGCGGATGGGCTGTGCGCCGGTCCAGCGCAGGGCGAAGTCGCGACCGCCGAGGAAGGGTGAGGGGGCGGGGCGGGCCTCGTAACCGTCCCAGCCGGGCTTGAGGTGGCCGAGGGTGAGCAGGCTGAGCGCCTCGCCGAGCCGGGCGGTGGGCGAGGTGTCGCCGGCCTGGCGGGCCATGCGGAACCAGCGCAAGGCATCGCCGGGCTGGCCGAGCTGGAGATGGATGGTGGCCAGCGCGGCGAAGGCCGGCAGGTGCCGGGCGTCGGCGGCCTGGGTAAACCAGATGACGGCTTCCTCCATGCGGTCGGCGGCGGCCAGGGTGTTGGCCATGTGGAAGCGCAGTGCCGGGTCTTGCGGGGTGAGGAAGAGGGCGCGGCGGTATTCGTCCAACGCCGCGTCGTTGCGGCCGGTGGCGCGCAGCAGGTGGCCGAGATTGGTGCGCGCGCCGACATGGTTGGGTTCGAAGGCCAGGGCGGAGTTCAGCGAGTCGATCGCGCCGCCGATGTCGCCCATCTGCGCCTGGGCCGTGGCGAGGTGGAAATAGGCCTCGGTCTGGTCGGGCGCGATGTCGAGGGCCGCGTGGTAGCGCTCGGCCGCCTGCGCCCAGTCGCCGAGGCGCGAAAGGGCGTGGCCGTGCGCGATGCGGGCGCCGGCTTCGCGCAGGGTGGTGCCGAAATCCAGGGGAGGGCGGGTCATGGCGCCACCTTATGCCGGATGGCTGCCGGTGGGGGAGCCCCCCGCACACCGCCGGCCGATGGTGGTGCCGCCGGGCAACTCGGAATAGCTTGAACCGATGGCCTGGGCCTGAATAAATCGGGGCACCAACAGGGGAGGATGCGGCATGAGCAGGATCGCACTGGTCACCGGCGGCACGCGCGGCATCGGGGCCGAGATCAGCCGGCAGCTGAAGGCGGCGGGGCGCACGGTGGTGGCCTCCTACGCCGGCAACGACGAGGCGGCGAATGCTTTTCTGGCCGAGACCGGCATCGTGGTGAAGAAGTTCGACGCCGGCGATTTCGCGCAGTGCCAAGCGGCGGTGGAGGCGATCCATGCCGAGCTGGGCAAGATCGAGATCCTGGTGAACAACGCCGGCATCACCCGCGACGCGACGATGAGCCGGCTGACGCGCGACATGTGGGACGCGGTGATCGATACCAACCTCGGCTCGTGCTTCAACCTGTGCAAGCTGACCTTCGACGATATGCGTGCTGCGAAGTTCGGCCGGGTGGTGAACATCGGCAGCATCAACGGGCAGGCCGGGCAGTATGGCCAGGTGAACTACGCCGCCGCCAAGTCGGGCATCCACGGCTTCACCAAGGCCCTGGCCCAGGAGGGGGCGCGGTTCGGCATCACGGTCAACGCGATCGCGCCGGGCTATGTGGATACCGACATGGTGCGCGCGGTGCCGCCGGACGTGCTGACCAAGATCGTGGCGCGGATTCCGATGGGGCGGCTGGGCCAGGCGTCGGACATCGCGCGCGGGGTGGTGTTCCTGACCGCGGACAACGCCGATTTCATCACCGGCTCGACGCTGTCGATCAACGGCGGGCAGCACATGTACTGAGCCGGTCGCGCCGGGACGTTCGGCCTTCGCCATGCGCGCCGCGACGCTGGCCGGCTGCGGCGCGATTGCGCTGTGGTCCACGCTGGGCCTTCTGTCGCGCGCGGCGGCCGCGGTGCCGCCGCTGCAGCTGACGGCGATGAGCTTTGCCGTCTCCGCCGTGCTCGGCTTAGTGGTGCTGGCGCGGCGTGGGGAGTTGGGAGTGCTGCGACAGCGCCCAGCGGTGTGGGCGCACGGCATCTTCGGGCTGTTCGGGTTCCATGCGTTCTATTTCGCAGCCCTGGCCTGGGCGCCGCCGGCGGAAGCCAACTTGATCAACTATCTCTGGCCGCTGCTGATCGTGCTGTTCTCGGCGACGCTGCCGGGCATGTCGCTCAGTCGCTGGCACCTTGCGGGAGTGGGGTGTGGGCTGGTGGGCTGCGTGCTGCTGTTGGGTGGCGGCGCGTCGCTGACCGCGGGGGCGCTGCCGGGCTACCTGATGGCGCTGGGCAGTGCGGTGACCTGGGCAGTGTATTCGGTACTGGCGCGGCTTCTGGCCGCGGTGCCGACCGGGGCGGTGGCGGGGTTCTGTGCCGCGACCGCGGTGCTGGCGGGCATCGCGCACCTGGTGTTCGAGGCGAGCGTGGTGCCGGACGCCGTGGTGCTGGCGACGGTGCTGGTGCTGGGCATCGGGCCGGTGGGGGCGGCGTTTTTCCTGTGGGACCTGGGCATGAAGCGCGGCGATCCGCTTCTGTTGGGCACGCTGGCCTATGCGACGCCGGTGGTTTCCACCCTGTTGCTGGCCGCCGGCGGCTTCGCGGAACTGACGCCCGTGCTGGTGGCGGCGGCGGGGCTGGTGGCGCTGGGCGGGGTGCTGGCAGCGCGCGGATGACGAAAGGGGCGCCCCTTGCGGGACGCCCCTTCCTGGCACGGCTCGCAGGGAAGGTTCAGCCGAGGCGCTCGCCGTGCAGCACGACGTCGAGCCCCTCGCGCTCCTCGTCCTCGGTGACGCGCAGGCCGATGACCGCGTCCACGATCTTCAGCAGGATGTAGGTGCCGACGGCGGCATAGATCATGGTGGCGCCGACCGCGATCACCTGGTTGATGAACTGGCCCATGCCGGCGATCACGACGCCGTCCGGGTTCTTGGCGTCGGCCGAGAGCGGGCCGAAGGCGAGCAGGCCGGTCAGCAGCGCGCCGACGATGCCGCCCACGCCGTGCACGCCGAAGGCATCAAGGCTGTCGTCGTAGCCCAGCATGTGCTTCAGCGCGGTCGCCGCCCAGAAGCACAGAGCACCCGAGACAAGGCCGATCACCAGCGCCGAGCCGGGCAGCACGAAGCCGGCGGCGGGCGTGATGGCGACGAGGCCGGCGACGGCACCGGAGATTGCGCCCAGCACCGACGGCTTGCCCTTGGTCATCCACTCCGCAAAGGTCCAGGCCAGCACCGCGGCGGCGGCGGCGATCTGGGTGACCAGCATGGCCATGCCGGCGCGCGGGCCCGCCGTCAGCGCCGAGCCGGCGTTGAAGCCGAACCAACCCACCCACAGCAGCGCCGCACCGATCACGGCGAGACCCAGGTTATAGGGGGCCATGTTGTCGTGGCCGTAGCCCAGGCGCTTGCCCAGCACGATGGCGCAGACCAGGCCAGCGACGCCGGCGTTGATGTGCACCACCGTGCCGCCGGCGAAGTCCGCAGCACCCAGCGCGAAGATCCAGCCGGTCGGTGCCCAGACCCAGTGTGCGACCGGGCTGTAGACCAGCAGCGACCACAGCACGATGAAAACGCACATTGCAGAGAACTTCATCCGGTCGGCGAAGGCGCCGGCGATCAGCGCCGGGGTGATGATGGCGAAGGTCATCTGGAACATCAGGAAGACCGACTCGGGAATGGTGGTGGCCACCGCGCCGTCGGTGCCCGCCCCAAGCGTGTAGGGTTTGTCCCAGGAGCCGGACAGGCCGGAGAGGAACAGGCGCGAGAAGTCGCCGAAAAAGGCATTGCCGTTGCCGAAGGCGATGGAGTAGCCGGCGACCATCCACACGACCGACACCAGGGCGCAGATGAAGAAGCTCTGCATCATCGTGGCGAGGATGTTCTTCTTGCGCACCATGCCGGCGTAGAACAGCGCCAGGCCCGGGAGGGTCATGAGCAGCACGAGCGCAGTGCTGGTGAGCATCCAGGCGGTGTCGCCGGCTTCGATCTTGGCGTCCTGGGCGAAGGCGGCGGGGGCCGAGGCCGCAAGCGCCAGCAGAAGGGCGGGCAGCGCGAGGGCTGCGCGGAAGAGGGTGTTCATGACGTGCCTTCGGTTCATTTGTGGAGCGCGGGGTGGGGCGCAGATCAAAGGGCGGCGCCGTCGGTCTCGCCGGTGCGGATGCGCACGGCGCGCTCGATGTCGAGGACGAAGATCTTGCCGTCGCCGATCTTGCCGGTGTGGGCGGCCTTGACGATGGCCTCCACCACCTGCTCGGCGATCTCGGAGGCCACTGCGACCTCGATCTTGACCTTGGGCAGGAAACTCACGTGGTATTCCGCGCCGCGGTAGATCTCGGTCTGGCCCTTCTGGCGGCCGAAGCCCTTGACCTCGGACACGGTGAGTCCCTGCACGCCAAGCGGGGTCAGCGCATCGCGGACCTCGTCCAGCTTGAACGGCTTGATGATGGCGATGATCAGTTTCATCGGTTGCCCCGATCCTCCATGGATGGTGGTTGCCACTCAAGAACCGTGCCAGCCCGCAAGCGGCTCCGGCGGGGGGAGTTGCACGCGCGGCGAGCGGATGGTTGCCCAATTGGCGGGCAAAGGGTTGCAATTCCGCGCCGTCGCCCCTCCTGTTGCGGCATGACCCAGCATCTTGATGTGGACGTGTGTATCGTCGGCGCGGGCCCCGTGGGCGGCACGCTGGCGGCGTGGCTGGCTTGTGCCGGGGTGCGCACCGCGCTGGTCGACCGCGCGGCGCTGCCGCCGATGGAGCATCCGGAGTTCGACGGCCGCGCCTATGCCATCGCCGCGGGGTCGCGCGCGGTGCTGGAGGCGGCGGGGCTGTGGGAGCGGCTGCCGCTGGCGGCCAACCCGATCCGCGGCATCCGGGTCAGCGACGGCAGGGTGGGGCGGCGGGCCTCGCGGCTGCACCTGCATTTCAATGTGGACGAGGTGGCCGATGCCGTGCCGCCGTTCGAAGGCGAGCCAGCCTTCGGCTGGATGGTGGAGGCGCGCAGCCTGCGCATGGCGCTGAACGCGCGGCTGCACGCACTGCCGGACCTTGCACTGTTCGCGCCGGCGGACGCGGTGGTGGAGCGCGGCGCCGAGGCGGCGGAGGTGCAGATCGCCGGCGGGCCAGTGCTGCGGGCGCGGCTGGTGGTGGGCGCGGAAGGGCGGCGTTCGCCGTTGCGCGAGCAGGCCGGCATCCGGGTGACGAGCCTGCCCTACCGGCAGACCGGGATGGTGTTCGCGATCGCCCATGAGCGGCCACACCACGACGTGGCGCTGGAGCATTTCCTGCCCGGCGGCCCGTTCGCGCAGTTGCCGATGGCGCCGGCCGAAGTCGGCCCGCACGTGTCGGCGATCGTCTGGACCGAGCGCGACGCGATGGCGCAGCACCTGCTGAGGCTCGACGAGGCGCGGTTCGTGCGGGAGGTGGCGCGGCGGCTGGGCGACCACCTGGGCGATATCCGGCTGGTCGGGCAGCGCTGGAGCTACCCGCTGTCGGCTATGGTGGTGCACGGTATCACCGCACCCCGGCTGGCGCTGGTGGGCGATGCGGCGCACGGCATCCACCCGATTGCCGGGCAGGGGCTGAACCTGGGGTTCCAGGACGTGAGGCCGCTGGCCGAGCTGGTGGTCGCGGCGGTGGCGGCAGGCGAGGACCCCGGGAGCGAGGCAGTGCTGCGGCGCTACCGCGCGGCCAGGGGGCCGGCGGTAATGGCGATGACGACGGCGACCGATGCGCTGGACCGGCTGTTCAGCACCGATGCCGCGCCGGTGCGGCTGGCACGGGACCTCGGGATCGCGGCGGTGGACCGGATCGAGCCGCTGAAGCGCCTGTTCATTCGCCGTGCGATGGGCGTGGCGTAGCGTGTTCGAGCCAGCGCCTTACTGGCGTGCCGAAGAGCAAGGTTGAGCTCTGCGCAAACCCGCCTGGTCCGGCTCGCGCCTTCGCGCGACGTGCCAAGCCCCTGGACCTTATCCTTATTAAAACAATGGGGATTAATACCAATCAGCCGAATGATCGACCTATACCGAAGATAAATCTGGGCTCTGCCCAGACCCGCCAGGGGCCGAGCCCCTGGACCTCAACTCATTGAAAATGAATGGGGTTCCAAGGGCCGCCGGCCCTTGGTGGGTCCAGGGCAAAGCCATGGCCTTTTCTCTCTTCATGGGTCAGTCATTTAGTCGGTTGGTCTAATGCCAATCCCTGGAACTCTCGACCCATGAAAGCAGGCAAGGTCAGGGCCTGCCGTCGCGACGCGGGGGGGCCGCAAAGGGCCGGCGGCCCTTTGATCCCCATAATATTCAATAGGGCAAGGTCCAGGGGCTTGGCCCGTCGCGCGAAGGCGCGCGCCGGACCAGGCGGGCTTGGGCAGAGCCCAACCTTGCTTTCGTTCTATGGGTTGAAGTCAACAGGGGTTGGAATAATGCCCCCCAGCCTTTTGGGGGCAGAGCCCTGGCCTTGATTGCGTCTTGGGTGTCGCGATCCCGTGCCTGGCGGGTGCCGCAGGCCTGCATGGCGGGCGGCTCTGTTAACCCGCATATGCCCTGCCAGGAAACACCAAGCAGGGTGGCTCATCACGCGACCCGCGGCAGGATGGCAATGCCCGCCTGGGCGCCACGGTTCCTGCAAACGCAAACCGCCCGGAGGGAGACCCTCCGGGCGGCAGGAGAGCGGATCGTGGTCGCCTGAAGCGGTCAGGCGGCCTGTTGGATCGCCGAGAGCACCCAGGGCTCGCCCGAGCGGCGGGCGAAGGTCCAGATCTCGGTGATCATGGAGCGGTTGGTGGCATCGCCCTGCACCGTGCGGCCGGTGCGGTCGCGGGTGACGTCGATGGCCGAGAAGCGCATGGCGACTGTGGCGTAATCGGTGCCGTGCTCGCCCCAGGCTTCCGCGAGGTCGCCCTGTTCCAACTTGACGGCAGACACTTCGTTGCGGTGGCCCTGGCGCTCCATGTCGGACAGCTGCTCGCCGAAGTAGGAGGCCATTTCCGGCGTGGTGAACTGACGCAACGCGCCCTCATTGCCGGCGGACCAGGCGCCCTGGATGGACTGAAGAAGCGCCTCGAACGCCTGATAGTCCTCGGGGCCGATGGTAACCGGGGTTCCGGCGTGCGGCGCCGTGGCGGCACCCATCGGCATGGCGGTGGCCGCACCCATCGGCGTGGCGCCGTGGGCGGTGCGGTTCAGCATGCCTGGCTGGGGCTGGTCCGCGGTGCGGTCGGCCATCATCGGGCCAGTCGCGGTGGCGGGCTGGTTGCGGCGGCGGAACCAGCGCACGGCGAACACCACCACAAGGGCGACGAGGCCGACCTGGAGGATCAGCCCGAGGAAGCCCATGAAGCCGGCCATGCCGCTGAAGAAGCCACCGCCCATCAGCATGCCGATCAGGCCAGCGCCGAGCAGGCCGCCCATGAGGCCACCCATCAGTCCACCGCCGAACATGCCGCGCGACGGTGCGGCCGCTGCGGCGGCACCGGCGGCAGGCGTGCCGGGCTGGGTGGTGGTGCGCTGCATGGGGGCGGCGGTGCCCGGCGCGGTGTTGGTGGGCGGCGGCGCACTTTGCGTGCGGCTGCCGCGGCTGCCTTGCGAGCTACCGCGTCCGGCCGCAGCGTCGGCCAGGGTCGGTGCCAGCACAAGGGCCAGCGCGGCGATGGCGGCCATGAAGGTCGGGCGGCGCATGAAATGAATCACTCCCAGTGAGGTAAGGTTCCCATTATCATATAACGCAGCCGGGCTTGATTTCGAGCGCCAATCAACTCCCGGCGAGTGTCATTTCCGTAATGCGAAGGGTCGGCGCGTCCATGCCGCGACGCAGCGTGAGGTCGTTGGCGGCGGAAAGCCCCAGAAACATATCCTGCAGGCGGCCCGCGATGGTGATTTCGGCGACCGGCTCGGCCAGCGCGCCGTTGCGGATCATGAAGCCGGCCGCCCCGCGGCTGTAGTCCCCGGTAACGCCGTTCACGCCCATGCCGATGAGTTCGGTGACGTAGAGCCCCTCCTTGATGTCGGCCATCAATTCGGCGGGCGTGAGCGATCCGGGCGCAAGATACAGGTTGGTGGGGCCCGGAGAGGGCGGGCCGCCGGTGCCGCGCCCGGCATGGCCAGTGGATTTCAGGCCAAGCTGGCGGGCGCTGCGGCTGTCGAGCAGCCAGGTGGTGAGGATGCCGTCGGCCACCAGCTCGCGCCGCTGGCCGGCGACGCCCTCGCCGTCGAACAGGCGCGAGCGCAGGCCGCGGTGGCGGTGCGGGTCGTCGATGATGGTGATGCCGGGGGCAAACACGCGGCTGCCCAGGCTGTCCTTGAGGAAGCTGGTGCCGCGTGCCACGCCCGCGCCGTTGATGGCGCCGGCGAGGTGGCCGAGGATGCTGGCGGCCACCCGCGGGTCGAACATCACCGGCAGGCGGGCGGTGGCGGGGCGAGTGGGGTTCAGGCGCCGCACGGCGCGTTCGCCCGCATTGCGGCCGATGGTCGCGGCATCCTCAAGGTCGGCGAGATGGACGGCCGAGGTCCAGTCGTAGTCGCGCTGCATGCCGGTGCCAGTGCCAGCCAGCGCTGTGGCCGAGAGGGAATGGCCGGTGCGCACCGTGCGCCCGGCGAAGCCCGCGGACGTGACCAGCACCACCTCGGTGCGGGAATACCCGGCCGAGCCGCCCTCAGAGTTGGTGACGCCGGGCACCGCCAGGGCGGCTTCCTCCGCCGTGTTGGCTGCGGCAATGAGGGCGGCGGCGTCGGGCTCGGCGGCGTCCAGCAGGTCGAGGTCCAGCGTGGGCGGCGCGCCGGCTTCGTCGGCGAGGCCGCCATAGGGGTCGTCGGGCACGACGCGTGCCATGGCGACGGCGCGTTCGGCGAGCGCGGAAAACCCGGCCGGATCGACGGCGGTGGACGAAACGATGGCGGCGCGCCGGCCCACGAACACGCGCAGGCCGACATCGCGGCCGTCGGCGCGCTCCAGCTGCTCGGTCTGGCCCAGGCGGCGCTGGACCGAGAGCGAGGTGCCGGCGATCAGCACCGCATCGGCCGCATCGGCGCCGGCGGCGCGGGCGCGGGCGATGAGGTCGGCGATAAGGGTGAGGGCATCGCTCATGTGGTCAGGCTCTCGCGTATGCGGGTAACGTCGGGCACCTGGCCGGCCGGGCCCATCGCGGCCAGGGTGGGGGGGGTGCGGAACACGCGGGCCGCGGCACGCTGGACGTCGGCGAGGCCCACCGCCTCGATCTTCTGGACCGTCTCGGCGGTGGGGATGACGCGGCCGAACACCTGGATCTGGCGCGCGAGCTGCTCGCAACGGCTGCCGGTGCTTTCCAGCGACATCAGCAGCCCGGCCTTCACCTGCGCGCGGGCGCGGGCCAACTCGGCCTCGCTCACCTGGCTCTGCACCTTGCGCAGCTCGTCCAGCGTCACCGGAATCAGCTCGGCCGCCTCGCTCTCGCCGGTGCCGGCATAGATGCCGAACAGCCCGCCATCCATGCATGGGGCGGTGAAGGAATAGATGGAATAGACGAGGCCGCGCTTCTCCCGCACCTCCTGGAACAGGCGCGAGGACATGCCGCCGCCGAGCAGGGTGGAGAGCAGCATGGTGGGGTAGAAATCGGTATCGCCATAGGCGACCGACGGGAAGCCAAGCACGATGTGGACCTGGTCGAGGTCGCGGTTCTCGCGGAACTCGCCGCCGGTGTAGATGCCGGGCGGGGCGGGGGGGGCGCGATCGACCGGCAGGTCGGCGAAATGCTGCCGCACGAGGTCGACGAAGCGTTCGTGCTCCAGGTTGCCGGCGGCGGCCACCACGATGTTGGCCGCGGTGTAGTGGCGTTTCATATAGCCCATCAGGGCGTCGCGCTTCATGGCCTTGATACGGGTTTCGGTGCCGAGCACCGGGCGGCCCATCGGTTGGCCTGGGTATGCGGTTTCTTGAAAATGGTCGAACACGATGTCGTCGGGCGTGTCGTTGGCCTGGCCGATTTCCTGCAGGATCACGCCGCGCTCGCGCTCCAGCTCATCGGGGTCGAAGGTGGAATGGGTGAGGATGTCACCGATCAGGTCGGTGCCGAGCGCCATGTCCTCCTTCAGCACCTTGACGTAGTAGGCGGTCTGCTCGCGCGCGGTGTAGGCGTTGATGTGGCCGCCGACCGCCTCGATCTCCTCGGCGATGCCCGACGCGGTGCGCCGCTCGGTGCCCTTGAAGGCCATGTGCTCCAGGAAGTGGCTGGCGCCGTTCTCGTCCGCGGTCTCGTGGCGGGTGCCGGCGGCGACATAGGCGCCGAGCGAGACGGTCTCGACGCGGTCCATGCGCTCCGTCACCACTGTCAGGCCGGAGGGCAGGCGGGTGACGCGGATGGCGTCGCCGTTATTGTCGCTCATGCAGCGTTCCTCAGGACGGTGGCGCGCACGCCGGCCTCGATGGTGGCGAGGTCGGCGGGCAGGCGGGTGTAACGTTCGGGGCGGGAGTACAGGTCGGCCAGGGACGGCGGCAGCGCCGGGCGCTGGCCGATGGCGCGTTCCATCGCGTCGGGGAACTTGGCAGGGTGGGCGGTGGCCATGGCCACCATGGGAATGCCATGGCCGGGCATGTGGGCGCGGGCGGCGGCAATGCCAATGGCCGAATGCGGGTCCGCCAGGTAGCCGGCGCCGGCATGCAGGCGGCGGATTTCCTCCAGCGTGCCCTCGTCATCCAGCGTGTGGCCGTGAAAAACGGTGGTGGCGCGGCGCCAGGAGGCGTCGGGGACGTCCATGCGGCCGGTGCGGCGGAACCCGGCCATGGTGGCGGCGGTCGCGGCCCCGTCGCGGTCCAGCAGCTCGAACAGCAGGCGCTCGAAGTTGGAGCTGACCTGGATGTCCATGCTCGGCGAGAGGCTGGGCTCGACCGGCTGCATCGACATGTCGTTGCCCGCCAGGAAGCGCGACAGGATGTCGTTGCGGTTGGACCCGATCACCAGCCGCGCGACAGGCAGGCCCATGCGTCGTGCCGCCCATGCGGCCAGCACGTTGCCGAAATTGCCCGTCGGCACCGCGAACGCCACCTCCCGGTCGGGCGCGCCCATCGCCAGGGCGGCGGCCACGAAATACGGGATCTGGGCGGCGACGCGGGCCCAGTTGATCGAGTTCACCGCGGAGAGCTGCATTTCCTGGCGGAACGGCGCATCGGCGAACATCGCCTTCACCAGGTCCTGGCAGTCGTCGAAGCTGCCGGCGACGGCAATGTTGCCCACATTCGGGGCCAGAACCGTGGTCATCTGCCGGCGCTGCACTTCGCTGGTGCGGCCATCCGGGTGGAGAATGACGATATCCACCCGCTCGCGTCCAGCGCAGGCCTCGATGGCGGCCGAGCCCGTGTCGCCGGACGTCGCGCCGACGATGGTGACGCGCTGGCCCCGCTCGGCCAGCACATGCTCGAACAGCCGGCCCAGCAGCTGCATCGCCATGTCCTTGAAGGCGAGCGTGGGGCCGTGGAACAGCTCCTGGGCCCAGAGATGGGTCTCGAGCTGCACCATCGGGACAATCGCGGGGTGCCCGAAGCCGGCATACGCTTCCCGGCACAGGCGCTGCAGCGTGGCGGCGGGGAGGCTGTCGGCCACGAAAGGCTGCATCACGCGCGCCGCCATCTCGGGGTACGACAGCGCGCGCATCGCCCGCCAATCGGCCGCGCTGAAATGCGGCCAGGCCTCGGGCACATACAGGCCGCCGTCCTCGGCGAGCCCGGCCAGCAGCACGCCGGCGAAATCGCGGATGGGCGCCTGGCCGCGGGTGGAGACGTATTTCATCAAACTGTCCGATCGCGCTGATCGCAAGCACGCCTAGATGGGCCAGGAACGCCGCGCGATCAATGGTGCTGCCGGTGGTGCCGCCGGTCCCGACAGCGCCCTTCGCCTCCTGGAGCGCCCATGACCCCCACCTTTGCCCCCCTGCATGCCGCCGTTGCCGCCCTGCACCGCCAGGTTCGCGAGAATGGCGAGGCGATCTTCGACGGGTGGCGCGCGCGGCTGGCGGGCAGCCGGTTCGCCCCCTCGGCGCGCAACCTGGCCGACTACCTGGCCCTGCGCGACGCCGATCTCAGCGCGCTGCAACCGCGCCTCGCGGCACTCGGCCTGTCGTCGTTGGGGCGCAGCGAAGGCCATGTGCTGGCGAGCCTGGCGGCGCTGGAAGCGACGTTGGCGCGGCTTGCCGGGGTGGCCGACGCGCCTGCTCACCCCGCGCCAGCCCAACTCGTCGCCGCGGATCGCCGGCTGCAACGGGCGCAGGCGGCGCTGTTCGGGCCGGGGCGGGGAACGCGCATCATGGTGACCCTGCCGAGCGAGGCGGCGCACGACGCGGCGCTGGCACGCGGGCTGGTCGAGGCCGGGATGACGTGCGCACGCATCAACTGCGCGCATGACGACGCCGAGGCGTGGCGGGCGATGGCGGCGCTGGTGCGCGACGCGGCCGCCGCGGCGGGGCGGGAGTGTCGGGTGCTGATGGATATTGGCGGGCCGAAATGCCGCATCGAGACAGTGCATAGCAGCGGCAAGGAACGGCTGTTCAACGGTGACCGCTTCGTGCTGGTCAAGCGCCTGGCCGACGCGACGGCGCGGGATTCGGTGATCGCCACCATCGCGTTTCCCGAGGTGCTGGACCAGTTGGTCGTGGGCGCGGAGGTATGGATCAACGATGGCCGCATCGGCACGGTCGTGGCGGCCCGGGACGGCGGGCGGGTGGAGCTGGAGGTGACCGCCGCCCGCGCCAAGGGCGAGCGGCTGCGTCCGGAGAAGGGCTTGAACTTCCCCGGCACCGACCTGGCGCTCGAATCGCTGATGGCCCGGGACCTCGCCGACCTCGACACGGTGGCGCAGCTGGCCGACATCGTCGGCTTCTCCTTCGTTCAGGCGCCGGAGGACATCGCGCGGCTGGACGCCGAGCTGGCGCGCCGCCGCCCCGGCCAGCCGGCGCTGCCGATGCTGCTGAAGATTGAGACGCGGCTGGCGGTGCGCAACCTGCCGCGGCTGATCGTGGCGGCCGGCGCGCGCGGCCCGGTGGGAGTGATGATCGCGCGCGGCGACCTGGCGGTGGAGCTTGGCTTCCTGCGCCTGCCGGAGATGCAGGAGGAGATCATGTGGCTGTGCGAGGCGGCGCATGTGCCGGTGGTCTGGGCAACCCAGGTGTTGGACGGCTTGGTCAAGGACGGCATTCCGACGCGCGCAGAAGCAACCGACGCGGCGATGGGCCAGCGCGCCGAATGCGTGATGCTGAACAAGGGCCCGCATCTCGTCGCCGCGGCGCGTTTCCTGTCCGACGTGCTGGGGCGCATGGCACGCCACCAGTACAAGAAGACGCCGCTGCTCGGCCGGCTGGCGGCCTGGCCGCGCGACCGCCTCGCAGTCTAGCGCTGCCATGGTATGGCGGGGCGGCGGCCCGGAAGCGAGGGAGGTGGGGAAACACGCGGCGCGGTCTGCCGCACAAGAGAATGGGGCATCCGCAGCTTCGCGCGCCATGGCGCCTCCTCCAGCGCGGCGGAGGTCAGTAGTCCTGGGTATCGTGGACGGCGTCACCTGCGGGGAGGGTGATCCAACCCTGCTTTGTGCGGGTCCAGTAGTGCGTCGTCGGCCGCAACCAGGAGGAATCGTCCAGCGTGCCGCCCAGAACAAGGCGGATCGGCTTGGTCGGCGCAAGCCTTGGATCGGACCCTGAGGTGATCCATGTGCCGCAGTGCGGACAGAACCAGTTGGTCCGCTCCCGCCCGCTATCCGCCGTGAGGGCGACGCGGCGAAGCTCGCCGCTCATGATCGTGAATGCACCTGACGGGACGGCGAGACCGATAGAGAACGCGCTGGCGGTCATTCGCTGGCACTGGATGCAGTGGCACGTCCAGGTGCGGCCCGGCGGCTGGCTGATCTCGTAGCGGACTGCGCCGCACAGGCACCCGCCTTGTTGAGGAAGCGGCATCGGACCTTCCTTCTTCGCGCCGCCGGCCGGAATGCTGGCCAGCTTCGCAGATCAGCTTACCATTTCTGTACCGGAGCGACAGGGGGCGGGAAATGCGCCCGCCAGTGCCGCGCGATCTCCGCCCGGCTCGCCACCCACACGCGCTCGTGGCTGCCCACGTAGTCCAGGAACCGCTCCAGCGCCGCGGTGCGCCCCGGCCGGCCGGCCAGCCGGCCGTGCAGCCCCAGGCTCATCATCCGCGGCCGCCCTTCCAGCCCGTCGCGGTAGAGAACGTCGAACGTGTCGCGCAGGTAGGTGAAGAAGGCATCGCCATCCGGGAAGCCGCC
The DNA here is from genome assembly GCA_031424895.1 of Rhodospirillales bacterium. Classification (GTDB taxonomy): domain Bacteria; phylum Pseudomonadota; class Alphaproteobacteria; order Acetobacterales; family Acetobacteraceae; genus CAMDGX01. Next base: position 18,249 of record JANPIH010000033.1, read on the forward strand.
CGGCACGGCGAAGCGCATGTCGTTGGCCTCCAGCGTGTAGGGCACCACCAACTCCGCCCGTCCGGCGACATCCACCCAGAACGGCAGGTCGTCGGCATAATTGTCGGCAAAGTAGAGCATGTCGTGCGCGCCGAGCAGGCGCCAGGTGCGGGCGGTGGAGCGGTTGTACCAGCCGCGGGCCGGCGCGCCGGTGATCTCGGCGTGCAGCGCCATCGTCTGCGCGATCTCGGCCGCCTCGCCCGCCTCGTCCGCCGGCGGGTCGATGTTCCAGCGCATGCCGTGGGTGGCGATCTCCCAGCCCGCCTCGTTCATGGCGGCGACGGCCTCGGGATTGCGGGCCATGGCCATGGTAACGCCGAAACAGGTCGTGGCCAGCTTCCGCGCAGACAGCGCCCGCCACACGCGCCAGAAGCCGACGCGGCTGCCGTATTCCCACAGGCTTTCGGCCGTCGGCGCACGGCGGCCGATGGTCGGCGTGGTGATGTGCTCGGTAAGGAAGGCGACCGATTGCGGGTCGCCATGCAGCACGCTGGCCTCGCCACCCTCCTCGTAATTGACAACGATGTTGAGCGCCAGGCGCGCACCGTCCGGCCACTTGGGATCGGGCGGCGAGCGGCCATACCCGACCATGTCGCGTGGATAGCCGGAGATGGCGGGATCGAACGGGTTCACCATCCCGCCATCACATCACACCCCCACGGAGCAGACCAGGGCCCCCTGCAGGCCCGGCCCGTCCCGTACGCCGAAGGTGGCGCGGCGCGGTAGGTTCAGCCGTTGACGGCTTTCTTGGGGGCGGGTTCGGCGGCGGCGGTCTTGCGTGCGGTTGCCTGGGCCTCGCCCATGATGCTCCGCAGGTCGCGCAGGAAGGCGGTGCCCTTCAGGGTGCGCTGCACCAGCACGCTGCGGCGGTCCATGGGGTCCACCTTGCGCCGCGCGAGGTCAAGTTCGCCCAACCGGTCGAGCGCACGGGTGATGGCGGGCTTGGAGACGTTCAATTCGGCCGCGAGGCCGCGGACGGTGTGGGCACCTTCCTGCAGGTAGCAGGTGAGGAAGACGCCAAGCTGGCGCGCCGAAAGATCGGGGCCGTCGCGTCGCACCAGCGCGACCACCGTATCTCGCAGTACGCCAACCAGGTTCTCGGGAGTCGCGTTGGCAGCCATGACAGGGTCCTTTTCTGTAGAAATGCCGTCTCGCAGTGAGGTCGTCTTGGAGTCAGGTCGTCTCGGAGGCAGGTCGTCTCGGATTCGGGCCGTCTCGGAGTTGGCCGGGTCGAAGGTGGCGCCGGGCCGGGGAAGGATTCGGGCGGCGCCCCGTTGCGGGTTCGTCCCCTTGCCGCTGGAGCGGGCTACCCATTCGGGCAACCCGGTGCGGCCTCAGGCGGCGAGCAGTTTGGTTTCGATCGCGGCGCAGACGGCTCGCATCGCCTGGGCCTCACCTCCCTCGGGCCTTCCGGGCCTTGAGGAGTCGTTCCATGCATAGAGATCGAAATGGAGCCAGGAAGTTCCGGGTGCAAGGAAACGACGCATGAATAAAGCCGCAACCACTGCCCCGGCCATCGGTTTGCCGGCCACGTTGTTGAGGTCCGCGACCGGGCTGTTGAGCCAGGAATCGTAGCCATCCCAGAGCGGCAGGCGCCACACAGGGTCGTGAACCGCGGCCCCGGCACGCTCCAGCGCCGCGGCCCAGCCGTCGTCGTTGGTGAAGTAGGCGGGCAGGTCAGGGCCCACGGCCACGCGTGCCGCGCCGGTCAGGGTCGCGCAATCGACCAGCAGCGCCGGCGCGTCGTCGGAGGCCTCGGCCAGCAGGTCGCACAGCACCAGCCGCCCTTCGGCATCGGTATTGCCGACCTCCACGGTCAGGCCGCGGCGGGTGCGGATCACGTCGAGCGGGCGCATCGCCCGGCCGGATACCGCGTTCTCGACGCAGCCGATGCGGACAACGAGGCGGATGGGCAGGTCGGCATCCATCAGCATGGCCGCCAGGCCGAGCACGGTGGCGGCCCCGCCCATGTCCTTTTTCATCCGCAACATGCCGCTGGAGGACTTGAGGTCGTAGCCGCCGGTATCGAAGCACACGCCCTTGCCGCACAGGGCCACCAGCGGCGCATCGGGGCCCGCGGTGCTGCCCTGCCAGCGGAAGGTCGCCACCACCGGGGCACGGTCGGAGCCCCGTCCGACGGCGGCGATCGTCGGATATTCGCGTTCAAGATCAGGGCCTTCGGTGAGCGTCCAGGTCGCCTTGTGCGCGGTTGCCAGCGCCACGGCGGCAGCCGCCAGCTCGGCCGGGCCGAGCAGGTTGGCCGGCGTGTTGATCAGGTCGCGCACCAGCCAGGCGGCCCGCACCTGGGACAGCGCGCGCCCTGCGTGCTCGGCCACCAGCCGCGCGGGCGCGCGCCGCGGCGTGCGGAACAGGGCGAAGCGATATGCGCCTAGGCCAAAACCCAGCCGGGCTGCCTCGGCATCGTAGTTGCCGGCTTCCAGCTTCCAGTCGCCCTCGGGAAGGCCCAGCGCCAGGCTGCCGAATGCAAATGGGGAACGATCGGCGCCAAGGCCGAGCACGGCGGCCTGCACGCCTTGTGGGCCCGGGATCAGCCGCAGTTCCTGCGCCTTGGCCGTGAAGCCGCTGCCCCGCAGAAAGGCGGACTGCGCCGTGGGCAGGCCGGCAAGCCAGGCATCGAGCCCATCCGGGCGGACGGCATGTACCGATTTCGCCTGTGGCGATGCCTCGACGAAAGGCAATTGCTGGTCTGGCATGACCATTCCTTCTCAGCCCGGCTCGGCGCGACATGCCCCGACTCGGCGGCACGCACGGTGCCGCTGCACGAGACAATCAGATGACACCCCACTCGCCACAATACAACCTCGTTACGATCGTGGGGGTCGTAATGTTCCTAAAAATTCGGTAATTCGTCGTCGGGCTCACGCATATATGACGAGAACGCTTCGACAACGGAGTGCGTGCCGCTCCGTCCTGCATACGAAGAAATGCCGTCGTGGGGGGGGAAGCTGGACTGGCGCTTACCCCCGCATGAGCGCCTCGGCCAGCCGGGTTTCCACGGCGCGGGCGAAGGCCGCCGGGTCGCGCGGGGCGTCCCCGTCCTGGATGCGCGCGAGGTCCAGCAGGATCTGGGCACTCGCGCCGATGTCCTCGCCCCCGGCCAGCCGGGCCACCAGGGCACCGATCAGGGCATGGCGCGGGTTGACCTCTAGCACCGGGGCGCCGGCCATCCCCGCCCGCCCGGCACGGCGCAGCAGCCGCTGCATCTGCAGGTCGGCCCCCGCACCCCCTGCAGCCAGCACCACCGCGCTGTCCACCAGCCGGTCCGTCGTGCGCACTTCGGCCACCGCATCGCCGAGTGCGGCCTTGAGTGCGGGGAGCAGGGCCTCAGTATCCGCCGCCTCGCCCTGTGGCGCCTCCAGCGGCGCGATCTTGGCCAGGTCGGCCGCCCCCTGGGTGACGCTGACCAGCTTCTTGCCGTCGAAGCTGTCCAGCCGCTCCGGCCAGAACGCGTCGATCGGATCGGCCATCAGCAGCACTTCCACGCCGCGGGCACGAAACCCCTCCAGCTGCGGGGACCGCGTCAGGGACCCGATGCTGTCGCCGGCCAGGAAGTAGATCGCCTCCTGCCCCTCCTTCATGCGCGCGACATACTCGGGCAGGGACGCAAACCCCTCCTGCGCGGAGGTGGCGAAACGCAGCAGCGGCGCGATCTCGGCGCGGTGCTCGTGGTCATCCCACGCGCCTTCCTTGATGATGGCGCCGAAATTCTCCCAGATCTTCCCGTAGGCCTCGGGGTCCTTGGCCTGGTTCTTCAGCTCGGTGATCATCCGGTTCGTCACCGCCTTGCGGATGCGCGCCAGCACCGGGGTCGATTGCAGCATCTCGCGCGAGACGTTCAGCGGCAGGTCCTCGGTGTCCACCACGCCCTGCACGAAGCGCAGCCAGGGCGGCAGCAGCTCGGCGCGGTCGGTGATGAACATCCGCTTCACATGCAGGCGCAACTTCGATGCCCGCTCCTGCTCGCCCCCCGGCTCGAACGGCTTCATGCCCGGGACGAACAGCAGGGCGTGGAACTCCACCATCCCCTCGGCACGCCAGTGCAGCGTGGCCGCCGGGCTGTCGAAATACAGGCCGAGATGGCGGTAGAAGTCGGTGTAGTCCTCCTCCGTCACCTCCGAACGCGGCTTGCGCCACAGCGCGGTGCCCTCGTTGGCCGCAAAATCCTGGCCGTCGCGGGCGATCATCACCGGGATGGTGACGTGGTCGGCCCATTTGCGCACGATGGCTTCCAACCGGTGCGGGTCGAGGTACTCGTCGGCATCGGCCTTCATGTGCAGCACGATGGTGGTGCCCGGCTGCGCCCGCTCGCCGGCGGCCAGCGTGAACGCGCCGCGTCCGTCGCTGGCCCAGGTGAAGGCTGCCCCGCTTCCCTCGGGGTCGGTGCCCGCCTTGCGCGATGTCACCTCCACCCGGTCGGCCACCATGAAGGCGGAGTAGAAACCCACGCCGAATTGCCCGATCAGGTTTACGCGCTGGTCCGGCGCCGCCTCGGCCAGCTTCTCCCCGAACGCCCGCGTGCCGGAGCGTGCGATGGTGCCCAGATTGGCGATCAGCTCCTCGCGGTCCATGCCGATGCCGTCGTCGGTGATGGTCAGCGTGCGGGCGGGCTTGTCGGGCAGGATGCGCACCGCGGCACCCTCGGGCGGGGTCAGCGCGGGGTTGGTCAGGCCCTCGAAGCGGCGGCGATCGGTCGCGTCGGCGGCATTGGCCACCAGCTCGCGCAGGAAGATCTCCCGCTCCGAATAGAGCGAGTGCACCACGAGGTCGAGCAGCCGCCCTACCTCGGCGCCGAAATCATGCTGCTCCACCGTCTGGTCCTGTGTCGTCATCGATCAATCCTCACGCCGGCCGGTCTATTCGTTGGTGGAGACATATGTAGGGCGGCCAAGGAGTTTCAACGAGTTCATCCGAGCGTCATCATGGCTGGCTTGCATTTTGCAGCGCAGCATCCGAACCTTGTGTCATGTCCGGATTCGCACCCCGGGTGAAGGCCGTGCTTGGCCCCACCAATACGGGAAAGACGCACCTTGCGATCGAGCGGATGCTGGCGCATGCCTCCGGCATCATCGGCTTTCCGCTGCGTTTGCTGGCGCGCGAGAACTACGACCGCATGGTGGCCCGCAAGGGCGCCCGGCACGTCGCCCTCATCACCGGCGAGGAAAAGATCGTGCCGCCCGACGCGCGCTGGTTCTCCTGCACCGTGGAGGCGATGCCGCTGGACCGAAGGGCCGAGTTCCTGGCGGTCGACGAGATCCAGCTCTGTGCCGACCCCGACCGCGGCCACGTCTTCACCGACCGGCTGCTGCACGCGCGCGGCCTGGTTGAGACGATGTTCCTGGGGGCCGAGACCATCCGCCCCCTGCTCCACCGCCTGGTGCCTGGCATCTCGGTCGAAACCCGTCCGCGCCTGTCCCAGCTGACCCATACCGGGCCCGCCAAGCTGATCAAGCTGCCGCCGCGCAGTGCCGTCGTGGCCTTCAGCGCCGCCGAGGTCTACGCCATTGCCGAGGCGATCCGCCGCCGCCGCGGCGGCTGCGCCGTGGTGATGGGCCGCCTCAGTCCGCGCACCCGCAACGCCCAGGTGGCGCTCTACCAGGACAAGGAGGTCGATTTCCTCGTCGCCACCGACGCGATCGGCATGGGCCTGAACATGGACGTGGACCATGTCGCCTTCGCCCGCCTCTCCAAGTTCGACGGCCACCGCCCGCGCGGGCTGATGCCGCCCGAGGTGGCACAGATCGCCGGCCGGGCCGGGCGCGGCATGCGCGATGGCACTTTCGGCAGCACCGCCGAATGCCCGCCGCTCGACGACGAGCTGGTGCGTGCGGTGGAAAGTCACAGCTTCGAGCCGCTGGCCCAGCTGGTCTGGCGCAACAGCGCGCTCGACTTCACCCATCTCGACTCGCTGCTCGCCACGCTGCAGGCCCCCCCGCCGGTGCCGGTGCTTGTGCGCGGCAACGAGGCCAGCGACCTGGAAACCCTCGCCGCCCTGGCCCGCGACCCCGACATCCGCGCGCTCGCCCGTGGTCGCACCCGCCTGCGCATCCTGTGGGAGGCGTGCCAGATCCCCGATTTCCGCAAGATCGCCGACGACAGCCACGCCCGCCTGTGCGGCCGGGTCTTCGCCCATGTCGCCCGCGACGGCGCCATCCCCACCGACTGGATCGCCGGCGCCATCGCCGCCGTCACCCGCGCCGATGGCGACATCGACACGCTGATGCAGCGCCTGTCCGGCGTGCGCGTCTGGTCCTACATCGCCGCCCGCGCCGATTGGCTGCGCGACGCCGCCCACTGGCAGGCCCGCGCCCGCGAGGCCGAGGACCTGCTGTCCGACGCCTTGCACCAAAGGCTGATCGCCCGCTTCGTCGACCGCCGCGCCGCGATGCTGCTGCGCCGGCTGGAGCCTGGCGCCAGCGAAGCCCTGCTCTCCGCCGTCACCCGCCGCGGCGAGGTGGTGGTCGAGGGCCACCCGGTCGGCCACATCGAGGGCTTCACCTTCGTGCCCGACCCGCTGACCGAGGGCGAGGAACGCAAGCTGGTGCTGCGCGCCGCCCGCCGGGCGTTGGGCGAGGAGATCCCGCGCCGGGTGGCACGGCTGGAATCCGGCGGGGACGAGGATTTCGCCCTCGTGCTGGCCCCCTCCCCCGGCATCACGTGGGACGGGCACGCCGTCGCCGTGCTACGCGCGGGGGCGAGCCTGCTGCGCCCGCTGGTGGAGGTGCGCGATTCGCCGCTGATCGATGGCGCCCAGCGCGAGCGCATCCGCGCCCGGCTGCAGCGCTTCCTCGATGCCACTCTGCGCGCCGCCCTGGCTTCCCTGTATGCCGCCGCCGACGCCGCCCGGGTCGCACCCACCCTACGCGGCGCGCTGCATCGGGTGGCCGAGGGGTTGGGCGTCACCCCGACGCTGGAGCCGGACCACGACCTCTCGCCGCAGCAGCGCCAGCAGCTGAAGGCGATGGGTGTGCGGGCGGGGCGGCATGCACTCTACATGCCCGCGATGCTCAAACCCGGTGCCGCCCGGCTGCGCGCGGCGCTGTGGGCGCTTGCGGCCGGCGTGCCCGCACCGGAATTGCCGCAGCCGGGCCTGGTGTCGCTGCCCTTGCAGGCGGGCTGGCCGGCGGGGTTCGCCGCCGCCATGGGCTGGGTGGCGGCGGGCCCGGTGTTGGTCCGGCTGGACATCGCCGAACGGGTCGGCGCCGAGCTGGCCTGGGCGGCACGGGCACGGCCGGCACCGCTGCCGACCGATTTGTGCCCGCGGCTGTCGGTGCGCGCCGAGGTGTTGCCCGCCGTGCTGCGTGGCCTCGGCTTCCGCGTCCACCCCGCCGCCATCCTCGCACCCGGCCAGTTCGGCCCCCCGGCGCCTGCGATGCTCGCCTTAGTCCGCCGCCGCCGTGCCGACCTGGAGGCGCTGCCCGCCGCCTCCGCCCAAGGCCCCTTCGCCGCCCTGGCCAGCTTGCGCCCCCTGGCTCGCCAGCATCGGGACCGCCCATGAGCGACCGCGAGGATGTCGGCTGGCAGCGGCTGGACAAATGGCTGTGGTGCGCCCGCTTCATGCGAAGCCGCAGCGACTGCGCCGCCGTGGTGGGGCAGGGCGGCCTGCGCATCAACCGCCAGCCGACGGAAAAGCCCCATGCCCGGCTCCGGATCGGGGACGTCATCACCATGCCGCTGCGCGGCCAGGTGCGGGTGATCGAAGTGCTGGCCTTGGCCGCCCGCCGCGGCCCCGCCAGCGAGGCCGCCACGCTGTTTCGCGATATCCCACCCGATACAACGCTCTCTTGCCCGAGCGCGGAAACGGCGTCATATCCCGCGGCGAGCCAGAACGCCGACCCAGTGGGGAGCCGCCGATGACCTATGTGGTCACCGAAGCCTGCATCAAGTGCAAGTTCATGGACTGCGTGGAGGTCTGTCCGGTGGACTGCTTCTACGTCGGCGAGAACATGCTGGTGATCCATCCGGACGAATGCATCGATTGCGGGGTGTGCGAACCCGAGTGTCCCGCCGAGGCGATCGTGCCCGACAGCGACGACAAGGCCTCGGACTGGCTGGAGCAGAACCGCACCTACGCCGCGCTGTGGCCGAACATCACCCGCAAGGGGGAGGCCCCGGCCGACGCCGAGGACTGGAAGGACAAGCCCGGCAAAGCCAAGCTTTTCTCCCCCGAGCCCGGCAAGTCCTGAAACTTGGGGCGCTGCGCGTGGCGACGGTCAGGACCGCCCAATCTGCGCCGCTACCCCCCTGACGTTCGATGAAATTCGTGCTATATTCCCGTTACGGGTGACGGGAAGGCGCGATCTCGGATACGCGATCCGTGATGTCTATCCTGGTCTTGTACTGGCCCGATCATCGAGGATCCCGATCAGCACGGGGATGCGGCGGCGGTGAGGCGGGCGAAGGCCCCGTGCGCCGCCCATGGCCTTTTTTGTTGGGCCTTGCGTAGATTTTGGCGGCTTGGTTTTCCTCGGAGGGACCAAGCAGTGACTAAGTGACCAAATTTGGTGTGGTTTCGGGCAGACGAGGTTCGCCATGAAGACATCCGGCGTATCGGATCGGTCGCAAGGCGCGACCAAGTCGACCGCCCCCCGGGCCAAGGTCGCTGCAACGCGGCCCGGATCGTCCTCCGGCACGCCGGCGGCAACGAAAGCCGCGCCCGGGAAAGTCGGAAGCATAGCGCCTTCCGAGCGGCCTGCGGCAAAGGCCGGTGCTAAGCCGTCTGCGAAAGACCCGTCGGGCAAGCCGCCCGCGAAGGAACTATCGGGCAAGCCGCCTGCCAAGGACCAGTCGGTCAAGCCGCCCGCCAAGGACCCGCCTGCAAAGGAAATCGATGTCAAGGAAGCCGCCGCCAGGAAGCCATCCGGCAAACCCGGCGCCCCGGTGGAACGTCCTGCCCCGGCACAGCCTGCCGCCGTCAATGCCGAAAGCCTGCGTTCCGTCACGGCCCCGTCTTCCGAGCCCGCGGCCGCCCCGCCTCCGCCGGCCAAGCCGCCCGCCAAACCCCAGATCGAGACCCACCAGATCGTGACAGCTCCTGCCAACAACGTTGATGCCCCTCCCCCGGCTCCGGCTCCGGCCGCTCCCACGGTCCTGGCTCCGGTCCTGACCGCGGCCGAGCCCGTGGCCAGGATCGCCGAGGGCCCCCGCCCTGGCGGCACCGGTGCCATCGCGCCCGGGGGCCGGCCGGCCACCATCTCCCGCTCCTCCAACAAGGACGAGTCGTTTTCAGAGGGCGACTACGTCGTCTATCCGACCCACGGAGTCGGCAAGGTCGAGAAGATCGCCAAGGAGGAGATCGCCGGCCACCACCTCGAGCTGATCCACATCACCTTCGAGGAGAACCGGATGACCCTGCGCGTGCCGGTCGCCAAGGCCCGCTCGGCCGGGCTGCGCCGCCTGTCCACCCGCAAGGCATTCGACGAGGCGCTGGCCGTGCTGAAGGGCCGTGCGCGGATCAAGCGCACCATGTGGTCGCGCCGCGCCCAGGAATACGAAGCCAAGATCAACTCCGGCGATCCGTCCGCCATCGCCGAGGTGGTGCGTGACCTGCACCGCAACGCTGGCCAGCCCGACCAGAGCTTCTCCGAGCGCCAGATCTACGAGGCCGCGATGGACCGTCTGGCCGCCGAACTCGCCGCCCTGGACGAGACGGACAAGGCCACCGCCCTGGTCAAGCTGGGCAATTTCCTCAAGACGCTCTGATCCTCTGAGCGAGGGCTGCTCGCCGCCGCCCATTTCAGACACACGTCAAGGCCCCGGGGATCGCTCCCCGGGGCCTTTCTCGTCGTCGGCCTGTGCCCGGCGACGCCGCTAGTCGTTGTTGGTTTTCACGCCGATCAGCTGCAGCAGCAGCATGAACAGGTTGATGAAGTTCAGCAGCAGGCTGAGGCTGTCCATCACGCTGCGCTTGCCGGCCTCGTCGGGGCCATAGGCATAGGCATACTGCACGTAGTCGGCCTTGATGCGCTGCGTGTCATAAGCGGTGAGGCCCACGAAGATGAGCACGCCGATCACCGTGATCGCGAAGGCCAGCGCCGAGCTGCCGATGAAGATGTTCACCAGGCCAGCGATGATGATGCCGATCAGGCCCATGATCAGGAACCCGCCCAGCTTCGTCAGGTCCGCACGCGTGGTGTAGCCATACAGGCTCATCGCTGCGAAGGTGCCCGCGGTAACGAAGAACACCTGGGTGATGCTCTGGCCGGTGTAGATCTTGAAGATGTTGGTGATGCTGGCACCCATCGCCACGCAGAATGCCCAGAACAGCGCCTGAACGGCGGTCTTGGACAACCGGTTCACGCCGAAGCTGAGCACCAGCACGAAGGCCAGCGGCGCGAACATCGCCACATAGGCGAGCACGCCCGGGTCATGGCGCACACCGCGCGGCGTCATCACCGCGGGATAGAACAGCTCGTAGACCGCCGGCACGCTGACGATGGCGTAGGCGACGAGGCCGGTCAGCACCAGACCGGAGGTCATCCAGTTATAGACACGGAGCATGTAGGCGCGCAGGCCAGCGTCGATGACGGCTGCGGAGTCCGCGGCGCGTCCAACGCCCGGATAGGCGCGATAGTCGGGCATGAGAGCCATGTCGGTTGCTTCCCTGCTCAGGCGGGATGCCTGTTCACCCACCATTTTGGAGAGTTGCCCAGCGCATTCAAGCGAAATCCCTGTAATGTTTGCTCGCGGCGGCCCGGGGTCGTTGGAGCGGTCATTCGTTGCATCGCTGCGGCGGCGCCCCCACTGGCCAAAAGGGCGCGCGGCGCCGCTACTCGTTGCGCAACAACGGCGCCGCGCGGGCCCGCAGCGCCGCCTCGGTGCCGGCGAAGCCGACCACCAGCATCATTGCCACGCACCCTGCCACCGTCGCCGCCAGCGTGCCCGGCAGGAACGCCCAGTCCGTGCGCATCAGATAATGCACCACGCCCCAGCTCGCCGCCGTGCCGACCGCAGCCGCCAGTACCCCGGCCACCAACCCCAGAATGCCGAACTCCACCAGCCAGGCCGCGCGGATCTGCCCCCGCGTCGCCCCCAGCGTTTTCAGGATCACCGCCTCGCGGATGCGCTGGCGCTGCCCCGCGGCCACCGCGCCGGCCAGCACCAGGCCGCCGCTGACCAGGGTGAGGGAGCCGGTGGCGGCCAGTGCTGCCGCCATGCGCTCCAGCAGGCCGCTCACCGTTCGCAGCACCTCCTCCACCCGCACGCCCGAGACATTGGGCAGCGCGTCGGTGACCGCGCGCAGCACCCGCGTCTGCACCGCCGGCTCGGCGCGCACCGTGGCGACGTGGCCGTGCGGCGCCCGTTCCAGCAACCCGGGGCTGGCCACCATGGTGAAATTGATCCCCAGCGTGCGCCAGTCGATGTCGCGCAGGTTGGCCACCCGCATCTCAAGGTCGCGGCCCAGCACGTTCACCCGGATGATGTCGCCCACCTTCACCCCCCAGCCATCCGCCAGCCGCGCATCGAACGACACCAGCGGCGGGCCACGATACGCCGCGTCCCACCACTGCCCGGCGACCACCCGCGTGCCCTCCGGCGCCGCGGCGGCATAGGTCAGGCCGCGATCGCCGCGCAGCGCCCATGCCGTCTCGGGCGTTGCCTGCACCTGGTCGGCCGGCACGCCGGCCACGGAGACGATGCGCGCGCGCAGGCTGGGCACGTGCCGCACCTCGCCCACGCCGGGCTGGGCCGCCAGGATGCCCTGGAACTCCGCCAGCTGGTCGTTCTGAATGTCGATGAAGAAGAAGCTCGGCGCCCGGTCCGGCAACTGCTCGGCCACCTGCCGGCGCACATTGCCCTGGATCAGCACCACCGCCGCCAGGGTGGAAAGGCCCAGCCCCACCGACACCAGCATCAACGGCGTCGCCGCCCCGGGCCGGTGCAGGTTGGACAACCCAAGCTGCGCCCAGGCGCGCTGCCCGTGCGGCATGATGCGGGCCGCGCGCATCAGCGCCCAGCCGCCGCCGCGGAACAGCAGCAGCGTGCCCAGCGCGCCACCGCAGAACCACAGCGCGAACAGCCGGTCCTGGCTGGTCGCCACCACCAACGCCACCAGAATCGCGGCCAGCGCGACATTGGCCACAATCAGCCAGCCCGGCGGGCGCACGCCGCTCGGCAGCATCGCGTCGCGGAACAGCGCCGCACCCGGAATCCGCATCGCCCGCCCCAGCGGCCACAGCGCGAAGGTCGCCGCCGTCAACAGCCCGAACAGCGCCGCCAGCCCCAGCGGGCGCGGAAACAGCCCCACCACCGGCGGCACCGGCAACACGTCTGCGAGCAACAAGGTCGCCAGCACCGGCAGGGCGGCCCCCACCGCCAGCCCGATCAGCACGCCCAGCGCCGCCAGCACCATCACCTGCACCAGCGAAATCGCGAACACCGTAGCACCCGAGGCGCCCAGGCAACGCAGCGTGGCGATCGCCCGCGCCCGGGCCGACAGCCACGCCCGCACCCCGTTCGCCACCCCGATCCCGCCCACCAGCAGCGATGTCAGCCCCACCAGAGTCAGGAACAGGCTGGTCTGCTCGATGAACCGCGTCACCTGTGGTGCCGCGTCGCTCGCCACGCGGATGCGCCAGCCGGTGTTGGGGAACGCCGCGCGTAGCTCCCGCACGATCGCCGAGATATCGGCCCCCGGCGGCATGTCGGCACGCAGATGATGCTCCACGATCGCGCCCGGCTGCACCAGCCCGGTCGCCGCCAGCCCCGCCAGGCTCACCAGCGCGCGCGGCCCGAACAGCGAAGGGCTCGCCACGCGGTCCGGCTCCTCGTCCACCGTCGCGCGCAGCACGAAGCTGGCCACGCCCAGCCGCACCAACTCGCCCGGCGCGACACCCAGCCGCGCCAGCACGCTGGCCTCCACCGCCATGCCGAACTGCCCGTCGCGCCCGCCCAGCGCCGCGTCCTTCGCCTGTGCCGGCCCAAAGCCCACAGCCCCGATCAGCGGCCACGCCTCGTCGACCGCCTTCACCTCCACCAGCATCCGCTCGCCATTCGCCGCCACGAGCATTGAACGCAGCGTGGTGATGGCCGAAACCTGCCCGCCACGCTGGACAAACCACGCCCGCAACCCCTCCGGCAACGGCTGCGACCCGCCCAGCACATCAAGATCGCCGCCCAAAATCCGCGCCCCATCCTGCGCCAGGCCCCGCGTGATGCCCTCCCGCAGCGACCCGATCGCGGCAATCGCCGCCACCCCCAGCGCCAAACACGCCAACACAATCCGCAACCCGGCAATCCCACCCCGCAACTCGCGGCGGGCGATGCGTAGGATGATGCTCATGGGGAGGAAGGCCCGGGGCTCTGCCCCTGGACCCCGCCAGAGGCAGGGCCTCTGGACTCCCGGACCTTTTCCGCCTTCGGCGGGGAGGGGCCGGCTCGGTCTGTGTCGCGCGCCGTGATGGCCCCTCCCCGCCGAAGGCGGAAGTGATGAGGGTGCAGGGGGCTCGGCCCCCTG
>JANPIH010000034.1:0-29681 GCA_031424895.1 Rhodospirillales bacterium
GTGGAGAGAAAATAATGCTGAAAGTTACAGGCTGGTTTTTGAGGGGAATTAATTTTGACGCAGCGCCGTCGTCAATGGATGAATTAAGGGCGTCCAGTAAAAAAGTTATTCTCTCGAAAGACGAATTACTTAGATCTACTAAATGGGAACCGCTTTTCCAAGGCAAGCAGCACGATGCAACCCCGGGCTTCATTTCGCTAGGAGAAATGGCGTCGTTTCGGCGCGGCATTGCGACTGGTGCGAATGACTTTTTTTCGCTGTCAAAAAGTCGTTTTGTTTCCCTCGGCATCAGTGTCAATCGGTGCTTGCCTCGCGTGGGAAGGGCAACTGACGTCCGTGGACTTATTTATTGGCAGTCGGACTTCCGTGCTGCTGCAGAGAGTGGCGGCAAATTATTCCTTCTGAACCTTACCGATCCCTTGACCGCGCCAGAAAAGCTATATGTCCAGCAGGGTGTGGATCTGTCTCTGCCCTCGAGGTTCTTGCTTGCGAATCGACGCCCCTGGTATTCGATGGAACAGCGCCCTGTTGCACCAATATGGGCAGCTGTATTTGGTAGGGGCGATTTGAAATTTGTGTTTAATGAGGCTGGCGTGAGGAGTCTTACAAACTTCCATTGCATCTACCCGCATCGCGCGGATGAGACTTTTTGTAAGGCTTTAACTCTTTGCCTCAACGCGAGCAGCGTGCGCGAAGCTTCGAAGATGCATGGGCGTGTCTATGGCGGTGGCTTAAACAAATTCGAACCCAACGACCTAAAGACCATTGAAGTGCCAGACTTGAGAGCAGCCCCGGCTCGACTCTTAGCGGAGATGGCCGATTTGCTTGATGACCTTAATAAATTCCCCGAGGATAGCGCACTTAAGCAGAGGGCAGAGGATTTTTGTGCGCAAGCTGCGCTAGCGGCAACCCGAGGCTAATTACGAAGTAAATCGCAAATCACTTTGCCATTCACGGTGATTTTTCCCCCAGAGGGGCGCGCATAGATGTCGTGACGTCCATTTTTTGTCAGTCGATCAACCACTTGGAGTGCGGATATTCAGTGACTTCTCCAACTAGTTTGCCAGTCGAAATAGGCACCATAATTGTATACTTTCGTGATCTTTGCGGATTGTCAATTTTGAGCTTCGGGGCCCGAGCAATATAATTGAGGATTTCGCGGATGCCAATCGGATACACTGCATCAAGAAAAACTTGCGCATAAAGTTGCGGTTTATCGTGAACCTCGATCCAGCGATAAGCTTTAACTAAGTCTTCGACCTTTACGGTAAAATTCAGTTCTGGCGTCGAGACTTTGTTGCCTGCTTTCAATTGAGACAGAACGTAGGCAGCGTGAATTTTCGATTCCATACGACTCGAACGAACTTCGATTGCGCCCAGAGACCCCGCTACAACGTCAGCAAGTGCGGGCGTCTCGATGTGGGAAATATCATTTGGGAGTGGTGAGTTTCGATTAACTATCAATAGATCGGCACGCTCGCCATATTTGCATGTATCCTGAATGCCTTTGATGTAGTGCTCCTTAAAACCTTCTTCCCCGGCTATTATTTTGCTGCTGAAGCCATAAGCAACGGCGCGATGGTCAGTGAGAGCTTCATTTAAGGCCGCTGCCAGGCACCCTTCAGCCCAATCACCCAGCGCCTGC
Organism: Rhodospirillales bacterium; assembly: GCA_031424895.1. GTDB lineage: Bacteria > Pseudomonadota > Alphaproteobacteria > Acetobacterales > Acetobacteraceae > CAMDGX01. The sequence goes on from JANPIH010000034.1 coordinate 1,646, forward strand.
TCCGCCTGAAACTTCGAGTCGGCGAAGCTCGGCGCGGTAATTTTGGCGGGGATCGGCGTCTCACCACCAAACCTCAGTTTATCCATTTCGATGCCGTGCCTGGAGAGCGCCGTTACGGCGGCGGCCAGGGGCGCTTGAAGCGATTCGAGGTAACTCATCTCGCATCAATAAACGATGCTCATGATTGTGACCAGTGGCACCCACACGAGAAATGGGTCCGCCTGTGCAGCGAGTGTCCCTCTAGGAAGAGGTGAAGGGCATCAAGTAGTAAACCGTCCCGTGTTTGTCGGAGGCTCCAACTCCTGAGAGGGTGGAGCAATGACGAGCAAGACGACGAGCAAGTTTTCGCCTGAGGTGCGTGCCCGCGCGGTGCGGATGGTGATGGACCACGATGCGGAGCACACATACTGTTGACAGGCGATCCTGTCGATCGCGGCCAAGATTGGCTGCATAGGTCAAACGCTGAACGAGTGGCTGAAGCAGGCGGAGCGTGACAGCGGCCGCAAGCGTGGCCCGACCACCGACATGGCGGCACGGCTCAAGGCGCTGCAACGTGAGAACGGGGAGTTGCGGCATGCCAATGAGATCCTGCGCAACACATCGGAGTATTTGGCCCAGGCAGAGCGCGACCGCCGGTTCAAGCCATTAACGCCTCCATCGATGAACATCGCGAGTCAACTTGGGTGGAACCGATCTGCAAGCTGTTGCCGATTGCCCCATCCTGCTGCCACGTGCATGTCGCTCGCCGCAGCGACCCTGCCCGGCAGTCTTCACGGGCAAGGCGCGATGCGACGCTGATACCCGAGATTTCGCGGGTGTTCGATGAGAACTTCCGCATCTATGGCGGGCGCTAGGTCTGGCGCCAGCTGCTGCGCGAAGGCCACGCCGTTGCCCGCTGCATCGTGGTGCGCCTGATGGGGTCTATGGGTTTGCAAGGCATCATCCGCGGCAAGCCTGTAAGGACCACGATCATCGACAAGGTTGCGCCTTGCCCGCAGTACCACGTCAACCGCCAGTTCAAGGCGCAACGCCCGAATGCGCTGTCGGTGTCGGACTTCACAAATGTGACAACCTGACCGGCTCTGTCTGGGTCAGTTTCGTTTACGATGCCCGATCACTACCACAGGGTCCTTCCTGGCCGCGGTCTATGCGGGGGGCGGAAGCGCGCGACCGCGGTAGCGTCAGGCTAGAAATCGGGTTGCCACCCGATGCCACCCAGCCGGTGAGCACAGACAACGGTCTGGAAACGTTGTATTAAGTTGCCTCACTTCGACCATCGGACTTGCTGTGCACACGGCCATGGTTCGCACGAGGGAGGCATCAGTGCCTGAGCGAGTGATGTCGGGCCGCGAGGTTGCACGCCGCCTTGGGGTCTCCCACACAGCTATCCAGAAGGCGGAGCGCCGCGGACGGATCGTGCGCGAGCAGGACGGGTCGTGGGACCTCGAGCGGGTTCGGCGGGATATGGCCGCCACGGTCTTGCCCGGCCCCTCCTCGCTCGCGCAGCGGCCGGATGCGACGCCCTTTGGCCGGCTCACTGTGGCCCGGTTGGCACTGAAGGTTGAGGCACAGCGCCTCGCGCTGGATCGGGCCCGTGGCAGGCTCGTTGATGTCCGCGTTGCGGACGCGCGGACCGACGAGATTGCCGGTGCCATGCGTGACTCGCTTCTGAATTGGCCAGCCCGCGTGTCTGGGCTCGTTGCTGCCGAAGTTGGTGCTGAGCCGCATCTCGTGCAGGCTCTGCTCCATCAGCATATGGCCCAGCTGCTCACGGACATGGCCGACCGGTTCGAAGGCAAGGTGCCGGCGATCTGATGCCTCCGATCTTGCACCGATGCTCCACGGAACCGCCATTGGCATAGGGGTCATGGGGATCGGCTGAGCAGGGGACTGACGTTCTGGCGAGAGGCTACCGTCTGGCGGTCAGGCACCGCCAGTCTACACGGGGGTATTCTTCTGGGGACGCGGGATGTGCAGGCACGCAATTCGCTGAAGAACTAACCTTAGCAACATGATAGCGCTGCAATTCGCTTGGCTCAGACCCGTCACAGCGCGAATGAAGCATCACGCGACGAGCATGACGGAGAACGCGATGACGAGCAGCACCATCCTCCTCACCAAGAACACCGCCCGGGGCTTCTGGGGCAGCATGGGGGAGGATGCCCCGGCCGCCTGGCCGAGGGCCTTCGTCGCGATCCACGAGGCGACCACGACCGATCCGAACTCGGTGCGTGCCTTCCTCGACAGCCGGCATGGCCGCCACTTCGCCGACGCGGTGAACGACGCCCTAGCGACTGGATGCAGCCTCGCTGACGCGATCGCCATGGCTACCGGGCAATGGATGTTGTGGCGGATCACGCACCGCACCAGTCGGGAAACAGGCATTCCCGCTGGCCTCCCCTACCTGACAGGCTTCGTGATCAACGAGGGCATCGCGGCGGAAGTCGCGCACGACTGACGCACGAACCGCGCCGCAACCAGGGCGCGCGCTTCGGCCCCGATCGGGTGATTCCGACGGGGCATGGGGTCGTAGCACCCGGATGGTCGGGTGCCGGAACCGGAGACCCCCATGACCCCCATGCTGAAGCTGACCGACACGCAACGTGCGACACTGACAAAAGCGAGTGAACACGAGGCACATCTGGCCCCGCCGCCCAGGTTGCCAAAGGCCGCCGCCAACTCGGTCCTCAGGAGCCTGATCAATAGCGGGTTGTTGGTGGAAACTGCCGCCCCTCATCAGCACGTCGGCCTCGGCTGGCGGCAGGACGCCGATGGTGCGTGGATCGCTCTGCGCATCACGGATGCCGGACTTCGCGCGATCGGTGCCGGGTTTCTGCCTCATCTCGACACGGCTGCCTCGGAGGCGCCCACGAATGCCAGCACCAAACTCGCGAAGGTCGCCGTGCCATGTGCGGCAGACGATGGGAGGCAGGAAGTCGAGCCGGCTGCGGGGGGCAGGCCGGTCCCCTCGGAGGATCCGCAGGACGACGCCGCCCCCAACCAGAATGTCGCGGCGCCGCCCGAGGGGCGACGGCCTTCAGTGCGCCATGCGGCACAGAGGATTCTTCGGGCATGGAATGACGGCGTGCCTCAGCAAGCCGACCTGGCCCAGGCAATCAACTGCTTGCGCGACGCGCCCGGGCGGAGCCCCGGACGGCCGCGGCGGGACCCTTCAGAGCCGCGCGCCCCTCGGGAGGGGACCAAACTGATGATGGTCCTGGGAATGCTGCGTCGGCCCGAGGGCGCCACCGTTGCGCAGATTGGCGAGGCGACAGGCTGGGGCAAGGACACGGTACGGGGTTTCTTCGCGGCTCTGAAGAAAAAGGGCCAGCCGATCCATGTCGTTGAAAAGGTTCGGCAAGTTGGACCGAATCAGCCTGGGAGCCGCGGCTCCTACACCATTTATCGAATCGCGGCCGAGGCAAGGGACGCTTAGGGCCGCACCCACAATGGCGGGGTGGCCTCAGCCCCCCGCCGATACCCCAGTGTTACCCGGGCTCTTTTTATTCCGGGTCAGCGCTCGGCTAACCCTTTGAAAATTTGGCGGACCCGAAAGGATTCGAACCTTCGACCTTTGCCTTCGGAGGGCAACGCTCTATCCAGCTGAGCTACGGGTCCCCACGCGCTCTTTACCCTGTTCTCCCGTCCGACGAAAGGCCGCTTTGGCTGCTTGCCATCGCTGCTTGGCGCCGATCGGCCGCCTCGAACAGCGCAGCCACACTATCCTGTGCCAAGTGCAGCGGGGCCAAGCGTCCGAGCTGATGGGTTCCCAGCGCCCGGTAACTCTCGAACTGGCTCTCGCTGAACCACTGGTCGCTGGTCGGTTGGTGCGGAAAGACCAATTCGGCCGCTCCATAGGCGCGCACATCAACCGGCACGTCCGGCAGCCAGGTTGGCTTGAGATAGAGCAGGCTGCCCGTCCGGGGCCGCGGCACGCCGTCGTCGTCGACCGCTTCGGGATAGGTGATCGTGCCCAGGGCAAAGCCCAGTCGAGCTCCATCGCCCGGCGAGCCGTCCGCCTTTCTCGAATCGATGCCGCCCGTGCGGATCGAGACCGTTACCCCAAGATCGATTGATGCTTTGCGAACGGCCTGGCCGAGATCGTCGAACGCACAGGCGTGGTCCTCCCCGGCATCCACTACCACGATATGAGAACAGCGCCGGCGCAGCATCTCGTACAGTCCCAGATTGTCGAAATGCCCGCCATCCGAGAGGTAGATGGCCTCGCCATCGATCCCGGTGCGCCCAAGCAAATCGCCGGCCAGCGCCTGAAGCTGCTGCGAGCCGTCCAGGCCGAAATGCTCGACCCCCGTCGCGGTGTTGGGCGCCCACAAGCCCAGGCGCACATTGAACAGCGTCATCAGAAACGCCGTGGAAGGCTGCGAGTGATACCCGGCACTCGGGCTGGCCGCCGCGCCCGAGATGGTTATCGCCGTCCCAAGGCCAATCCCGCGCTGGACCGTCCCCGCGGTGCGTCCGCCGCTGTGGTTGAATTTCCGCGTATCAACATAGGCGCGGTCGCCATGCAGCAGCACGTCCGCGTAGTGAGGCGGCACATAGTAGCCGCAGTGCAGCGGCGTCGCCGAGAAGGACAGCGCCTTCCGCTCGGCCCATTGCGGGTTTGCCGATTGCGTCAGGTTCACCGCCATATTGATCACAGGGAACAACATCCGCTTGCGCGGTCCAGCGTCCGTTCTGTCCACTGTTGCGGCCAGGCGCATGTCGTCGTACGAATCGAACCCGGTCACGGGCTCGGGCATCCGCTCCTTGCTGGTGTCGCCCGGGGCGGCTGACGCCACGCTTTCGCGCGCAGCTCCCAGGAAACCGCGTACCAGCCGATTGCGGTAGAGGCCATGCAGCGTAAACCGGTTGTTGTCGATCTTCAGCACCACCCCGAGCGTGAACAGCGCAACGCCGAGCAAAATCTGCACGACCACCATCATCCACGCGGGGACCGGTAGTGGTGGACGCGGCGGAATGTGCAGCCATTCGCGCAGCAGCCCGGCCAGAAACTCCAGCATGGTCAGCTCAGGCGCCGGGGCGCATGCCGGGCACAACATCGAGCGCAACAGGAACGGAGTATCCGAAACCAGAGCCTGCTGGATTGGCCCTATTACATAGGACTGCAGCACAGCGCTCAACACCGCCAGCAAGCACGCCGCGAACACAGCCGCGAGAAGCGCCAGCGCCGCATTCAGCACCTTGTCGCTCCACTTTGCCTGAACACCGCTCGCCGCCGTCATCCGCGCAAACGCTTTCTGTCCAAGCCATGCCGCGGCCGGGCCGCTAACCAGCGGCGTTAGCCATTTCCCCCAGACGCCCGAGCCCCAGTCGGCGTTGTCCGGCGGCACGACCAGGTCAGCCAGCGCTAACACCGGAAATCCGACCAGCGCCACGGCCACCGACACGCGCAATACCAGCGCGCTCATCCGCGCGGTCCACTCGCGGTCGAGCTCCGCGTCATCGGCCGGTACGTGCTCACGCAGCCCCATGTAGATCCCGGCATGGCATACCATCGCCACGGCGAACCAAAGCGGCCCGATCACCGCCAGAACCTCGACCCGGCTGCCTGCCTCCACCAGGCAGCGCAGCAGCCAGGCACCCAGTCCTGTCAAAAAGGCTGAAATCAGCGATGCCAGGAACCACTGGAAAAAATTTCTACGGAACAATGTCCGGGCGGTCGTGGGCTGTGCCGCTGTCCACGCGGCCACATACGCCATCATCACGCAGAACAAGTACATTCCGCCCACGGCCAATGCATCGCAATCGCCGAAAAGCGTGGGCTTCACCGTGCGCCCGCCATCCGCTACCCACACGCCGAGCGCGAGCGGGGCGAGGACAGGCCAAGCTGTGGCCGACCAAATTGTTCGTTGCTTCATCCTGTGCGCAGCAGCAACGCCTGCTTTTCGTTCGGCAGGATCTGATTGTCGCCAGGCTCCGTTGCCAACGTGGCTCGGGAGCTTCGCGCAAAGCAGGAACGTGCTGTAAAGCAAACCCACGGCACCAATCCCCAGCGCCGTCAGCGCCAACCCCCACGACAGTCCACTGACCGCCAATACCGTGCGATACAGGATGAACCCCAGCACCAGCAGCAGCGCCCAGGGCAACATTGACGCCCAGGTCAACAACAGGTTGCGCACGAACAGCGTGATGCCGGTCCAGGTATCCGCCGAGAATGCCCCAGTCTGCGGCGTCAGGAATGTCCCCGCCCGCCGCAATCCCCGCAGCCAAGGCGACCGGTCCGTCGGGCCAGCCAGCTCCTTCTGCAGCGCATCGACATCCCACGACAGTTCCTTAATCCGCGCGGTCAGCGAACCACCCAGGTAGCCCCCGCCCGAAACGGTCGACAGGTAGTGAAACCGCGACAACACCCCCAGCCGCGCCAGCCCCTGCACAATGCCCAGGCAGAACGCCGCGCTGCGGATGCCGCCACCGGACAGGCAAAGCGCCGCCCGGTCATCGTCGCGTGTCGCAAGGAGGGCCGCCTCATTCAGCAGGGCTTCAGCCCCGGTCAAGCGCCCCTCTGAACCCTTCGATTCCGACATGGCACATCCCATTTTGAGTACGCATTAGTTACGAAACGCACCAAAATGCCAATTGTCAAGTCTTGGTGGCGAACCACCCCGCCGCAGCCGCCTCCCCCTCCGACGGCAGTCGCCCCCCGGGATCGCGCAGCCACGCCACGATATCCCCGATCGGCGCCGCCCGCCCCAGGTCGCGCGGCAGCAAGTGATACCCCCCGGGATAGAAGCTCCGCCGCACCACCCCCTCCGGCAACGCCCGCCACGTCGCCCGCGTCGCCGCCGGCGGAATGATCATGTCATGCCCGCCATACAGGAACAGCGACGGTACCGCCGGAAACCGCGGTGCCGCGGCCAGCGCCAGGTCCATCAGGTCCACCAGCCCGCGGATCGTATCGAACCGCGTCGCCCGGATCGTCAGCGGATTGCGCCCCAGCGCCCGCAACGCCTCCACATTGTCCGACGCCACGATCCGCACCCCCGGGGGCGGCCGCGTCACCGTCATGCCCGGCACCAAGGTGGCCGCGAACCACAGCCCGCCCTGCATGAATACGTTCATTGCGGCCCGCCCCCACACCGCCGGCGCCAGCAGCACCAGCCCGTCCACCGCCAGCGCCGCGCCACGCGTGGCCAGGTGCATCAACACCGCGCCCCCCATGCTTTCGCCCATCAGCACCAGCCGCGCACGGGGATGACGCGCGCGCAGCAGAGCGGCCATCATTTGCGCATCGTCGGCCAGCGCATCGGCGCCCGGCCAAAGCCCCCGCACGGCCGTGCCCCCAAAGCCGCGCTGGTCGGGGGCATAGACCGCCACGCCGGCAGCGGTGAAATCCGGCGCCGGAATCGCCCAGGCATCCCGGCTGTCGTTGAAGCCGTGCAGCGCCAGCACCACCGCCCAGGGCTCACCCTCCGGCAGCCAGGCGCGCAGCGGAAGCCGCATGCCATCCTCCATCACGAACGCCCCGTCCTCCAGCGCCGGCGCCAGGTGCGCAGGCCCGGGCGGCGCGGCGGCAGGGGTACATGCGACCAACGGCGCGCCCCCCAGCAGCGCCGCACCCCCTAGCAGCATCGCACGTCGCGAAATTAGCGGGATGGTTGAAAGCATGCCGGGCATGGCTATCATGCCGCCCGCTCCCGACCCAGCCCCGTGTTGCCCACGCTCTCACCCGCTTCTCGTCACCGCGAAGGACTCCGCATGCCGGACGGCGCCGCCACCCCCATTCCCGGGATCACGCCCACCGAGACCATCCATGTCGACGAGCGCACCGTCCCCTGCGACGGCGGCGGCGGCGCACTGGGCCACCCTCGCGTCTATCTGCGCATCGTCGATACCCAGGCGCTATGCCCGTACTGCTCGCGCCTGTATGTGCTGACCGAGGGCGCCGGCGGCGACCACGGCCACTGAAGTGGAACGCACCCCCCCGGCATTGGACGACGCAGCCGCCCCCGGACCGGCCGCGGGTGCACACGCGGCCGGCGCGCCGCACCTGATCCTGATCGACGGCTCGGGCTTCATCTTCCGCGCCTACCACGCCCTGCCGCCGATGAGCCGGCCCGACGGCACGCCGGTGAACGCGGTGTTCGGCTTCAGCAACATGCTTTCGCGCCTGCTGAAGGACCATGTCGGCACGCACTTCGCGGTGATCTTCGATGCCGGCCGCCTGACGTTCCGCAACCGCCTGTACGACAAGTACAAGGCCCAGCGCCCCGAGCCGCCCGAGGACCTGCGGCCCCAGTTCGCCCTGGTGCGCGAGGCGACGCGGGCCTTCGGCGTGCCGGCGATCGAGCTGGACGACTGGGAGGCCGACGACCTGATCGCCAGCTACGCCTGTGCCGCCGTGGCTGCCGGCGGGCGGGCCACCATCGTCTCCTCCGACAAGGACCTGATGCAGCTTCTGCGCCCGGGCATCGACATGCTCGACCCCATGAAGCAGAAGCCGATCGGCCTGGCCGATGTCATGGAAAAGTTCGGCGTACCGCCGGAAAAGCTGATCGATGCCCAGGCGCTGATCGGCGATTCCGTGGACAACGTGCCTGGCGTGCCCGGCATCGGCCCCAAGACCGCCGCCCAGCTGATCCAGGAATTCGGCGACCTGGATGGCATCCTGGCCGCCGCCCCTTCCATGAAGCCATCCAAGCGCCGCGACCTGCTGATCGAGCATGCGGACCTCGCCCGCATCTCCCGCCAACTCGTCACGCTGTGCTGCGAGGTGCCGCTGCCGGAGCCGCTGGAAGCCCTCGTTGCGCGAGAGCCGGACCGCGACATTCTCTCGGCCTGGCTCACCGCCCAGGGCTTCCGCAGCCTAGTCTCCCGACTGGGCCTGGAATCCGGTGCGTCCGCCGCCACCGTCGCCCCACCGCCGCCGGTCATGCGCGCGGGTGGCGAGGCCCAGGGCGCGTTGTTCTCCCATGCAACGGCGCAGGTCGCCCTGGCCACCGGCCGCGACGGGTTCGGGCCGTACGAAACCGTCACCACGCTTGATGCCCTGCATGCCTGGATAGACGCGGCGCACGCGGCGGGCGTGGTCGCCGTGGATACCGAAACCGACAGCCTCGATGCGATGCGCGCCACCCTGGTTGGCATCTCGCTGGCCACCGCTCCCGGCCGCGCTTGCTACATCCCGCTGCGACATGATGGGGTCGAGGTGCAGATCGCGCCCGATGCCGCCCTGGCCGCGCTCGCTGGCCTGTTCGCCGACGCCACCGTGCTGAAGCTGTTCCAGAACGCCAAATACGACCTGATGGTGTTCACCCAGGCCGGCCTCGATGTCCCGGCGCCGGTGGACGACACCATGCTGATCTCCTTCGCCATGGACGCCGGCGCCCATGGCCACGGCATGGACGAACTGTCCGGCCTGCACCTTGGCCACACCCCCATCAGCTACGATTCCGTCACCGGCACCGGCAAGGGCCGCCTCACCTTCGCGCAAGTCCCGCTCGACCGCGCCACCGCCTACGCCGCCGAGGACGCCGACGTCACGCTGCGGCTGTGGCAGGTGCTGCGCCCACGCCTGCGCGCGGCCAAGGCGCTGGCCCTCTACGAACAGGTCGAACGTCGGCTGGTCCCGGTGTTGCTGGAGATGGAGCGGGCGGGCATCAAGGTGGACGCGGACGAACTCCGCGCCATGTCGAAGGATTTTTCCCACCGCATGGCCGCGATGGAGATCACTATCCACCAACTCGCCGGCGAGAGCTTCAACCTCGGCTCGCCGAAACAGCTGGGAGAGATCCTGTTTGACCGCATGAAGCTGCCCGGCGGCAAGCGCATGAAAACCGGCGCCTGGGGCACCGACGCCGCGGTGCTCCAGGGTTTGGCGGACCAAGGCCACGATCTCCCCGCCCGCATCCTCGAATGGCGCCAGCTCGCCAAGCTCAAATCCACCTACGCCGACGCCCTGGTCGAGCAGATCAACCCCGACACCGGGCGCGTCCACACCAGCTACGCCATGGCCGTCGCCAGCACCGGCCGCCTGTCCTCCACCGACCCCAACCTGCAGAACATTCCGATCCGCACCGAGGAAGGCAGCCGCATCCGGCGTGCCTTCGTCGCCGAGCCCGGCCACGTACTGGTCAGCGCCGACTACTCGCAGATCGAGCTGCGCCTGCTCGCCCATGTCGCCGACATTCCCCAGTTGAAGGACAGCTTCGCCCGCGGCGAGGACATCCACGCCCGCACCGCCAGCGAGGTCTTCGGCGTGCCGATGGACGGCATGGACAGCGCCACCCGCCGCCGCGCCAAGGCGATCAACTTCGGCATCATCTATGGCATCTCCGCCTTCGGCCTCGCCCGCCAACTCCAGATCGAACCCGGCGAGGCGCGCGCCTACATCGACCTGTATTTCCGCCGATACCCCGCCATCCGCGACTACATGGAGGCCACCAAGGAGGAGGCGCGCAAACACGGCTACGTGCTCACCCCCTTCGGCCGCCGCTGCTGGATCCCGGGCATCGCCGACAAAAACCCGGCACGGCGCGGCTATGCCGAGCGGCAGGCGATCAATGCCCCGCTCCAGGGCGGGGCAGCGGACATCATCAAGCGCGCCATGGTGAAGCTGCCCGGGGCGCTCGCCGAATCGAACCTCGGTGCGCGCATGCTGCTCCAGGTCCACGACGAATTGCTGTTCGAGGTCCCCGAATCCGCCGCCACCCCGCTCGCCGCCCTGGCCCGCGACGTCATGCAGGCGGCGGCCACGCTGTCGGTGCCGCTGGTGGTGGAAACCGGTCAGGGCCGGAGCTGGGCCGAGGCGCATTGATACCCCACTGGAATGGCCGACTCTTCCGGCCATTCCAGTGGGGTATCGCGCGCGGGGCAGGCCGGCGGCCGCGCGCAAAACAGAAACTCGCTTGATCCAGCGCAACGCACCATCCGCCACGGCCGCTATGCTGATACTGGAGGTGCCACCATGCCCAAGATCGACCAGATGACCGCCACCGACGTGATGACGCGCAATGTCCTCACCCTCGCCCCCAACGCCACGCTGCGCCAGGCAGCCCGGCTGATGACCCATCACGGCGTGTCGGCCGTGCCCGTGCTCAAGGCCGGTGTCGTCGTCGGCCTCGTCAGCGAGACCGACCTGCTGCAACCCGGCATCGCGCCCACGCCGCAGCCCGACTGGTGGCTGCACCAGCTCGCCGGCGAAGTGGAGCTTGCCCCCGAATACATGTCCGCCCTGCGTGACGCCGGGCGCAGCGTCGGCCAGATCATGCAGCCCGACCCCATCTGGGTGCCCGAAACCGCAACGCTGCCCGCCATCGCCGCCCTCATGGCCAAGGAAGGCGTGCGCCGCGTCCTGGTCCTGCGCGACGGCGCCCTGGTCGGCATCGTCTCCCGCCGCGACCTCGTGCGGGCCTTCGCCACCGCGACCTGATCCTTCGGTCCGTCCCCGCCCGAAATGCCGCGCCGCTACCGCCGCAGCGCCGCCTCGACCTGCGCGAGCACCGAAGCCAGCGCCGCCGACTGGGCCTCCACCGCCTCGCGCGTGCTGCCCCCGGCCAGCGCCGCCTCGGCTGTCAGCCGCTGTTGCAACAGCACCCGGGTCGCGGCGGGGCGCTGGGCAACCACCGTCATGCCCAGGGCGATATGGGCCTGTCTTGTCGCCGGAATGGTCCACAGCCCGGTCAACTCGCCCTCCAGCACATGGTCGGGCTCCAACCGGCTGCCGGAGGCGATGACCGCGTTGTACAATCCGCTATCGGCCAGCCAGCCGCGCAGCGCTTCTTCCACCGCCAGCTCCGGCGAAGCGGCCCACTCCTCGTAGAACTCGCTGCGGATTGATCCGTCGGCCTGCAGGCTCTGCAGCCCGCGCTGATCCATCCCCGGCCCGGCGCGCAGCCCGCGCACCAGCAGGATCGGCGCGTTCCGGGGAGCCTGCTCGGCGCGGGGGCGGCGCGCGACCAGCGGCCATTGCCGGCGCTCGGCATAGGGCCGCTCGGCCAGCCCACATCCCGACAGTACCAGGGTGGCCAGCAGCGCACGACGGTTCATCCTTGTCTCCCGTTCTTGCCCATTGGCTCGGCCCCTCGCTCAACGCCGCTCGCGCGGTGGCGGGGCGCCGAGCAGCAAGGAGGAGGGATTGCGCCGCAGCGTCTCGCTGGTGTCGCGCAGGTTCGCCGCCGCCGCGCGGGCATCGCGCAGCGCCGGCAGCAGCTCCGTCTGCGCATCGGCGGTGCCGTTGTTCGCTCGCCGTACCGCGGCCTCCAGGCTGGTGATCAGCGCCGGCAGCCGCGTTACCACATCGCCAAGACGCTCAGCCGATTTCGTGGTCGCGGCGATCAGGTCGCGGCTTTGCGGGCCATCGGCAAGGTTGCGCAGCGCCGCCACCGTCCCGCGCAGTTCGGTGGCCAGCCCTGGCAGGTCCGCCCCCTCGGCGCCCGCCCGCAACACCTTCATCAGCGCCGCTGCCTCGGCGAGCGCCTGGTTCAATTCGCCCCCGCCTACCTGCCGCCGCGCATCATCCACCAGCCCCTGCACAGACTCGGCCAGCCGGGCAATGTCGACGCCCTGCAGTTTCGTCGCCAACTGCTGGGCGGCATCCTGGAACTGGCTGATGGTGCTGGGCATCGACGGGATCACTTCCAGCTGCGGCCGCCACGTCACGGGCTGGGAGGGGAAGCGGCTGGGATCGACGAAGTCGAGCTCCAGATAGAGCAGCCCGGTGATGCCCTGCGCCGCAACGCGCGCGCGCAGCCCCGCCGCCACCGCCTCCCGCGTTGCCGGCACCCGGCCGAGGCGCTTCGGATCGACCACGAATCGGACCACCACCAGCCGGTTCTCCGCATCCTGCACGCTCGCGGCCTGGGCGGGATAGGCGGCCGCCGCCAGGTCGATCTCGGTCACCTGCCCAAGCCGAACGCCGCGGAAGCGCACCGGCGAGCCGACATCCAGCCCCTGCACCGTCTCGCGGAAATACGTCTCGTAGCCAATCCCGCCCGAGACATTGCCCCGCCCGAGAAACATCACCAGCGCCACGCCCAGGGCCAGGCTTCCCACCAGCATCAGGCCGACGCGCAGATAGGTGGCGTTCATGGCGCCTCGGCCTCGCGGTGGAAAAAGGCCCGGACGGTAGGGTGGGTGCTTTCCTCCCGCAGCCGCCGCGGGTCGCCCTCGGCGATCACACCCTTGGCGGCCCGGTCGAGCATCAGACAGCGATCTGCAATCGCGAGAATGGAGGCAAGCTCGTGGGTCACCACGACAAAGGTGGTCCCAAGATCGCGCCGGAGGTCAAGGATCAGCCGGTCGATCCCTGCCGACGTGATCGGGTCGAGCCCCGCCGAAGGTTCGTCGAGGAACAGCAACGGCGGGTCAAGTGCCAGCGCCCGCGCAATGGCCGCGCGCTTGGCCATGCCGCCGGATATCTCGGCCGGCATCGAGCGGCCGAAATCGTCCAACCCCACCAACGCCAGCTTCACCTGCGCCACGCGCGCGCAAGCCTCGTCGGGCAGGTCGGTATAGACCTGCAGCGGCAGCATCACGTTCTCCTGCAACGTCATCGAACCGAACAGCGCGCCTGCCTGGAACATCACCCCGATACGCGTCAGCACGTCGCCGCGATCCGCATACATGTCGCGCCCCAGCACCTCGATGCGCCCGGTGCTCGGCGGCAGAAGCCCGATGATCTGGCGCAACAGCGTGGACTTGCCGCAGCCGGAGCCGCCCAGGATCACGAACACCTCTCCCCGCGCGATGGTTGCCGAGACGTCGCGAAAAATCACCCGCCCGCCGAATTGCTGCGCCACCCCCTCGATGCGGATCGCGGCGTCTGCCCCAGGGGATGCCATTCCTACAGGCCCAGTTGGTAGAAGATCACGGCAAACACCCCGTCGAGCACGATGGTCGCCACGATGCCGCCCACCACGGCCGCCGTCGCGGCCAGACCCACCGCGCGCGGCCCGATGCCGGTGGCCAGCCCCGCGCGGCAGCCGATTCCGGCCACCACCGCGCCGTAGACCACCGCCTTGGCCAGCCCTCCGAAGAAATCCGCGGGCTTCACCCATTGCGCCACCTGGTTGGCTATCGTCACCGGCGGCCAACCGGCGCCCACCATCACCAGCATCATGCCCAGCAGCCCCGCCATTTCCAGGATGACGGTCAGCGCCGGCATCACCAGGATCGCCGCCAGCATGCGCGGCAGCACCAGCATCGTCACCGGGTCGATGCCCATGGTCGTCAGCGCATCGATCTCCTGATTCACCTTCATGGTGCCGATCTCGGCGGCGAACGCGCTGCCGGTGCGCCCGGCAAGGATTACCGCGGCCAGCAGCGGCCCCAGCTCGCGGATCAGGCTGATGGCCACCAGGTTGGCCACGAAGATGTCGGCCCCAAAGCGCCGCATCGGGATCAGCGACTGGAACGCCAGGATCAACCCCATCAGCGAGCCCAGCAGCAGCGTCAGCGGAATCGCCCGCACCCCGGCCTGGTCGGCGGTACGCCACAGGTCCGCGCGACGGAACTGCCGCGCGCGCGCCGGTAGCCGCACCAGCGCCACCATCGTCTCGCCCAGGAACGCCACGCCGCCAAGTGCCGCCACCATCCCGCCGCGCAACGCCTCCCGCCACGTGATGGGGGGCGGAACCGGCGGCGCCGGTGCGGGGCCGATACCGCGCACCCGATCCAGCAACGTCTGCACCTGCGTCCCGGCATCACGAATCTCGGCCCCCGGCTGCGCCGAGAGCTCCGCCAGCAGCGCCGCCCCAGTCGTATCGCAACCGGCCAGGGCGCCCAGATCCAGCACCACTCGCGCCTGCCCCCGGGCCGCCTCCCGGGCCTCGCGCCACAGCATCCCGCTGGCCAACGAATCAAGCGTGCCGGCAAACGCCAGCACTCGCCCGCCCTCGCCGTCGCGGACCTCCAGCCTCGCCCCTGGCCCTACCCCGGCCTGCGTCACCATGGCGGGCTCAGCGCGGAAGCCAGGCATCGAACCGCTGCGTCAGCCGTACCAGATTGTCGCGCCAGAACGCCTCGTCCGCCGCCACCGCCACGGACAGCGCCGCCGCCCCGGTCGGCAGCAACGCCTGCAACTCGGGCGCCACGCCGTCCAGCGCCCCGCGCGCCAGCGGCCCCAGCGGCGCCAGCGCCGGCAATGCGGCCTGCACCTTCGGGTCCGCCGCGAACAACAGCAGCCGCGCCGCCTGGGTCGCGTTGGGTGCGCCGCGCAGGATGGCCAGCGCGGCCACGCTGGTGATCGCGCCGCTCCACTGCACCGCCAGCCTGCGCCCGTCCTGGCGCACTGCCTCGGCAATCCCCATGCTGGGCGCACTGGTCATCAGCACCTCGCCCGACGCCAGCAGCCGCGCCGCCTCCACCTCGTCCTGCCACCAGACCAGATAGGGGCGAAGTTGCTCCAGCTTGCGGAACGCCCGCTCCACGCCCGCCTCGGTGCGCAACAGGCGATAGACCTCGCCCGGCGGAACGCCATCGGCCATCAGGGCAACCTCCAGCGTGCCGCGCACCTGCTTGCGCAGCCCCCGCCGGCCCGGCAGCTTCACCACGTCGCCGAACTCCGCCCAACCCGCGCTGCCCTGCAGCTTCTCGCGATCCCACGCCAGAACCAGGGCGCGCAGCGCGAAACCCAACCCACACTCGCTCGCCCCCCCCGGCAAAAGCCGCTCCCGCCCGCCCAGCGCGGCCCAGTCCAGCTTCTCCAGCAGCCCCGCCTCGCAGGCCGCCAGAACCTCCGCGCCGGTCAGCGTAACCGCGTCCCATGGCGGCGGGGAGTCCGGCCGGGCGCGCAACGCCGCGATCCCGCCGCCCCACGACTGCATGTCGACGGGAATGCCGGAGGCATCGGTAAAGGGCCGGATGACGCCATCGCGCAGTGCCGCGGGCGCCAGCATGTCGTGCAGCGCCACGGTCAGTTCTCTCGCGGCGGTGGGCAGGGTCCAGCACAGCATGAACAGCGCAAGCACCCACGCCATGGGTCGGCGCACCGGCCGGACCCATCGCGGCAGCAGGCATTGCGGCTTGTCCTGTCGGATCACCAGCGGTTTGCGCCCGATCGCACCTGTGGCGTCCCCGTGCCGCATGGCGGGAAAGCGGTCAAGCCAATCCGCGCCGCGGTGGCGCCTCGCCCGGCGGAAACGCCCGCGCATGATGCGCCTGCCACGCCAGCGCCGCCGGCAAGCCAGGTTCCAACCCGGCCATCGGCACCCCCGCCGGCCGCTTCACCGCCACCTCGGCCGAGGGGAAACCAGGCATCCCCACCCGCAGCAGCAGCCGCACATGGTCGCCCAGATAGGCGGATTCCAGCAGCGTTGCCGGCAACGCCCCCTCGCCCATATCCTCCGCCGCCACCGCGGCCACCGCGATCCGCTCCGGCCGCACCCCAACAACGCACTGCGCGCCCCGCTGCAGCACGCCCGCCAACGCCTCCACCACCACGCCGCATTCCAGCCGAACCAGCGCGATGTCGTCCTCGATCTCCGCCACCAGGCCGGGCAGGAAATTGCTCTCGCCCAGGAAGCCGGCCACGAAGGCGTCCTGCGGCGTCTCGTACAGCTCTTGCGGCGTGCCGACCTGGCGCAACGTTCCCCCGGCCATCACCGCAATGCGGTCCGACAGCCGCAGCGCCTCGGCCTGATCGTGCGTGACATACAGCATCGTCACGCCAAGTGCTGCATGCAGGTGGCGGATCTCCGCCTGCATCTCCTCGCGCAACGCCCGGTCCAGCGCCCCCAGCGGCTCGTCCATCAGCACCAGCCGCGGCTCGAACACCAAGGCGCGCGCCAACGCCACCCGCTGCTGCTGCCCGCCGGAAAGTTGCGCCGGCAGCCGGTCGCCGAAGCCCGCCAGCCGCACCATGTCCAGCGCCCGCATCACCCGATCCCGCTGGCTGGCCTTCGACTGGCCGCGCACCTCCAGCGGAAACGCGACGTTCTGCGCCACCGTCATGTGCGGGAACAGCGCATAGCTCTGGAACACCACGCCGATATTGCGCCGATGCGCGGGCAGCCGGGTGATCGGCTGCCCGTCGAGCAGGATTTCCCCCCCGTCCGGCTGCTCGAACCCGGCCAGCATCATCAACGTGGTGGTCTTGCCGGAGCCGGACGGCCCGAGCAGCGTCAGGAACTCGCCGCGCGCCACGTCGAGCGTCAGGTCGCGCACGGCATCCATCGCGCCGTCGAAGCTGCGGCGAACCCGGTCGAAGCGGACGAAGGGTTGCATGATCCTGCCAGGGGTCCTTCTGTGGCGATGGTGTTCATTTGCCCGTATCGGCGCCTGGCCGCAATCGGCACCGACCGCACCAGGCCCGGCCGCTTGATGATCGGCCCGGTTCGACTATACCGGCCCATCCCGAGAAGGAGCGTGCCGCCATGTCCGAACCAAGCGTTATCGCCAGCCGCATGGGCCGGATCGGCCACCTGCTGCTCAACCGCCCCAAGGCGCTTAACGCGCTGGACCTCGACATGATCCGTCGCATGCGCGCCGCACTCGACAACTGGCGCGACGACCCCACCATCCACGCCGTGCTGGTCGAGGGTGCCGGCGGGCGCGCCTATTCCGCCGGCGGCGACGTGATCTCCGTCCGCGCCCACGGCATGGAAGGCAACCCGGAACCAATCGAGAGCTTCTTCAGCGAGGAATATGCGCTGAACGCCGCCATCGCCGAATACCCCAAGCCCTACATCTCCCTGGTCGACGGCTTCTGCATGGGCGGTGGCATCGGCCTGTCCGTCCACGGTCGCATGGTCATCACCACCGAGACCAGCCAGTTCGCGATGCCCGAGACCATCATCGCCCTGTTCCCCGACGTCGGCGGCAGCTTCTCCCTGCCCCGCATGCCCGGCCAGCTCGGCCTGTATCTCGGCCTCACCGGACTGCGCATGAACGGCGCCGACGCCATCCACGCGGGCCTGGCCACCCACCTCGTCCGCAAGGAGGACATCCCCGCCCTGCGCGACGCCCTCGCCCGCGACGGTGCGGCCTGCGTCGCCGGCTTCGCGCGCGAACTGCCGCCCTTCACCCTGGCCCCGCACCGCGACACCATCGATCGCTGCTTCGGCGCCGGCTCCGTGCCCGCCATCTTCCAGGCGCTGGAGGCCGAAGGCACCGACTGGGCTGCGGCCACGCTGAAGGAACTGCGCGCCGTCTCCCCCTCCTCGGTATTCTGGAGCTTCGAGATCCTCAGGCGCGGCGCCACCATGTCGCTCCGCGCCGCCCTTCACGAGGAGCTGAAGCTCACCCGCAAGGTCGCCTTCCACCCCGAGTTCCACGAAGGTGTGCGCGCCGCCCTGGTCGACAAGGACCGCAAGCCGCAATGGAATCCCGCGCGGGTGGAAGACGTGGACCCGGCGGCGATTGCGGCGATGTTCGATTGAAAAGAAGGGAAGGACCTTCTTTTTTATAGAGAAAAAAGACGTTCCCGATTTGCGCCTCGTTCAGCAGTTTGCACAAAGCGCAAATGGATAGAAATTTTTTGGTTCTTTTTTATAAAAAAGAACCGCTTCCTTTCTACGCTTTCTTGCTGTCCCGCAGCAGTTCCGCCAGTTCCTGCACCGCCCGGGTCAGCGCCAGAACCTCCTGCTCGCGCAGTGCATCGATCTTCTGGTGCAGCAACTCGATCTCCAGCTCCGCCTTGACGTTGATGCGGTAATCCTCCTGCGCCGCATGCCGGTCGATCTCCTGTTGCCGGTTCTGGCTCATCAGGATGAACGGCGCCGTGTAGGCCGCCTGGAACGACAGCGCGAGGTTCAGCAGGATGAACGGGTAGGGGTCCCAACGCCCAATCCAGCCAACGACATTCGCCGCGATCCACAGCGCCAGGATGCCCGACTGCACCAGGATGAACCGCCACGACCCAACGGTGCCCGTCACCGCATCGGCGAAATGCTGGCCGGTGGACAGGCGCGACTGGCGCGGCGCCGCGACATCGCGCTGGGTGCGCCGTGCGTGGCGCAGTTCGCCCAGCAACCGTTCCTCGTGCTCCTTCAGGCGGTGATGTGGTTCATGGCGGGTCGGCATCGCGGTCCCCCAGGCGGCAAATACAGGCCTGCACCGCCCCGGCGCTATTGTGCCGTCCAACCCCCATCCACCACCAGCGACGTGCCCGTTACCAGCGCCGAGGCATCGCCGGCGAGATACGATACTGCCCCCATGATGTCCTCCACCTGGCCCAGCCGGCCCATCGGGATCTTGCCCAACACCTGCTCCAGGAACCCCGGCACCTCGAAATAAGGCCGCGTCATCGCCGTCTCGATGAAGGTCGGCGCGATCGCATTCACCCGAATACCCCGCGGCGCCAACTCCACCGCCAGCGCCTTGGTGATCCCCTCCACCGCATGCTTGCTCCCGCAATACAGCGTACGGTTCGGCCCGCCCACATGCCCCATCTGCGACGAGATGTTGATGACCGACCCCCGCGCCCCGGCCGCCAGCATCCGCCCCACCACCGCCTGCGTCACCACATAGAGCGCCCGGACATTCAGCCCGAATACCGCATCGAAATCCTCCAGCGACACCTCCGCCATCGGCTTCGGGCGATTGGTCCCGGCATTGTTCACCAACACCGACAGCACCGGCAAAGCCGCCACCGCCACCCGCACCGCATCCGCATCGGTCACATCCAGCGCCAACGCACTCGTCCGCCACCCGCCCCGCTGCAACGCCTCAGCCACCGCCCCCACCTCGCCAGCACTGCGCGCCACCAGATGAACATGCGCCCCCTGCTGGGCCAACGCGGTGGCAATCGCCACCCCAATGCCCCGCCCAGCCCCCGTCACCAACGCATGCCGCCCATCCAACCGAAACGACGGCCCCTTCGGCAACGCCACCTGAGTCATATGTCGGACGCCTTCTGATGGAAGTTAAGGCCAGGGCTCTGCCCTGCACCCGGCAGGGGGCCGAGCCCCCTGCACCCTCAAATCTTTGTTCCGCCTCCAGCGGGAGGGGCCGTCGCGGCGCGCGACACAGACCGGGCCAGCCCCTCCCGCCGGAGGCGGAAAAGGTCCGGGCGTCCAGAGGCCCCGCCTCTGGTGGGGTCCGGGGGCAAAGCCCCTGGCCTTGCTTCCTCCAGCGGGCGCCCGCCACATCACTCGGCGGCGCTGGCGTAGGGCACGTTGCGGCCGCCGTAGCGACGCAGGCGGACATTGGCTTGTTCGGCGTGTCCGGCGAAGCCTTCCAGCATGCACAGCCGCGAGCAATATTCCCCCATCAGCACGCTGGCTTCGTCGGTGGTGATGCGCTGATAGGTGACGGTCTTGAGGAACTTCCCCACCCACAGCCCGCCCGTGTAGCGCGCCGCCCCCAGCGTCGGCAGCGTATGATTGGTGCCGATCACCTTGTCGCCGTAGCTCACATTGGTGCGCGGGCCGAGGAACAGCGCGCCGTAGTTGCGCATGCGCGCCAGGAAGATTTCCGGGTCGCGCGTCATCACCTGCACATGCTCGCTGGCGATGCGGTCGGCCTCGGCGATCAACTCGTCGGTCGTGTCGCACACGATCACCTGGCCGAAATCCACCCACGCCTGCCGCGCGATCGGCGCCGTCGGCAGGATCGTCAACAGCCGCTCCACCTCGGCCATCGTCGCCCGCGCCAACGCCTCGCTGTCGGTCAGCAGCACCGCCGGCGAGGTCGGTCCGTGCTCCGCCTGGCCCAGCAGGTCGGTGGCGCACAGCTGCGCGTCCACGCTGTCATCGGCAATCACCAGCGTCTCGGTCGGCCCGGCGAACAGGTCGATGCCCACCCGCCCGAACACCTGCCGCTTCGCTTCCGCCACATAGGCGTTGCCCGGCCCGACCAGGAAATCCACCGCCGGGATCGTCTCGGTGCCGTAGGCCAGCGCCCCGATCGCCTGGATGCCGCCAACGATATGAATCTCGTCCGCCCCGGCCAGCGACATCGCCACGATCACCGCCGCCGCCGGCTTGCCCTCGAACGGCGGCGTGCAGGCAATCACCCGCCGCACGCCCGCCACCTTGGCGGTCACGATGCCCATGTGCGCCGAAGCCACCAGCGGATACTTCCCGCCCGGCACATACACGCCCACCGTATCGATCGGGATGTTGCGATGCCCGAGCACGATCCCCGGCATCGTCTCCACTTCGATATCGCGCAGCGCCGCCCGCTGGTGCTCGGCAAACCCCCGCACCTGCGCCTGCGCAAACCGAATATCATCCACCTGCCGCGGCGTCAGCTGCGCAAAGCACGCCTCGATCTCCGCTTGCGACAGCCGGAACGCCGCCGGGCTCCATTTGTCGAACCTGGCCGAATACTCGCGCACCGCGGCGTCACCACGCGCCTGGATATCAGCCAGCACCGCCTCGACCAAAGCCTTCACGCGCGCAGCATCCTCCGCCTTCGCGTCAGAGCTGCGGCCGGGCTTGAGAATTCGAATCATCGTTAGGTTTCCTGCAACGAGTGGAGAAGAAAGAACCTTCTTTTTCTGAAGAAAAAGAAGCAAAAAGACTTTTGACCATTCGCACCTCGCTGCACATGTCAGACGAAGCGCAAATGGATAAAAGTTTTTTGGTTCTTTTTTCCAAAAAAAACGTGCTTCCTTAACTGACCTTCACCAACGCCTTGCCGGTATTCGCCCCGCCCAGCATCCCGATGAACGCCGCCGGCGTGTTCTCCAGCCCCTCGGTAATCGTCCGCCGCCACACCAGCTTGCCGGACGCGATCCGCTCGGCAAGGTCCGCCAGCGCCGTCGGAAAATGCTCGGGATGGTCGGAGATGATGAACCCTGTCAGCGTCGCCTTGCACGTCAGCAACACCGTGGCATCGGCAATCGGCTGGCGTTGCGCCTTGTATCCGCTGCCGATCAGCCCGCACAGCGCGATGCGTGCGAAAGGGTTGAGCCGCCGCATCGCCGCGTCCATCACCGCGCCCCCGACATTCTCGAAAATCCCGTCCACTCCATCCGGTGCCGCGGCCGCGAAATCCGCATCGAGGTTGCCCGCCTTGTAGTCGATGCAGGCATCGAACCCGAGCTCCTCGACCACATGCCGGCACTTCTCCGCCCCGCCGGCCACGCCCACCACCCGGGCACCCGCCTGCTTCGCCAACTGCCCGGCCACCGACCCCACCGCCCCCGCCGCGGCGGAAACCACCACCGTCTGCCCCGGCTTCGGCGCGATCAGCTTCAGCGTGCCGAACCACGCCGTCACCCCCGGCATCCCCGCCGGCCCGAGATAGGCCTCCAGCGGCAGCTTCGTGGCGTCTACCTTTCGCAGCATCTTCCCGGGGATGGCCGAGAAATCCTGCCAGCCGCCCGGCCCCACCACGGCATCGCCGGGGCGGAAATCCGGATGCCGGCTCTCCACCACCTCGCCCGCCATGCCCCCGCCCATCACCTGGTCCAGCGCCTGCGGGGCGGAATAGCTCTTCACGTCGTTCATCCGCATCCGCATGTAGGGATCAACCGACACGAACCGGTGCCGCACCAGCACCTCTCCCTCCGCCGGGGACGCCGCCGCCACTGTCTCCAGGCGGAAATTCTCCACGCCGGCCGTCTCCTGCGGGCGGCTGGCCAGCACGATCCGGCGGTTCTGCATGTTCGTGGCCATCGTCTCTCTCCTCAATACGTCGCGCGCCCGCCGGAGCAGTCGAACACCGCCCCGGTGGAAAAACTTGCGTCCTCGCTGCACAGCCAGGCGACCATGGCGGCCACCTCGTCCACGGTGCCGAACCGGCCCATGGGGATCTTCGACAGCATGAAGTCGATCTGCGACTGCGCCATCTGCTCGAAGATCGGCGTCGCCACCGCCGCCGGCGTCACGCAGTTCACCCGGATATCTGTCTTCGCCAGCTCCTTGCCCAGCGACTTCGTCATCCCGATCACCGCCGCCTTGCTCGCCGAATAGGCCACCGCGTTCGGGTTGCCCTCCTTCCCGGCGATCGAGGCGATGTTGACGATCCGCCCCCACCCGCCGGCCATCATGTGCGGCACCACGGCGCGATTGGAGTAGAAAACGCCGTTCACGTTCACATCGATGATCCGCTGCCAGTCGGCGATCGGATACTCCCAGGTCGGCGCATTCGGCCCCGCGATCCCCGCCGAGGCCACCAGAATGTCGATCCGCCCCATCGCCTGCGCCGTCGTCACCCCCGCCTGCATCACCGCCGCGGCGTCCACCAGGTCGAGACACTCGGTGTGCACCGCCACCCCCAGCCGGGCGCCGACACCGTCCAACGCCGCCCGGTCGCGATCCCACACCACCAGCCGCGCCCCCTCGGCGGCCAACCGCCGGCAGATCGCAAAGCCGATCCCCGAAACCCCGCCGGTCACCACCGCCACCCTGCCCGCGAACCGCTCGGCCATCGCATCCTCCCTCGCATGACTCCCTAGATAGGCCGCTGCCCCACCCGCTGCCCAGCCCCACCCCCTCTCTTGCCGCCCCGCCCTCCGCGTCTATGCTCATTCGGCCAAGAAGGAGCCTTGCCCATGCCAATCCCCACCGATTCCTGGGTCGCGATCACCGCCGCCAGCACGCCGGTCTTCTCCAAGGACGGCACCCGCCTGTTCCACCTGCGCGGCGCCGGCCTGCCCCAGGTCTGGGTGATGGACCTCGATGGCGCCAACGCCCGCCAGCTCAGCTTCCATGACGAAAAAGTCGGCACCCTGCGCCGCGCCCCCACCGACGACCGCCTGATCTGGTCGATCGACGCCGGCGGCGATGAGTTGCACCAGTTCTGGCTGCTGGAGCCCGGCGCCGAGCCCCGCCCGCTCACCACCAACGCCCAGGTGATGCACAATTTCGGCGGCTGGTCGCCCGACGGCACCCGCATCGCCTATTCCGCCAACGATCGCGACCCGAAGTATTTCGACGCCGTGGTGATGGACCTCGCCAGCGGCGGCACAGTCCGCCTGCACCACGGCCCCTGCGTCATCTCGGTCGCCGCCTGGTCGCCCGACTGCGCCCGCATCGCGGTGATCGAGGACCACGGCGGCATCGACCAGAAGCTGATCCTGATCACAGTCGCCACCGGCGCCGCCCACGAGGTTCCGCGCCCCCGCCCCACCCGCTACCAGGCGCTGCGCTGGACCCCCGCCGGCGCCCTGATGGCCATCACCGACGCGCCCGACGCCGACTTCCTCCAGCTCTGCGGCATCGACGAAGCCACCGGTGCGGCCACCCCCGTCTTTGCCCCGCTGTTCCGCGAGGTCGAGGCCTGGTCCCTCGCCCCCGACGGCCAGCAGCTCGCCACCATCGAGAACGACCGCGGCTACGCCACCCTGCGCGTCGGCGCCCTCGGCACCAACCGCCCCGCCGTCACCGGCCTGCCCGAAGGCATCGTCGCCGACCTCGCCTGGAAGCCCGACTCCTCGATGCTGGCCGTCACCGCCCAGGGCCCCACCAATCCGGCCACGCTCTTCGCCGTGCGCAACGCCGCCGCCACCCCCGTGGCCCTGCCCGACACCCTCTCCCCCGCCGGCCTCGCGCCCGACAGGCTGGTGCCGATGCAACTCATCGAATGGGTCAGCTTCGACGGCACCCGCATCCCCGCGTTCTACGCCGTGCCAAAGTCCGCCCCACCCCCCGGCGGCTACCCGGCCGTCATGTGGATCCACGGCGGCCCCTCCAGCCAGACCCGCGCTAACTTCCGCGCCGATACCCAGATGCTGCTCGACCAGGGCTTCGCCGTCCTGCTGCCCAACATGCGCGGCTCCACCGGCTACGGCCGCGCCTACATGGAAGCCGACGAACTGCACCTGCGCGAACACTACATCGAGGACATGGCCAGCGGCCGCACCTGGCTCGCCGCCCGACCCGAGATCGACGCCAGCCGCATCGGCGTCATGGGCCAGAGCTACGGCGGCTGGGCCGTCAACGCCGCCATCGCCCTGCAGCCGGAACTGTGGAAAGCCGCCGTCAACTACTACGGCATCTCCGACTTCGTCACCTTCTACAACAACACCTCCGCCTACCGCCGCGACCACCGCGCCCGCGAATACGGCTTCCCCGGAACCCACGACGACCTGTTCAACCGAATCTCCCCGATCCGCCACGTCGAACGCGTCCAAACCCCCACCCTCTTCCTCCACGGCGACCGCGACCCCCGCGTGCCAATGGCCGAATCCGACGCCATGGTCGCGGCCATGGAGCAGCGCCAGAAAAAGGTGAAATACGAAAAATTCACCTACGCCGGCCATGGCTTCATCCGCCCCGACCATCGCCGCCGCGTCTATGCCGCCGTCGCGGCGTACTTCCACGAGAACCTCTAGCAAGAAAGGAAGGTCTTCTTTTTCTGAAGAAAAAGAAGCAAAAAGACTTTATCCATTTGCGCTTCGGCCATCGTGACTCCCGGCGCAAAGGGATAAAAGTTTTTTGGTTCTTTTTTTCAAAAAAGAACATTCTTCCTTCCAGGGAGCCGCCAAGATGTACCTGATCCCCCGCACCCACCGCCCGCTCATCATGGGCCGCCGCGGCGCTGTCGGCGCCAACCACCCGCTCGCCACCCAGGCCGGGCTCGACATCCTGCGCGAAGGCGGCAACGCCATCGACGCCGCCGTCGCCATATCCCTGGCCTACGGCGTGGTCGAGCCGATGATGTCCGGCCTCGGCGGCGACGGCTTCTACAACGTGTTCATTGCGCCTAGCGCGAAGCGCGCCTCCGGCGACGGCGGCGCCAAGAAGCTCGTCTTCAACGGTACCGGCCCGGCGCCCGCCGCCGCCACCGCCGAGCGCTTCGCCAAGGGCATCGAGATCAAGGGCCCGCTCAGCGTCTCCGTCCCCGGCAAGCTGGCCGGCATCGGCGCCATGCACGCCGCCCACGGCAAGCTCCCCTGGGCGAAGCTGGTCCAGCACGCCATCGAATACGCCCGCGACGGCTACGCGGTCACCCACCGCCACCGCGACATAACCCACGACTGCAAGCCGCTCCTCTCCGCGGACCCCGACAGCACCCGCGTCTTCCTCGGCCCCCACATGGCGCACGCCCAGCTCGGCGCCCTCGTCGTCCAACCCGAACTCGCCCGCTCGCTCGAAATGATCGCCAGCGAAGGCTGGGAGACCTTCTACCGCGGCACCCTGGCCAGGCAGCTTGCCAAGGGCTTCGCCCAACGCGGCATCATGGTCACCGAAGCCGACCTCGCCGCCTGCCACGCCGAAACCGGCATCCCCGTCTCCATCACCTATCGCGGCTTCGAGGTAACGCAGACCCCGCCCAACTCCACCGGCTTCGTCATGCTGCAAACCCTCAAGATTGCCGAGCGCTTCAACCTCGCGAAACTCTCCGACGCCGAGCGCATCCACGTCCTCGTCGAAGCCAAGAAGCGCGCCTTCGCCGACCGCGAGCGCTACGGTGCGGACCCCCGCTTCGAAAAAATCCCCCTCGAACACATCCTGTCCGACGCCCACGCCGACGCCCAGGCCGCCACCATCTCCATGACCCAGGCCAGCACCGTCGACCTCAACGTCCCCACGGCCGCCGGCGACACCACCTATTTCTGCGTCGTCGACGCCGAAGGCAATTGCGTGTCGGGCATCCAAAGCCTCAATTCAGGCTACGGCTCCGGCGTCACCGCCGGCGACACCGGCATCCTGATGAACAACCGCATGGCCTACTGGCACCTTGCCCCCACCCACGCCAACCGCCTCGTCCCCGGCAAGCGCGTCCGCCACACCATGAACGCCCCGATGGTCTTCAAGGACGGCAAGCTCTGGGCCGCGCTGGGCACTCCGGGCGCGGACAACCAGGTCCAGGTGAACGCCCAGGTCCTCGTCGCCATGGCCGACCTCGGCGCCGACCCGCAAACCGCGCTGGAATCCCCCCGCTGGACCAGCAGCCAGGCCGGCCAGGGCGCCAACTGGCCCCACGAAGGCGACGGCGCGCTGACCATCGAGGAGGATTTCGGCCCCGACATCCTCGCCGACCTCGCCGCCCGCGGCCACAGCATCAAGAAAGTCCCGCATCTCGGCGGCCCCTGCGCCATGCAGGCCATCCGCGTGCTCGACAACGGCATCCGCCAGGCCGGCTCCGACCCACGACGGGACGGCTGGGCCGGCGCATACTGAGAAACAGGCGGGGCGCTTCACGGGGCGCCCCACCCCTCGGCACCCGCCCCTCGTCACCTGTACCGTCTCCCCCGCCTTCCGCTTCGACGGCTTCAAACGCGCCCCGCCGGGCTGGAACCCACCCAACCTATAAACCGCTACTTTCCCAGCGCCTTTCGACTTATATCTGATCCGGAACACGAACCTCAGCCCGGAGCCTGGCCGCATGGCGTTGGCCCTTCCCCTCAGCCGACTGGCCTCCAGCCAGCTGCGCACCCTCATCCGCCGGCGCCTCGCCGGCCTGGCAGCGCTCGTCCTGGCCGCCGCCGCCCTCATCCTCCTGGCCACCCTGGCCAGCTACAACCCGCACGACCCCTCGCTGAACACTGCCACCGCCCGGCGCCCGTCCAACCTCCTCGGCCAGCCCGGCGCCGCTGCCGCGGACCTTCTGCTCCAGGGCTTCGGCCTCGCCGCCATTCTCCCCGCCCTCGCCCTGCTCGCCTGGGCCTGGCGCCTCGGCGTCGCACAAGGCCCGGCCCTGCGCGGATCCACCCTTTGGCGCATCATCGCCCTCCTCGCCGCCCTCCCCGTTGCCGCTGGCGCCCTCTCCGCCGTCCTCGCCCTTCTCCCCACCCAACCCGCTTGGCCCACCGCCGCCGGCCTCGGCGGCGCCACCGGCCTCATCGCCTCCGCCGACGCCATGGAAGCCGGACGCGGACTCATGGGCCACGCCGGAGGCTTCGTCGTCGCCGGGCTCCTCACCCTCCTCGCCCTCGTCCTCACCCTCCTCGCCCTCGGCCTCTCGCTCGCCGAATGGCGCGCCGCCATGCGCCTCGTCGGCCGCATCGCCCGCCGCATCCGCTACCTCGCCGCCTGGATCGCCTACATCGCCCGCCGCATCGCCTGGGCCGGCGCCTGGGTCATCAACCGCGTCAACGGCAGCACCGGCGCCGCCCCCACCCCCGTCCCCGTCGCCACCGCCCGCGCCGAACCCGCCCTCGTCATCCCCCGCGCCCCCGAACCCACCGCCCCGCCCCCGCCCCGCCCCCCCGCCGCCGCCGCCGACGATGCCCCCTACCCCCGCG
>JANPIH010000035.1:0-3084 GCA_031424895.1 Rhodospirillales bacterium
CTTCCGCCGCCCTCGCGGCGGGGCAGGTTTGCATTCCTGAAGTCTGGATCCACCTTGTAATGAAGTTCGTAGAAGTCGCCCCGACTCATGCCACTCGGCTTCAAGACATTGAAGCTGCTGTCGCTGATGGCTCGGGGTAGCCGGAAACCGACAAGGGCATTCGGAATGGGAACGCCCTTTATTGTTGCGGGAATTTTCGAAGCCTGCGCGACATAGTGGTGGCCCTTACCAATGTAAGGCTCCGCGAGATACTTCGCTTGCGCAGGGTTGAACCCTTGTTCCGTGAATTTGGCTATCTGGGCATCCTTCGACATTGGACCCAAGCCTGCGAGTTTCTTGACCGCTCCGCCGCCAAGGATCATCGCGCCAACATCAACAGCAAATTCGCCCTGGTTCTTGCCGATTTCGTAGTTGCGTCGGAATTCGTCGCCTATGGTGGCGGCCATTGGCGTGGCGGACGGATTGATGTTGACGCGTAGCTTGTGAAGCGCGTGATCGACGTCGTCGACCACGGCACCGGGATCCGAGACGACATTCTTCACATATTCGGAAGCGCGGGCTCCAGCGTTTACCACCTGATCCCACGCGGCCTCACCTCGTGGCGAGTATTGGGCGTCAAGGGGATCTAGCAGGCGTGACGCAAAGTTGACGCTCTCGACGAGGTCTTGGGCCGTATGCTTTACACCGCGCGCCGCGCCCACGACGGCGCCGGCGGGGCGAGCGACCATGCCGGTGGCGACCTTCTTGCCGTAGTCCAGCAGACCACGGCTTTCCTGCCCCGACGCTGCAGGAGAACTTCCTGTTCGAGGGCGTGCCTGCGGGCTTGGTTGGGACTGCACGCCGCCTCGGAGCATCTTAGCTCCCAAGGCCGCCACATCGCTTGGCCGCATGGCAGCCACGCTCTGACCCGTGCGAGTCGCCTGTTCCCATGCCTCGCGCCCTGCGGCCTCGGCGTCCCGCGCCAACTGATGAACGTCAGCGTTCCGCTGCGCCATCCAGTCTTCGATATTGTCTAAAACACCCGCGCGTCGTTGCGCCGGCTGTCGTTCAGCCATGGAGCATCCTCACCTCAATTCCGGGAAACGATTGCTCAGCCCGGCTGAGTTCGCCCTGAACTATGGTGCAAGCCGCGCAGTTTGTCGAGAACAAAAGAGGAACATTTTGGCATGCGCATCTGCCACACCCCCGCCGCTTTCGCCGCGCTGCGGTCCTTGGACCACTGGTAGGCCAGCCGCGCCTCGATGGCGCTGCGCAGTCCCCACAGCAGTACGAGGCTCGTCCCCGGCGGCGCCTACCCCGGCTTGCCGAAGGGCGTGCTGTCGAAGATCGCCTGTTCGTCGGGCGTCATCTCCACCGGCACGTCGGCGAACAGCGGGGTCGACAGGTACCGCTCCCCGGTGTCGGGCAGCATGCAGAGGATGTTGGCCCCCTTGGGCGCCGTGGCCGCCACCTTCAGCGCCCCGGCGAAGGTCGCGCCCGAGGTGATGCCCACGAAGATTCCCTCCTGGTCGGCCAGCCGCCTGCTCATGGCCATGGATTCAGGGCCCGCGGTGGGCAGGACCTGATCGATCAGCGACATCGCCACGGCGTCGCCGGTCAGCTTGGGAATGAAGTCCGGCGTCCAGCCCTGCATGGGGTGCGGCTTCCAGGCCGGGTGGCCGGCGGCGGCGCTGCCGTCGGGATTGCGCGCCTGCTCGACCCCACTGCCCAGCAGCTGGGCGTCCTCCGGTTCGCAGACGATGATCTTGGTTTTGGGGCTCTTCTCCTTCAGCACCCGGGCGACGCCCTTCAGCGTCCCGCCGGTGCCGTAGCCGGTCACCCAGTAGTCCAGGCTCTCGCCTTCGAAATCCTCCAGGATCTCGAGCGCGGTCGTGCGCGAGTGCATGTCCGGATTGGCTTCGTTCTCGAACTGGCGGGTCAGGAACCAGCCGTGCTTCTCGGCCAGCTCCACGGCCTTGGCCACCATGCCGGTCCCGCGCAGAGCTGCAGGCGTGGTGACCACCTTTGCGCCCAGGAACCGCATCAGCTTGCGCCGCTCCACCGAGAAGCTTTCGGCCATGGTCACCACCAGGGGGTAGCCCTTCTGGGCGCAGACCATGGCCAGGCCGATGCCGGTGTTGCCGCTGGTGGCCTCGATCACCGTCTGGCCGGGCTTCAGGGCGCCCGACTTTTCCGCCGCCTCGATGACGCCCAGCGCCAGGCGGTCCTTCACCGAGCCCAGCGGGTTGAAGGCCTCGACCTTGACCCACAGGTTCACGTCCTCGGGCGCCAGCTTGTTGATCCGCACGACAGGCGTGCGGCCGATGGTTTCGAGGATATTCTGATAACGGGCCATCTGGGCCTCCAGGGTTGGCGGACGATCTGGCGCGCAGCCTAGGTCCGGCGCCCTCGCCGCCACAACCCCGATCAGTCGAAGGCGACCCCCATCGTCGTCGTCGCCGCCTCATGCCAGTCCTTGCGGGTGCGGGCGTAGATCAGGCAGTCGGCCGGATCGCCTTCGCCGAAACCGCAACTCCGCAGCAGCCCCTCGCGGGTGAAGCCGCAGCGCTCGGCCAGCTTCCACGAGGCGGTGTTCCAGGTCTCGATGATCAGCTGCTGGCGATAGACGCCCGGCCGCTCGGAAAACAGCAGGTCGGAGAAGGCCCGCACCGCCGGCGCCGCCAGGCCGCGGCCCCGGTCGGCGGGATCGTGCAGGATGTAGCCCAGCTCCAGCCCGTGGATGCAGGGCGCCGCGCGATAGAACTGGCAGGTCCCCACCAGCCGCCCGTCGGCCTCGATGGCCACGGCGCCGGCCTCGTCGGTCCAGAACCCGGTGGCGGCGAAGGTCTCGGCCAGCCGCGCTGGATCGGTCATCGGTTCGGTGATGGAGAGCGTGAAGGGATAGCGCGCGACCTGGGCGAGGTCGGCCGCGGCGATACGGCGAATAGTCATGGGAAGCCTTTGGACATGAGGGAACGTGCCCGCCTGGCGGCAGGGGAGGGCGCTCGGGGCGCCGATGTCCGGGGTCAGGCCATGGGGCGAGGCTAGCCGAGAACGCCGCGCGGTCAATGCACGCCCGACGCCGGGTCACCCTTCCGCCTCCAA
>JANPIH010000036.1:0-4331 GCA_031424895.1 Rhodospirillales bacterium
GGAAAAAAAACCAAAAAACTTTCACCCATTCGCACCGCGCCAGATCGCAACGCCCGGTGCAAATGGATAAAAGTCTTTTTGCTTCTTTTTCTTCAGAAAAAGAAGATTCTTACTTCGGGAGTGACTCCACCAGGTTCAGCCTGACCGGCAAGATGGCCCTGGTCACCGGCGCCTCCGGCGGCATCGGGGCCGCGATCGCCCGCGCGCTCCACGCCCAGGGCGCCACCGTCGCCCTCTCCGGCACCCGACGCGAAGCGCTCGACGCCCTGGCCGCCGAACTCAGCGAACGCGCCCACGCCATCCCCGCCGACCTGCGCGATCCCGCCGCGCCCGACTCCCTGGTCGCCGAGGTGGAAAAGATCGCGCCCTTGGACATCCTGGTGAACAACGCCGGCTTCACCCGCGACATGCTCGCCATCCGCATGAAGGACGAAGACTGGCAGTCGGTGCTCGATGTCGACCTCACCGCCCCGTTCCGCCTCGCCCGCGCCGCCCTGCGCGGCATGTTGCGCCGCCGGGCCGGGCGCATCGTGTCCATCTCCTCCATCGTCGGCGCCACCGGCAACCCCGGCCAGGCCAACTACGCCGCCGCCAAGGCCGGCATGGTCGGCATGACCAAGGCGCTGGCCCAGGAAGTCGCCAGCCGCGGCGTCACCGTCAACGTCGTCGCCCCCGGCTTCATCGCAACCCCGATGACCGACGCGCTGACCGACGCCCAGAAAACCAGGCTCACCGAAGGCATCCCGCTCGGCCGCATGGGCGCGCCCGCGGACATTGCCGCCGCCGTCGTCTACCTCGCCAGCGACGAGGCCGCCTGGGTCACCGGCGCCACCCTGCACGTCAACGGCGGCATGGCCATGATCTGAGGCTCGATCCACGGGGCGCAGGCCGTTTCCCGCGCTGTGTTGGCGGCACCGAAGAAACCATGCTAAGCGCCGCTAATCCTTGTTCAGGGTTCAGGCGCGGCGCCCTCGGATACCCCCGCCGGCCGCTCTCGGGCCGGGGAGGGACCGATTGCAGACACAACACCCATCATACGCAACAGGCAGTGGCCCGCGACGGGCCGGCATCAGGCAGGAGTGGATACTTCGATGAGCGAGATCGCTGAGAAGGTGAAGAAGATCGTGGTCGAGCACCTCGGCGTGGAAGAGGCCAAGGTGACGCCGGAGGCTTCGTTCATCGACGACCTCGGCGCCGACAGCCTGGACACGGTCGAGCTGGTGATGGCCTTCGAGGAGGCGTTCAGCGTCGAGATCCCCGAGGACGCCGCCGAAAAGATCGCCACCGTGAAGGACGCGATCGACTACATCGAGAAGCAGAAGGCCGCCTGAAGCCCCCCGGCTTCGGCAACCCTCTGATCGACGCAAGGCAAGGATGACAGCGATGCGGCGCGTGGTGGTGACGGGCATGGGCATTGCCAGCCCGCTGGGTCTTGGCACCGAGAACGTCTGGTCACGGCTTCTGGCCGGCGAATCAGGCATCGGTGCCATCCAGTCTTTCGACGTCAGCGACCTGCCGGCCAAAATCGCCGGCACGATCCCGCTGGGCCCGAAATCCGAAGGCAAGCTCGACCTGGCCGAATGGATCCCGATCAAGGACCAGAAGAAGATGGATCGCTTCATCCACTTCGCCCTGGTCGCCGCCACCGAGGCGGTGGAGGATTCCGGCTGGGCGCCGACCACCGAGGATGACCGCTGCGCCACTGGGGTCATGATCGGCTCCGGCATCGGCGGCCTCGAAACCATCTTCGATGCCTCCACCCTGGTCCTCCAGGGCAAGGCCCGCCGCCTCTCGCCGTTCTTCATCCCCTCCGCGCTGATCAACCTCGCCTCCGGCCACCTCTCGATCAAATACGGCTTCAAGGGCCCGAACCACTCGGTGGTGACCGCCTGCGCCACCGGCGTGCCCGCCAGCGGCGACGCCGCCCGCCGGATCCAGTTCGGCGACGCCGACGTGATGGTGGCCGGCGGGGCCGAATCGGCCGTGAACCTCCTCGGCATCGCCGGCTTCTGCGCCACCCGCGCGCTCTCCACCAGCTTCAACGAAACCCCCGCCCGCGCCTCCCGCCCCTGGGACCGCGACCGCGACGGCTTCGTCATGGGCGAGGGCGCAGGCGTGCTGGTGCTCGAAGAATACGAACACGCCAAGCGCCGCGGCGCCAAGATCTACGCCGAAGTCTGCGGCTACGGCATGTCCGGCGACGCCCACCACATCACCGCCCCGGCCGAAGGCCACGACGGCGCCTTCCGCGCCATGCGGGCCGCACTCAAGAACGGCGGCGTCCTGCCCGAACAGATCCAATACGTGAACGCCCACGGCACCTCCACCCCGCTCGGCGACGACCTGGAGCTGGAAGCCGTCGAGCGTTTCTTCGGCGAATCCGCCAAGGGCCTGGCCATGTCCTCCACCAAATCCTCCACCGGCCACCTGCTCGGCGCCGCCGGCGCGATCGAGGCGATCTTCTCGATCCTGGCCATACGCGACGGCGTCGCACCGCCCACGCTGAACCTGGACAACCCGAGCCGCGAAAGCGTGATCGACCGCGTCGCCAACCAGGCCCAGCCGCGCCGGATCGACATGGCGCTGTCCAACAGCTTCGGCTTCGGCGGCACCAACGCCAGCATCGTCTTCAAGCGGGCGGCCTGATCCTGTCGGAGTGATCCCGCGCGGCCCCGGCCCGTTGTCCGGCATGCGGATGGGGCGCGCGCTGCTGGCGGCGGTCACGCTGGTGGTGCTGCTCGGCACCGCCGGCCTCCTCGCCGCATGGCAGGGCCTCGCCTACCTGAACGCCCCCGGCCCCCTGGCCGAGTCCCGCGCCGTCGTCATCCCCCGCGGCAGCCCGCTGCTCCTCGGCGATAAGCTGGTCGAGGAAGGCGTCATCCGCCACGCCGTGGCCCTGCGCATCGCAGCCCAGCTCACCACCGGCGAAGGCCCGCTGCGCGCCGGCGAGTTCCTCTTCCCGGAAGCCGGCAGCCTGCGCAACGTGCTCACCGTCCTGCGCACCGCCCGCCCCGTGCAGCACCGCCTCACCATCCCCGAAGGCCTGACCGCCTCCGCCATCGCCGTGCTCGTCGAACGCACCGAAACCCTCGCTGGCGACCCCGTCGTCCCGCCCGAAGGCATGGTCCTGCCCGACACCTACCTCCACGAACGCGGCACCCCCCGCGCCGCCATGCTCGACCGCGCCACCCGCGCCATGGACCGCACGCTGGCCGAGGCCTGGGCCAGCCGCGCCGAAGGCCTCCCGCTCGCCTCGCCGCAGGAAATGCTGATCCTCGCCAGCATCGTCGAACGCGAAACCGGCCGGTCCGATGAACGCACCCGCGTCGCCCAGGTCTTCATCAACCGCCTCAAACGCGGGATGCGCCTGCAATCCGACCCAACCGTCGTCTACGCCGCCAGCTTCGGGGCAGGGGTGCTGGACCGCCCGATCAGCCGCGCCGACCTCGACGCCCAACACCCCTACAACACCTACCGCATCCCCGCCCTGCCGCCCGGCCCGATCGCCAGCCCCGGCGCCGCCGCGCTCGCCGCCGTCGCCCGCCCGTCCAACGGCGACGACCTCTACTTCGTCGCCGACGGCACCGGCGGCCACGCCTTCGCCAAAACCCTTGAAGAACACAACCGCAACGTCGCCCGCTGGCGGGCGCTGTCTCGGTAAGGCCCGCTGGCGGGCACTGTCGCGATAGGGCGGCACGAAGAAAAGGAAGGCTGGGCTCTGCCCAGACCCGCCAGGGGCCAAGCCCTTGGACCTTATCCTTATGAAAAATAATGGCGATCCTAGGGCCGTCGGCCCTTTGCGGGTCCCCCCGCGGCGCGACTTCGCGTCGCGACGGCAGAGCCCTGGCCTTGCCTATTTCGAGCCTTTGTTTCGCGCCTATGAAGCCGAGCCCCCGGACCTCACCGCGCCAGCGTCTGATACACCAACGTCCGGAACAGCCGGAACAAATGGTCGAACTGGTTGCGCTGGTTCACCATCAGCACCGCCACCAGGTCGCGCACCGGGTCCACCACGAACTGTGTGCCGAACGCGCCCCCCCAGTCGAAATCCCCTGCACTGCCCGGCATCGCATTCACCCCGGCCCCCAGCCGCACCGAAACCCCCAGCCCGAACCCGCGCCCTTCGCCCAGCAGATACTGCCCGCTGGCGCTGTCATGCGGAATGCGCCCCAGATGGTCGCTGGTCATGTGCGCCACCGTCCCCGCCCCCAGCTCCCGCACCACGTCCAGGATGCCCCCCGCCAGCAACTCCTGCCCGAACCGCAGATAATACCCGTCCGTCCCCAACATTCCCGTTCTCCCCCCGATCCGCGCCACCTCCGCCTTCCCGT
>JANPIH010000037.1:0-2778 GCA_031424895.1 Rhodospirillales bacterium
GTCGAAACCGCCATCACCTGGGCGGGCGTGGCCAAGGCCGATCTGCCCACAGGCCGTGCCTTCGAGGTTAGCGGCATCGGAGTTCTCTACTTCAACTGACGCGAGCACCCCCGTCCCCGCTAAACCGCCAGCGACAGCAACAAGGCGGCCACGCTGCGCAACTCGTTGGTCGTCACCCCCGGCCGATGGCACAGCGCCTCCAACTGGGCGACGCCGACCCAGATATGCTCCGTCCCCAGCGGAATCATGGCAGCCTCATCCATTTCGGCAACAACATAGTCGTTCTCGTCGCGGAAGAACCGGCCCCCCTCCTCCGATTGCCGGCAACGCAACCGAACGCACTCGTCGCCACCCGCGGCAAGGGCTGCCAGCGTCGCCGCCAGTCCCTCGGGCGCGGCACCGGGCGCCACCTGAACCGAGGCGCCGAACTCCACCACATTCGCCAGCCCCGCCTCCGCGCAGGCGTGCAGAAGCACATGCAACACCCCCCGCCGGCGTTGGCACAGCAACGCGATCAGGCCCACGCCCGCACTGTCGACCAGCGGCTGCTGCCATTGCCCGACCTCGCGGTCCCACGCCTGAACCGCGAACCCGCGCACCGCGAAGCCGCCTCCCATCTCGCCATCGCATTCGCACGGCACCCAGGCCCCCGCCGCCATCGTCCAACCCTCCAGCGCATCCAGGCTCAGGCGCTCATGGCGCACCCGTGTCGCCTGCCGGTGCGCGGCCAGCCAGGCCAGCACCGCGGCAAACGGCTGCTCCGCCCCTGGTTCCCCCACCGCATGGCCGGCATGCAGCGCCGCGCCAAAGCAGTCCCCGCCCCGCCACCTGGCAAACGGTGGCCCACCGCACAGCCACGCCCAGGGCGTGCCAACCAGCACCGATCGCGCATCGGTATTGACCAGGTTGTCGCGGGCCAGCAGCGGCAGGAACGCCGCCATGTCCAGCCAGCGCCAGGCCCCCTCGCCCGCATCCGGCGCGCTGGCCCCCGGCACCTCCACCATCATGTTGCGGTTGAACTTGCCCAGGAAGCGCGTCCCCTGCTCGCTGTTCACCGCGTCGCTGCGCCGCACCCCGCCGGGCGGCGCCGCACGGCCGGAGAACCACTCCAGGAACGGCGCTGGGGTGCCGCCATGGCGGGCGGTATAATTGCTGGGCGTGCACTGGAAGCTGGGCGCCAACTGCACCGCGCCCACATTCCCCGGTTCGGTCTTGGCCTGAACCAGCAGGCGCGGTCCGCGGTCGCCAGGCGTGGCCAGGAAGCCGAGAATGCCGATCTCCGGCTGCAGGATGAACGGTTGCGCATGGCCATGCAGCGCCGGCAGGCTGGAATGGCAACGGGCCGCAACAACCTGGAAGAACCCCAAGCTGTCATGCCGGATCGCATCGGGCCCAACCGTCCAGGCATCCAGCCGGTCCACCGGCCGCTCCACGCAGGCAAAGCCGGACCGTTCGCGCTGCGCCTCCCGCCAGGCGGCAATGGCGCACATCATGGGCATCCGACAAACTCCAGCGCCGCCGCCACGCAACGCGAAAGGGCGGCAAGGCCCACCTGATACTCCATCCGCCCGGTTTCGTCCCGGCGCACATCCTCGGCCCCCAGATAGATCAGGTGATGGCGCCGCAGGGCGGCAATCTGGCTTTGCGTGTTGTTCAGCAGATGGATGTTCACCACCACCGTGCCGGGCGGCGTGAACAGCAGGTTCTTCATCGCCGAGCCGTGCTCGCCCACCACCACGCGCGCACCCGCGAACAGCGCCAACTGCTCCGGCCAGGGCAGGCGCTCCGGAAAAACCGTGGTGAAGCCACGCGCCTCCAGCGCGGCGCGCACCATGTCGTGGTTCACCAGATGCCGGCCGGGAACGCCGGGGCGGCCATACTGCGCCCGGGACAGGAACAGCCGCGTCGGCCGCCCGGTCCCCGTCGCGGCATGCCGCGCCACCAGCCCGTCATAGAACTCGACCGACGCCGGATGCAGCCGATAATCGGTATGCGCCAGTGACGGCAGCAGCAAGCGCGCCGGGGCCAGCCGCTCCTCGGCGGAATCATGCCGCAGCAACCGCTCGCCGCCGATACCCAGCCGCGCCAGCAGCGCCAGGCCAAACGCCGGCGTGTCCGATGGCAGGGCAATGCGAACATCCGGCCCCGCCAGACCCGAATCGGCCAACGTCCACAACCGCGGCAGGATATCCAGCAGCCAATGTCCATACTCCCGGTAGCCCAGCGTCGCGATCATCGCGACCGGGTGGGCAACCTCGCGCACCGGCAGGTCATGCCGATAAGGCGCATCGCCCAGCGTGCCGTCCTCCAGGCCCTTGCGCCAATAGGCCGGAACCAGGTCCGGCGCCACCGCCGCAACGCCCTTCACGGTGACATGGCATGGCCCCACAACCACCGCCCCGTCCAGCGCGTAGCACCCCAGCGCCTCCACCGGTCCGGCCACCGCTTCATGAACCCCGGCCATCCCTGGCGCGCAGATCTCCGGTGCGTCCAGCAGCAAGGGCGGAGGCGGCGCCACATGGACTGCCGGCGCGAAACTGGCCTTCAGCCAAGGCCTCTCCGCAAGGTCGAACAGCGCAGCAATCCTCATCGCCAGGTCGGCCGGAACAGGCGTCGCGCGAACGACCTTCCTGCAATGCGATACACACCAGCTTTGGGACGTCGCCGCAAGGGATCGCAATCAGCTCGCCCCCCCGGGCAGGGCGAAAGGGCAGGGCGCAAAGGGGCAAGGCGAGGGGCTTTGCCCCTCGACCCCACGGGGGGGTCGCCCCCCGCCCC
>JANPIH010000038.1:0-5360 GCA_031424895.1 Rhodospirillales bacterium
GGCGGCCGGGTTCCAGCAGCGATTCGCCGGCTGAGAAATCCATGCCGCCGGGACGGACCCAGCGGCCGGCGGTCACCGTCTCGTTCACCCGCACGAAGCCGGCCTCCGCGGTCGCGTCTTCCTGAAGAAGGACGGCGTCGGCGCCAACCGGAACAAAGGCCCCGGTGAAGATGCGCACAGCCTGGCCCGGGCCAACCTCGCCCGCAAAGGGATGGCCGGCCGGGGCCGCCCCCACCACGCGCAACCGCGCGCCCATCGCCGCATCCGCGGCCCGCACCGCAAAGCCGTCCATGGCCGAAACGGCCGCCGGGGGTTGGGTTAGACGTGCCACGATGGGGCGGGCCAGCACCCGGCCAGCGGCTTCCGCCAGCGCGATCGTCTCGGCCGCCAATGGCGCCAGCGCCGACAGGATTCGCGCGCGGGCCTCGGCCACGCTTTGCATCAGGCGGCCCCGGCCTCCGCTTCAATGTAGCGACCCGACTTGCCGCCTTCCTTCATCACCAGCCGAACATTGCCGATGACCATGCCGCGATCCGCCGCCTTGCACATGTCGTAGATCGTCAGCGCGGCCACGCTGACGGCGGTCAGCGCCTCCATTTCCACGCCGGTGCGGCCGACCAGCTTGACCGTGGCCTCGATCTCCACGGCATCCGGTGCAACAGCGGTTAGCTCCACAGTGACCTTGGACAGCGCCAGCGGATGACATAGCGGAATCAGGTCTGACGTCCGCTTGGCGGCCATGATGCCGGCCAGTCGCGCCACGCCCAGCACATCACCTTTGCCCACGCTGCCCGCCTGGATCAGCGCCAGCGTCGCCGGCAACATGGTAACGCGCCCGCGTGCGGTGGCGGTGCGTGCCGTCTCGGCCTTCTCTGAGACATCGACCATCGCGGCGCGCCCTTGCGCGTCGAAATGCGTCAATGCGCCCCCTTGGTCAGCCATGCAGGAATTCGCGCGTAGCGGCCTCGATGTCAGGCCGGCGCAGCAGGTGCTCGCCCACCAGCACGCAGCGGGCGCCGGCTTCGGCCATGCGGCGAATATCGGCCGCGCTGCGCAATCCCGACTCGGCCACTGGAATCTTGTCAGCCGGTACCAGCGGCGCCAGGCGTTCGGTGGTGGCGATGTCAGTCTCCAATGTCCGCAGGTCGCGGTTGTTGATGCCAATGAGGCGGGCATCGAGGCCCAGCGCACGTTCCAGGTCGCGTTCGTCATGCGCCTCGACCAGCACGGCCATGTCCATGCTGCGCGCCAGTTCCTCCAACTCGTTGGCCTGGTCGTCGCGAAGAGCTGCCATGATCAGCAGGATGCAATCGGCGCCCATCGCCCGTGCCTCGAAGATCTGCCACGGGTCGATCATGAAGTCCTTGCGCAGGACGGGCAGTGTGCAGGCGGCGCGGGCGGCCTTCAGTTCGGCGGTCGTGGTGCCGAACCACGCCTCGTCTGTCAGCACGGAGAGGCACTTGGCGCCAGCCGCCTCGTAGGCGCGGGCGATGGCGGCGGGGTCGAAGTCGGGACGGATTTCACCGCCCGAGGGCGAGCGACGCTTGATTTCGGCGATCAGCCCGGTGCTGCCCGCGGATACAGCGGAGCACAACGCGCCGGTGAAGTCGCGCGTCGGGCCGGCATGGGCGGCGGCCCGCTCCATCTCTGCCAGCGGGTGCCGCGCCTGACCGGCCGTCACCTCTGCGCGCTTATCGGCCAGGATGCGGGCGAGAGTGTCGTGCATCGCAGGGGGCGTGATGACGTTCATGCGGGGGCTGTGGCCTTCTGAAGGCGCTGCAATACCCCGTATGCCGCGCCAGCATCAATGGCCGCGGCGGCCAGGGTGGCGCCGGTTACTAAGTCGGGTGCGCGGCCCGCCACCACAAGGGCAGCGGCGGCGTTGAGCAGCACGATGTCCCGATAGGCGCCGGGCGCGCCTTGGAGCATGGCCCGCAGGGCGGCAGCGTTCTCGGCCGGTTCGCCCCCACGGATGGCGGCGGGCGGAGCCTCGGCCAGCCCGGCATCGGCGGGCGAGACGGTGAATTCGCGGATGCCGCCATCCTCCAGCGCCACCACCTGCGTCGGGCCGGACAGTGCCAGCTCGTCCAGCCCCTGACCATGGACCACCCAGGCATGGGTGGTGCCCAGGCGCGCAAGCGCCTCGGCCATCGGCCGAAGCCATTGCGCGGAAAAGGCGCCGGTGAGCTGGCGTTTCACCCGGGCCGGATTGGCCAGCGGACCCAGCAGGTTGAAGATGGTTCGGGTGCCGAGTTCCACGCGCGCACCGCCGGCGTGGCGCAGTGCGGCGTGGTGACGTGGGGCGAGCAGGAAGACCATGCCGGCCTCGGCCAGCACGGCCGGCAGCCGGTCGATGGGTGTTTCCATGCTGATGCCCAGCGCGCCCAGCACGTCGCCGGCGCCGGATTTGGAGGAGAGCGCGCGGTTGCCGTGCTTGGCCACCGGCACGCCGCAACCAGCGACGACCAGCGCCGTGGCGGTGGAGATGTTCAGGCTGCCGCTGTCGTCGCCGCCGGTGCCGACGATGTCCATGGCGTCGGGAGGCGCCTCGATGCCGATCATGCGCGCGCGCATCGCCCGCACCGCACCGGTCATTTCCGCCACCGTCTCGCCGCGGACACGCATGGCCATCAGCAGGCCGGCGATCTGGGCGGGCGTGGCCTCGCCGGCCATGATGACGGAGAAGGCGGCCTCGGCCTCGGTCTCGGCCAGAGTCTCGCCGGCGGCGAGGCGGGCGAGGGTGGGCTTGAGGCCGTTCATGCCGACACGGATGCGCCCGCGAGCCGGCAGAAGTTCCCCAGGATGGCGTGGCCGTGCTCGGAGGCGATGGATTCGGGGTGGAACTGCACGCCCCAGATCGGCAGGTCGCGATGCGCCATGCCCATGATCAGGCCGTCGGCGGTGTGGGCGGTGGGGATGATCGCCTCGGGCAGAGTCGCGGCCTCGACCACCAGCGAATGGTAGCGGGTGGCGCGGAAGGGGGAGGGGAGGCCGGCAAAGATGTCGGTGCCCTGGTGCGCCACCTCCCACACCTTGCCATGCACCGGCTCGGGCGCGCGCAGCACGGTGCCCCCAAAAGCCTGGCCGATGGCCTGGTGGCCGAGGCAGACGCCCATCAGCGGCAAGCGCGTTTCCGCGGCAGCATCGATGAGGGGGAGGCAGATGCCGGCCTCGTTCGGCGTGCACGGACCCGGCGAGAGCAGCACCGCATCGGGTCTCATGGCCATCACGTCCTGCACGGACAGCGCGTCGTTCCGCCGTACTTCCACGGCGACGCCCAGGTCGCCCAGGAAGTGGAAGAGATTGAAGGTGAAGCTGTCGTAGTTGTCGATGAGCAGGATCATGGCGGGCGGGATGGTTGGGGCGAGGGGGAGGGTGGGTCAAGCCCGCCGATCTCGCGAACGACTGTTGCCCGGGGGCGTCACAAAACTGATTGCGGGCCCACTCTCATTTGCAGATAGTCGGTGCCTAAGAAAGTGCCGCTTCAAAAGGGCCCGCCAGGGACGCACGGCTTCATCCGTTCAGGAGACTCGCCCAGCATGATCCGTCTGTTCTGGCTTTTGCTCATTGCCCTCGCCGCACCCGTCGTCGCCACCCAACCGGCCCAGGCGCAGACCCGCTGGGTCATGGCCACGCCCTATGCGGAAAACTTCCACACGCTCAACATCCGCCAGTTCCTCGCAGATATCGAACAGAGCACTCAGGGGCGTCTCAGCATCCAGTTGCACAACAACGCGACGCTGCTCGCGATGGGGGCCATCAAGCGTGGCGTGCAGGCCAACCAGGTCCAGATGGGTGAGATTCTTCTCTCGGCCTACTCCAATGAAGATCCGTTCTTTGAGGTCGACGGCGTCCCCTTCCTGGCCTGGACCTGGGCGCAGGCGGACGCGCTCAACACCGCCACCGAACCCTACGTCCGCGCACGCTTCGAGCGGCAGGGGCTGACCTTGTTGTTCATGGTCCATTGGGATGCGCAGGGCTTCTTCACCCGCGCCCCGATCAGCACCACCCAGGACCTCAGCGGCACCCGCTTCCGCGCCTACAACAACGTCACCATGCGCATGGCCGAGCTGATGGGGGCGACCCCGGTGACGGTGCAGGCCGCCGAGGTGAGCCAGGCCTTCGCCACCAACGTCATCCAGTCGATGTTCACCTCGGCGCAAACGGGCAACTCCGTGAGCGCCTGGGACTACACTCGCTACTGGTACAATGTGGGCGGCATGCGCACGCGCAATGCGGTGTTCGTGAACACCCGGTCGCTGATGGCGCTCGACGAACCAACCCGTGCCGCCGTCCTTGCCGCCGCCGCGCGCGCCGGCACCCGCGGCCGGCAAATGGCGATAGAGGCGGAGAGCACGATGGCCGACCGGCTGCGCCAGCGCGGGATGGAATTGCCCGAGCCGCCCGAACGGCTGATGACTGAGCTTCGTGCGATCGGCGAGACGCAGACGCGGGAGTGGGTGCAGCGCGCCGGCGCCGAAGGTCAGCAGATGCTGGAACGTTATAGAGCCGCGCTGCGCTGATCGAGCGGTGGCTCCTAGCCCACCCGTACCCCCAGCAACGTCACGTCATCGGCCGGCATCGCACCTTTGGTGAAGCCGGCCAGCCTTCCCAGAACCACCGTCAGCAACTCCGCCGGCGGCACATCCTTCGCCTCCATAACCGCCGCCTCGAACCGCGTGCGGCCGAAGAAATCGCCCGTGCCATCCTCGGCCTCCGGCACCCCGTCGGTGTAGAGCAGCATCGTCTCCCCCGGCGCCAACGCGAAGTCGGCAGCCTTGTAGGGCAGCCCCTCCATCACCCCAAGCGCCGGGTTGATCGCCAACCCCTCCGGCAGCCGCAGCCCGGCGGCGCTGACGATGTAGGGCGCGTCATGCCCCGCCAGCGCCATTCGCCCCATTCCGCTGTCGGTGTCGATCCAGCCAAAGCAGGCGGTGACGAAGGTCATGTCCGGATTCTCGGCCGCCAGATCGTCATTCGCCAGTGCCAGCAACGCCGCAGGGCAGGGCGTCTCGCCGCGCGCCATGGCGATGCGGGCGGCGCTGCGCAGCAGCCCCACGGTGCGCGCCATGGTCAGCCCCGCCGGCGCGCCCTTGCCCGAGACGTCTGCGACGCCGAACAGGATGTGCGTGGCATCCAGCCGGAGCGCGTCGTAGAGATCGCCACCCACCTGCCGCGCAGGTTCCATATACGCCGCCAGCGTCACCCGCCCCTGCGCCAGCGCCCCCACGTCGCGCGGCACCAGGCCGATCTGGGCAAGCCGGGCACTCTCAAGCTCCGCCTCCAGGGCAGCCAGCCGCTCGGCGGCCAAATCCCGCAACCGCTTCTTCTCCAGCACGGCTGAAAGCCGCGCCTTGAGC
>JANPIH010000039.1:0-3805 GCA_031424895.1 Rhodospirillales bacterium
CGGGGCGCGCACTGATGGGATCTGCCTGTTCACGCCGGTGAACGAGCCGAGCTTCATGGCCTATGCCGGCGGCGAGCAAGGGCTGTTCGCGCCGCATGTGACGGGGCGGGGCTGGGACCTGAAGGTGGCGCTGTGCCGGGCGGCAATCGCGGGCATCGAGGCGCTCTGGGATGCCTGCCCGGGGGCGCGGATGGTCAATGTCGATCCGCTGTGCCGGGTGGCGCTGAATCCCGCACGGCCGCACGAAGCGGCGGAGGCGGAGGATTTCAACCGGCGGCTGGTGTTCCAGGCGTGGGACATGCTGGCCGGGCGCTTGCTGCCGGAGCTGGGCGGGTCGCGGGCGCACCTGGATATCGTGGGCATCAACTACTACTGGACCAACCAGTGGGAGTGGCGGGTGGCGCTGGAGGAGGGCCGGGTGCCGCCGCTTGCGCATGACGATCCGCGCCGGGCACGGCTACGCGACCTGGTGCGCACGGTGTGGCGGCGCTACGGCGGGGAGGTGATGATCACCGAGACCGCGCAGGTGGGCGAGGCGCGGGCTCCGTGGATGCTGGAGGTGGCGCGGGAATCGGAGGCGCTGCTGCGCGAGGGGGTGGAGCTGACGGGCGTGTGCCTCTATCCGATCCTCGGCATGCCGGAATGGCACGCGCCGGAGGTGTGGACGCCGATGGGTCTGTGGGACCCGGTGTGCCAGCGCGCGCCGCAGGACGGGCGGTTGGTGTGCGAGCCGATGCTGGCGGCGTTGCAATCGGTGCGGCACGTGGACGCCCTGTTCCATCGCGGGCGGCGCGCGGCGCTGGACGACGCTATGATGCCCATGGACGCCATGGCGGCGGGGGATGGCAGCGCGGTGTAGCCGGCTCGTCCCCCGCCGGAGCGTCAGACGGTTCGGTCTGAGCGCGTGCCGTCCGTGCCGCAGTCGCCGAGGGGTGGGTCGGACACCTCGGCGATGCGGGCGCGGTCGAAGCCGTTGAAGCCGGTGCGCAGGCAGGCCCCGTAGGCGCCGAGTTGCCCGACTTCGATCCAGTCGCCCTCGGCAATGTCCTCCGGCAGGCGAAACGGGCCGCGCATGGTATCCGCGCTGTCGCAGGTGGGGCCCATGAAGGCGAAGTCGCGCAGCGAGTCCGACGGCGCCGCGCCTTGCGGACGCAGGCAGCGCACGGGGTAGCGGAAGCCTAGCGTGCCCGCGTCGGCCAGGCTGCCATAGACGCCGTCGTTCACGTACAGCACGTCGCCGCGGCGCGCCTGGACCTGCAGCACCACAGA
Organism: Rhodospirillales bacterium; assembly: GCA_031424895.1. Lineage (GTDB taxonomy): Bacteria > Pseudomonadota > Alphaproteobacteria > Acetobacterales > Acetobacteraceae > CAMDGX01. Next base: position 1,270 of record JANPIH010000039.1, read on the forward strand.
GGCGCCGCCGGCAACCAGGGCGCGGCCGGGTTCGGCCCAGAGCCGGGCGCTGGGGAGGTCCAGGCGCTCGAACCCGGCCTCGATCTCGGCCAGGATGGCGCCGAGCGCGGGCGGGGTGGCATCGGGGTAGGCCACCGGAAAGCCGCCGCCGATGTCGACGATGTCAATGGCGACCCCGGCCTGCGCGATCACCTCGCCGGCGATCGCCAGCGCTTGGCGCCACGCCAGCGGGTCGAGGCATTGCGAGCCGACATGGAAGGCGATGCCGAGGCGGGCGGCCACCGGGCGGGCGGCGCGCAGCAGGGCGGCGGCCTCATCCGCCTCGGCGCCGAACTTGCCCGAGAGGTCGAGCACGGCGCCGCCGCGCGGCAGGGCCAGGCGCACGACGAGGCCCAGCGCGCCTGGCGTGCCGGTGGCGGCGGTCTCGCGCAGGATCTTGTCGAGCTCCGCGGGTGAATCGAGCGCGAAGTCGCGCACGCCATGGCGGGACCAGGCCTCGCGGATGGCGCCGCGGGCCTTGACCGGGTGCATGAAGTGGATGTCGGCCTTGGGGAACATGGCACGCACAAGGCCGATCTCGACGGGCGAGGCACAGTCGAAATGGCGCATGCCGCCGTCCCAAAGGGCGCGCAGCACCGCGGGGTCCGGGTTGCACTTGACGGCATAGAGCACGTCGCCCGGGAAGGCGGCGGTGAACGCGCGCGCCGTCGCGGCCAGGGTGGCCGGGCGCAGGCAGTGCACCGGCTCCTCCGGACGCAATTCGGCGACGAGGTCCGCGACCGTGGGCAACGGAGCAGGCATCGCCGCGGGGGGCAAAGCCGGGAGGCGACGGAGAGGGGAGACGGCGGAACGAACACGCAGGCTGGACATCGCAGCAATCCTCGCGACAGCGGGCCTCCGCATCCGAGGGGATGCGAAGCCACGACCATGGGGAAAGGTGAATGGCCCTCGGCCGGCGCGCGCTGGGCGCTCCGGCAGACGGCTCAAGCGATGCGAGGTCTTCGCATCGACGCGGACCCATCAGCAAACATCGGCACTTCCCTTGCGACCCCGGCCCACTAATGGCCGGTTCGGACGTAAAGGACGCGTTCGTCGTTGCTGTGCCCAGGGATGAATGGCCACGATACATGATCGGACCATGGCCCCAGCGGGCTCGCGGCACGTGCGCTGCGTCGGCGAAGCCGCCAAATCCGAGGAGTTTCCGGATCGGCGGCGGAGCGGGAAACTATGCGATCACAGCCGAAAGGTGCAGTGCGATTTGCGGACCTGAGCTAGACCCCCCCTGCATGGTTACGCGGCGGACAGGTTCGTGGGTGCGGCGACGAGGGCCAGGTATTCCCACGCGATGGTGGCTGCCGCGAGGGCGGTGATCTCGGCGGTGTCATAGGCAGGGGCAACCTCCACCACGTCCATGCCGACGAAGCGCAGACCGGCGAGGCGGCGCAGGATGGCCTGGGCCTGCCAGGTCGCCAGTCCGCCGACCTCCGGCGTGCCGGTGCCTGGCGCGAAGGCGGGGTCGAGCGTGTCGATGTCGAAACTGAGATAGGCGGGGGCGTCGCCGATCGTGGCGCGGATGCGCGCGGCGACGCTGTCGGGGCCCATGGCGTGCACGTCCTGGGCGGTCAGGATCGTGACGCCCTGGCCGATCGTCCAGTCCCACACCTCGCGCTGCACCGGGGAGCGGATGCCGACCTGGATCATGCGGCGCGGATCGACGAGGCCCTCGCGGATGGCGTGCCAGAACACCGAGCCGTGCGCATAGCCCTGGCCGAAATTGTCCTCCCAGGTGTCCACGTGCGCGTCGAAATGCACCAGTGCCACTGGCTGGCCGAGCCGGCGGGCCAGTGCGCGCAGCAGCGGCAGGGTGATGCCGTGCTCGCCGCCGAGGCAGAGCAGGTGGGCGAGACCCTCGGCCTGGGCCTCGATGCGCGCGAGCGATGCTGGGATGTCGCCCAGCGCGATGGCGAAGTCGCCGATGTCGGCGAGGTCGAGCGTCGGGGGGTCGGTCCAGAACTGCGGGTGCGCGCCGTCGGTGAGCATGCGGCTGGCGCGGCGGATGGCGGCGGGGCCGTCGCGGGTGCCGGCGCGATTGGTGGTGCCGATGTCGAGCGGGATTCCGGCCACGGTGAACGCGGCGTCGCGATGGGCGCGCGTGGTGCCGAGGAATCCGGGCGGGGTGGCGAAGGTGGGCGGGCCGGCCATGCGGGGCTCCTGCGACGCGGGACTGAGGCATCATGCCCGAGGCCGCCGTGCAGGGCCACGCCGTGTGCGGCCGTGGGACTCAGGGCGGCGACGGCTCGATGCGGCCGTCGCGCAGGGCAACAAGCCGGTCGAAACGGTCGAAGATTTTCTCATCGTGGGTCACCACCAGCACGGCCGCCTGCTGCTCGCGCGCGACCTGGCGCAGGAGGTCCATCACGATGCGGGCGCGCTCGGAATCCAGCGCCGCGGTCGGCTCGTCGGCGAGAATGATGCGGGGCCGGTTGGCCAGCGCCCGGGCGATGGCGACGCGCTGCGCCTCCCCGCCCGAAAGGCG
>JANPIH010000040.1:0-46372 GCA_031424895.1 Rhodospirillales bacterium
CGGTTCGTGCAGCCGGGTGCCACGGTGCGCTACCTGCCGCAGGAGCCGGACCTCGAGGGGTTCGAAAGCACGCTGGATTACGTGATGGCCGGCATCGGCCCAGGCGACGATCCGCACCGGGCGCGCACGCTGCTGGAGGCCCTGGGGCTGAGCGGGGAGGAGCACCCGTCGCGGCTGTCAGGCGGCGAGGCGCGGCGGGCGGCGTTGGCGCGGGTGCTGGCGCCGTCGCCTGACATCCTGCTGCTGGACGAGCCGACCAACCACCTCGACCTGCCGGCCATCGCCTGGCTGGAGGCGGAGTTGGCATCGCTGCGCTCGGCCATGGTGTTGATCAGCCATGACCGGCGGCTGCTGGAATCGCTGTCGCGCGGCATCGTCTGGCTCGATCGCGGGGCGGCACGGCGGCTCGACCGCGGTTTCGCGCATTTCGAGGGCTGGCGGGACGACACGCTGGAGCAGGAGGCGCGGGAGCGGCACAAGCTCGACCGCAAGCTGGTGATGGAGGAGGACTGGCTGCGCTACGGCGTGACCGCGCGGCGCAAGCGCAACGTGCGCCGGCTGGGCGACCTGCACGAATTGCGCGCGCGCACGAAACAGCTGCGCGGCCCCGCCGGCGGGCCAAAGATGGCGGCGACCGAGGGCGAAATGTCGGGGCGCATGGTGATGGTGGCCGACGACGTGGCGAAGTCTTTCGGCGATCGGCCGATCGTGCGCGGCCTGACCACCCGCGTGCTGCGCGGCGACCGGGTGGGAATCATCGGCCCGAACGGTGCTGGCAAAACGACTTTGCTGAATCTGATCACTGGCGCGCTGGAACCCGATGCGGGCACGGTGAAGCTGGGCGCCGCGTTGCAGATGGTAACGCTGGACCAGCGCCGCGACAGCCTCGACCCGGATGCAACGCTGGCCGACACGCTGACCGGCGCCAACGGCCGGCGCGGCGGCGACCAGGTGATCGTCAATGGCCAGGCACGGCACGTGATCGGCTTCATGAAGGACTTCCTGTTTCCGCCGGAGCAGGCGCGCACGCCGGTGGGCGTGCTGTCGGGTGGAGAGCGCGGTCGGCTGGCGCTGGCGGTGGCGCTGGCCAAGCCCGGCAACCTGCTGGTGCTCGACGAGCCGACCAACGACCTCGACCTCGAAACGCTGGAACTGCTGCAGGAATTGCTGGCGGACTATCCAGGCACCGTGCTGCTGGTCAGCCACGACCGCGACTTCATCGACCGCGTCTGCACCAATGTGCTGGTGGCCGAGGGTGATGGAACTTGGCAGGATTATGCCGGCGGGTGGTCGGACATGCTTGCCCAGCGCGGGGCGCCGCCCTGGCTGCCGGTGGGTGCAGGCCCGGCGCGCGAGACCGCGAGAACGAAGGCCGCCACGCAGGCGCCGCCATCGCAGGCCGTACGGAAACTCAGCTTCAAAGACAAGCACGCTTTGGAGCAGCTTCCCACGCAAATGGAAAAGCTGCAGGCGGAAATCACCAGGCTCCAGGCGCGGCTGGCCGATCCCGACTTCTACCGCCGCGATCCCGCCGCCTTCCGCAAGACCAACGATGCGCTCACCCAGGCCGCTGCCGGGCTGGCTGCGGCGGAGGAACGGTGGCTGGAGCTTGAGATGCTGCGCGAGTCGCTGGAGGGGTAGCGGGCTACTTCTCCACCTCGCCGCCGGCATCGACCCAGCCCTTGAAGCCGCCGAGGTTGCGCACGTCGGAAAAGCCCATGTCCTTCAGGGTCTTGCCGGCAAGTGCCGACCGGCCGCCGGAGGCACAGTACACGATCACGGTGCGGTCCTTGCGGAAGGCCGGGTCGTGGCTGGGCATCTCGGAATCGGCCTTGAACTCGATCAGGCCGCGCTGGGCATGCACCGCGCCCTTGACCTTGCCATTGGCGACCTCGGTGCCGTCGCGCACATCGACCACCAGGGCGCCCTGGGCGATCAGGTCGCGGGCCTCCTGCGGCGTTACCGTCGGCACGGCGGCATGGGCGGCGGCGAGCAGTTCCTTGACGGTGACGGGCATGGCGGTTCCTCCTGTTGGCATTCGCCCGAGTATGAGGCGTGCGGGCCGTGCGGCAAAGACGCTATCGGCGCACCCGCAGCTTCGATCCGGCGGCCATGAAGCGGGCGTTGATCATGTCCAGGTCGACCGCCCCGGCCGGGTCGGCGCGGCGCGGCTGGCTGGCGATCCCCGGCTCGCGGTCGCGGCGCCACAGCTTCAGCAGCCGCTCCAATTCGTCGAGCGGGGCCGCGTGGTCGTCGGTGCGGATGCACAAATCGGCGAAATCCTCCGTGGTGAACAGGCGCAGGGCGGCGGATTGCTGGCCCCTGGCGTCGCCACCGGCGCGTTGCCCGGCCTGCATCGCGGCCAACATGCGCTCCGGCAGCGTGCTTCCTTCATGGGCCAGGAAGGTGGCGAGCGTGTCGGCCACCACCGCCTCCCCGGCCAGCATGTTGCCGGCGACGCTGACCGATGGGCCGGCCATGTGGCCGCACCACATCACGCAATTGTCGCCGGTCCAGGCGGCCGAGCGGCCCTGGCTGTCGATCGCGTGGACCTGGCGCAGGCCGCGCCCCTCGTCGCTGGCGATGGCGCCGCGGATGGCCAGTTCCGGCGACAGGCCGCGGGCCATCGCGTCGAGGATGGCCGGGCCGAGGTAGCGGTTGGAGAAGCTTTGCGACGCAACGGCGCCGACGCCCGGGCGGATATGCGGCACGCTGGCGCCGACGGCAAAGTTGCAGGTGGCGACGGCCACCGCGAAGGCGCCCGCTGCGGCGTCATGGGTGATGATGGACCAGGTCATGTCGTTCCTCCGCTCAACGCGGGCATGATGCGCGAAGGTTCAGCCCCCGGCCAGCCGCCGTTCTGCGGCGGCGAGGTCTTCGGGCGTGTTCACGTTGGCGAAGGGATCGCCGCCATCCGAGGCGGGGCCGAACGCCACTTCGGCAAGGCCCGCGTGGCGGAGGAAGGTTTCGGCCTTGCGCTCACCGGCCGCCAGACGTTCGGCCAGGGCATCGGCCAGCACTACGCGCCACAGCCCCACCACCGGATGCAGCCGCCCGCCTGAGGTGGCGCAGGCAATGGCGGCATCACCGCGCCCGGCGCGCAGCCGTGCCGCAAGATCGTGCGGCAGGAATGGCGTGTCGCAGGGCGCGACGAGCACATCGGTCGCACCCTGCTCCCGTGCCCAGCGCAGCGCCGCCAGCACGCCGACCAGTGGGCCGGCCAGGGGTCCTTGATGCTCGGGTACCGGGTCGGCGAGCACGGTCAAACCCCAGGGGGCGAAGCGGGCCTGGTCGCCATTGGCGTTCAACGCCACGCAGTCCACCTGCGGCGCGATGCAGGCCAGAACGTGATCCAGCATTGTCCGTCCGCACAATTGACGCAGCGCCTTGTCCCCGCCGCCCAGGCGCAGCCCGCGCCCGCCGGCCAGCACGACGGCGGCGAGTGGCGCAGCCGTGCCGGTGCGGGCATCCTGGGTAAAGGCAGAGGAGGGCATGGCATGAGGTTGCGGGAGAAGGTGGCGCTTGTCACTGGCGGCAACTCGGCCATCGGCGCCGCGGTGGTGCAGCGTTTCCGGGCCGGGGGGCCATCGTGATCGCCGCCGACATCCGGGCCGCCGATGGGCCGGAGATGCTGCGCGTCGAGGTGGCCGATCCTGGGAGCTCCACTGCCGTGGACGCGGCGATCGTGGCGCGGGTAATGGCGGTCGATGGCGGCTTTCTCGCCGCCGGGCTTCGGAGGGCGCGCCATTGAGGCCGCGCGTTCATATCACCGGCGCCTCTGGCTGCGGCGTCACGACGTTGGGGGCCGGTTTGGCGGCGAAACTCGGCGTGCCGTGGCATGACACCGACAGCTATTTCTGGCTGCCGACCGAGCCCGCCTACACAACGCCGCGGCCGATGCCGGAGCGGCTCGAGAGGCTGGCGCGGGCACTGGACGATGAGGTGGGCTGGGTGTTGTCCGGCTCGCTCGATGGCTGGGGCGACGCCCTGATCCCGCGCATTTCAACAGACATCTTCCTGCGTGTTCCGACCGCGGTTCGCATGGAACGGCTGCGCGCGCGTGAGGCGGCACGGTTCGGGGCGCGCATCGCGCCGGGTGGAGACATGCACCGCGGCAGCCAGGACTTTCTCGCGTGGGCGGAAGGCTACGAGACCGGCGCCATGGACCAGCGCAGCCTGGTGCGGCACGAAGCCTGGCTGGCCGCCCTGCCCTGCCCGGTGCTGCGGCTCGACGGTGGCGCCGCTGCGTCCGAGGTGCTGGCACAGGCGCTTGCGACGATCGCACGCGGCTGATCCGAAGGAACCGCCGGCCGCCATCGTCCTTCGCATGCCTGCATAAGCCCGCCCCGCCCTCGGCAAATGCGCGCAAGCCACCTAATCCTAGACACAGGGTCCATCGCCAGGCCTGAGTCCGCAAGCAAGGAGCACGACACACCATGGATCGCCGCCAGATCGTCCGCACCGGTGCCATTGGCGCCGTTGCCGCCACCGGCCTCACCGCCCCGGCTGTCGCCCAGACAGCACCGGAGGTGCGCTGGCGGCTGACCTCCAGCTTCCCCAAAAGCCTGGATACGCTGTACGGCGCCGCGGAACTCCTTGCCCGCCGCGTCGCCCAGATGACCGATGGCCGCTTCCAGATCCGCACCTTCGCAGCCGGCGAGATCGTGCCCGCGTTGCAGGCGTTGGACGCCACCCAGAACGGCACGGTCGAATGCGCCCAGACGGCGCCGTACTACTACATCGGCAAGGACGCGACCTTCGCCTTCGGCACGGCCGTGCCATTCGGCCTCAACACCCGCCAGCATACCGCGTGGCTGCGCCATGGCGGCGGGCAGGAACTGATGGACGAGCTTTACCGCAGCTACAACACGACCGCCTTCCAGATGGGCCATACCGGCGCGCAGATGGGCGGGTGGTTTCGCAAGGAGATCCGCTCGCTGGAAGACATGAAGGGCCTCAAGATGCGCATCGCCGGCCTCGCGGGGCAGGTGATGGCCAAGCTGGGCGTGCTGACGCAGCAGCTGGCAGCCGGCGAGGTCTATTCCGCGCTGGAGAAGGGCACGATCGACGCGATGGAGTTCGTCGGGCCGTATGACGACCAAAAGCTCGGCATCAACAAGGTGGCACCCTTCTACCATTACCCAGCCTGGTGGGAGGGTGGTGCTTCGCTGAGCCTGTTCGTGAACCTGCCGGCCTACGAGGCGCTGCCGGAGTCTTATAAGGCGGTGCTGCAGGCCGCCTGCACCGAGGCAACTGAGTGGACGCTGGCGAAGTACGACGCGCTGAACCCGCGCGCCCTGCGCGAGCTGGTTGCGGCCGGGACGAAGCTGGTGCCGTTCCCGGCGGCCGTGCTGGAGGCCAGCTTCGTCGCCGCCCAGGAGCTCTACGCCGAGATCGCGGCGGCCAACCCGCGCTTCAAGAAGGTGCATGACGCCTACATGGCCTTCCGCCGGGAGGAAGTGCTGTGGTTCCGTGTCGCCGACAACGGCTTTGACAACTTCATGGCGCGCCAGTCCGCCGCCAACCGCCTGTAATGCTCCCTGCCCCGCCGGAACGCCCGGCGGGGCAGCCGCTTCAGTGCTTCGGCAACAGGACGTGAACCGTCGGGTTCGCGGGATCGACCCGTGCCCAGATCTGCCGCCCCATCAGATCGCGCACATCGCGCAGCCGGCGCACCGGGGCGGATTGCAGCCGGTGCTCCACGCCGTCCGGGCCGGTGGCCACCGCGGTCACGATCCAGCGGTAGGGAACCCCCACCTCGATGCCGCGAGGATCGAAACCGCGCGCAATATCCACGACGGTGGCCGGCCACCACTGGCCGCCCAGCGCCAGGGCCACCCAGCGCCGCCGGTGCCGATGCACGGCGCGGACGAAGCCCGCCAGCATTCCCAGCACCCCGGCGCCCAGCGCCAGCAGCACGAAGGATTCCAGCTGGCTGCGCGTGGTCCACTGCACCCAGGCCACCAGCAGCGCTGCGATCCAGGCCAGCAGGAGCAACAGGGTGAAGGCCATCGCCGCCACATCGACCATGCGCGGCCAGCCATGCGGACCAAAGGGCGGCGGCGGCGTCATGCCTTCTTCTTGGATGCCAGGAATGCAGCCATCCGCGCGGCCGGCTCCGGCGTCGTCCAGGCCTCGGCGAAACAGTCGATGCCGGCGGCGATCGCACCGGCGATGCCGCGTTCCTCCCACTCGCCGATCAGTTTCTTCTGCAACCGGATCGCATGCGGAGCGCCGGCGAGCAGGTCGTCGAGCACCCGGCCGATGGCGGCATCGAGCTCGGCGGCAGGCACCACTTCCTCCACCATGCCCCATTCCAGCGCCCTCGCCGCCCCGAAGGTCTCGCCGGTCATGACGATCCGCCGCGTGCGGCCCCAGCCGATGAGTTGCGGCAACAAGGCCGCCTCGATCACGCTCGGGATGCCCACGCGCACCTCCGGCATGCCCATCACCGCGTCGTCGCTGGCGATGCGCATGTCGCAGGCAGCCGCGATCTCCAGCCCACCGCCGAGGCAATAGCCCTGCATCCGCGCCACCACCGGCACCGGCAGGGCACGGATGGCACCGCAGACATTGTGCAGCTGGGTGATGAAATCGCGCGCGGTGCGGGGGGTGAGGCCCGCCATCTCGCGGATATCCGCGCCCCCGATCATCGCCCGCGCGCCAGCGCCGGCCAGCACCACCGCACGCAGGGATGTGTCATCGGCCAGGGTGCGGAAGGCAGCCTCCAGCTCCGCGGCCAGCGCCGAGTTCAAAACGTTCAGCTTGGCCTGGTTGTCCACCACCACGCGCGCCACGCGGCCCTCGGCCCGTTCCTCGAAATTCGTCACGATCCGCGCCATGCGCTGTCTTCCCTCCAACTGGACATTGCTTGCTAGCGTGCCAACCTATGCAACTTCACAGGAGGACGCGATGGCCCAACAACTCGCCACATCCCAAACGGCAACCTTGGGCGGCGGCTGCTTCTGGTGCCTGGAGGCCGTGTATCTCGGCATGCGCGGCGTCAGTGCGGTCATGAGCGGCTATTCGGGGGGGCACGTGGACAACCCCAGCTACGACGCGGTCTGCGCCAAGACGACCGGCCATGCGGAGGTGGTGCAGATCACCTACGACCCCGCCGAGGTCAGCTACGAGGACCTGCTGCGGGTGTTCTTCACCATCCACGACCCCACGACGAAGGACCGGCAGGGCCACGATGTCGGGTCGCAATACCGCTCGATCATCCTCACGCACGACGAAGCGCAGCGCGCGGCGGCGGAGCGGATGATCGCGGAGATCGGCAAGGCCGGCATCTGGGATGGCCCGCTCGTCACCGAGCTTCTGCCGCTGGAGAAATTCTGGCCGGCGGAGGAGGAACATCACAACTACTTCGCCCGCAACCCGTGGTCCGGCTATTGCCGCGCCGTGGTCGCGCCGAAGGTGATGAAGTTCCGCAAGACCTTCGCCGACCGGATGAAGCCCGCCGCCGCCTGACGAAGACAGTTGCATGAAACCTTTCGGGGGCGCTTGAGCGTGGACCGGTTGTGCGCGAAGTGGAGGTGAACCCCTCTGCGGAGCTCACCATGCTCAAGCGCCTCGCCGTTGCCATCGCTCTGGCTTTCGCCGTCACGCCCGCCGCCGCGCAGCCGTTCCACTTCGTCGCCCTCGGCGACATGCCGTACACGCTGCCCGGGGACTATGCGAAGTTCGACCGGCTGATCGGCGCCATCAACGCGCAGACGCCAGCCTTCTCGATCCATATCGGCGACATCAAGTCCGGCTCCACGCTGTGTTCGGACGAGATGTTCCAGAAGGTGCTGGACCAGTTCGCCACCTTCGAACAACCCTTGCTGTACACGCCGGGCGACAACGAGTGGACCGACTGCCACCGCCGCAACAACGGCGCCATGGACCCGCTCGAACGGCTGGCGAAGCTGCGGACCATGTTCTTTGCGGACCCGACGGCCTCGCTCGGCCGGGCAAAGCTGCTGGTGGAGAGCCAGTCGCGCGCCATGGCGGACAGGTTCGAAAAATTCGTCGAGAACCAGCGCTGGAGCCACAACGGCGTGATGTTCGCCACCGTGCATGTCGTGGGGTCGAACAACAATTTCGAGCCGCGCCCTGGCGCGCCGCAGGAATACATGGGGCGCAACGCGGCCAACATCGCCTGGATCGACGACACCTTCGCGCGCGCCCGCGCCGCCGGCAGCAAGGCGGTGGTGCTGTCCTGGCAGGCGCAGACGCTGGACGTGACGACGCCCTATGGCGTGATGCCGCTGGCATCCGGCTTCATCGATACGCTCGACGCCGTGGCGCGCGGGGCGAATGAGTTCCCCGGCCCGGTGCTGGTGATCCATGGTGACGAGCACGAGTTCCAGATCGGGGTGCTGAAGGATTCGAAGCTGAAGCCGATCCCCAACGTGGTGCGCCTGGAAGTGTTCGGTGCCACGCACGTTCAGGCAGTGAAGGTGCTGGTGGACCCAGACAGCCCCGGCGTATTCGGCTTCGTGCCGCTGATGGTGCGGGAGAACGGCCGCTATTGATCGGCCAGCCGGACCGCACGGGCGGCCTCGAGGGCGGCGATCGCGGCGTCGTCGCGGCCGAGCATCCGCAACACCTCCGCCGTGTGCTCGCCCAGGCGCGGCGCGGGGGTGCGGATGGCGCCGGGTGTCACCGCGAGGCGCGGCACCACGGCGTGCATGGCGACGTGGCCGAGATCGGCATCCGGCAGTTCAACCAGGATCTCGCGTTCGGCCACGTGCGGATCGGCGATCAACTGGTCGATATCGTAGACAGGGGCCGCGGTGATCTCGGCACTCTCGAAGATCGCCAGCACCTCGCCGCAGTCGCGCGCGGCGATGAAATCAGCAATCGGCTGCTCGCATGCGGCGGCGTTTGCCACTCGGGCCGTGTTGGTGGCGAAACGCGGGTCGGCGATCATGTCCGCCCGCCCGATGGTGCGCAGCAGCCGCTCCGCCATCGCCTGGATCGAGGCGGAGATTGCGATGTAGCGCCCGTCGCGGGTGCGGAACACGTTGCGCGGCGATGTGGTGTTGCTGCGGCTGCCGGTGCGCTGTGGGACCCCGCCCGACACCTGGAACATCGCCGCCTGCGGACCCAGGATCGAGACCATTGGGTCGAGCAGCGGCAGGTCGATCACCTGGCCGGGACGGCCGGCTTCCACCTCGCGGCGTGCGACCATGACGGCGAAGGCTCCGTAGAGCCCTGCGACCATGTCGGCCAGCGCCAGCGGCGGCAGCACCGGCTCACGATCCGCGAAGCCGTTCATCGCCGCGAAGCCGCTCATGCCCTCCACCAGCGTCCCGAAGCCCGGCCGCTCGCGATACGGGCCGTCCTGGCCAAAGCCCGACACGCGGACGATGATCAGCTTCGGAGTACGCGCATGCAGCAGCGCCGGGGCGAGGCCCATGGCCTCGAGCGTGCCCGGCCGGAAGTTCTCGATCAGCACGTCGCTCGCAGCGATCAGGTCGGCCAGCACCGCCAGCGCGTCGGGATGGCGCAGATCAAGCGCCAGGCTCTTCTTGTTGCGCGCGTACACTTTCCAGTGCAGCGAGTGCCCGTCGGTGCGCCAGGCACGAAGCGGGTCGCCACGGACAGGGTCTTCGATCTTGATCACCTCGGCACCGTGGTCGGCGAGTTGGAGGCTGACCATGTTGCCGGCGACGAGGCGGGAGAGGTCGACCACGAGCAGGCCGGCGAGCGGCGGCGTGGCGTTCGGCTGGAAGTCGCGGCGATGGAGCATCAGCCCGTCCTCCGGCCCGATACGGATTTCATCAAGCTGTCGCAGGACTGACAACGACGCACACGACCAGCCCGCGATAGTGCCCTTAGAGGCGCCACAAGGGCGCGTTGCGGGATTGGGAGCAGGCTCATGCGTGGACGTCTCCTTCTGGCGGCGACGGGGATCGGCGTGGCGCTGCTGGTGCCCATCCGTCCTGCGCTGGCGCAGTACCTCGACTTGCTCATCTCGGAATACGTCGAAGGCTCGTCGAACAACAAGGCGCTGGAATTCTACAACGGCACCGGCGCCGCCATCGACCTTTCCTCAGGCCAATACGTGTTGCAGATGTATTTCAACGGCAACGCCACGACCACCTTCAACGCCAACCTCACCGGCACCGTTGCCGCCGGTGGCACCTTCGTTCTTGCCCCCACCAACGCCAACAACACCATCCTCAGCGTCGCCAACCAGCAGTTCGGCTCCTCCTGGTTCAACGGCGACGACGCGATCGTGCTGCGCAAGGGCGGCGCCAGCGGGACCATCGTCGACTCGCTCGGCCAGGTCGGCACCGATCCGGGAACAACGTGGGGCACCGCCCCCACCAGAACTTTGGACACCACCCTGCGCCGCCTCACAACGGTCACGGCCGGCGACACCGTCATCAACAATGCCTTCGACCCCGCCACGCAATGGACCGGCCTTGCCCAGGATACCTTCAGCGGCCTCGGCACCTACCCCGATGGCGGCGCCCCGCCGCCACCGCCGCCTACCGCCACCACCATCATGCAGATCCAGGGCGCCGGCCACACCTCCGCACTCGTCGGCCAAACCGTCAGCACCTCCGGCGTGGTCACTGCGCTGACCAGCAACGGCTTCTACCTCCAGGACGCCACCGGCGACGGCAACGCCGCCACCTCGGACGGCATCTTCGTGTTCACCAACACCGCCCCCACCGTCGCTACCGGGGACGCAGTGACGTTGCAGGCCACGGTCGGCGAGTCCTTCAACCAGACCCGGCTCGCCAGCCCGACCGCCATCACCAAGACCGGAACCGGCAGCATCGCGCCGACCGTCATCGGGGCCGGCGGCCTGACCCCGCCCACGCGCATCGTGGACGATGCGGGCAGCGCCAGCTTCAACCCCGCCCAGCATGGCCGCGACTTCTATGAGAGCCTGGAGGGCATGCTGGTCACCCTCAAGGACGCCAAAGCCGTGGACGCCCCGAACCAGTTCGGCGAGATCTATGCCGTCGCCAACCAGGGCAGCGGCGCCACGGGCATGAACAGCCGCGGCGGCATCACGGTGGGGCCGGATGCCGGCGCCGATAACCCTCTGCGCGCCGACCTCAACCCCGAGCGCATCCAGATCGACCGCAACCTGGCGAACAACACCAACCCCGCCACCGTGACCGGCGATCTGCTCGGCGATGTCACCGGCGTGGTGGATTTCAGCTTCGACGACTATGCGATCCGCCCGCTCACCCCGGTCGTGGCAACCAGCGGCGGGCTCACGCCGGAGATCACCACGCTCAAGGGCGACACCGGCTCGATCACCGTGGCGACCTTCAACGTCGAAAACCTCGACCCGAGTGATGGCACCCGCTTCAACGCCCTGGCGCAGCAAATCGTCACCAACCTGCGCAGCCCCGACATCCTGGCGCTGCAGGAGGTGCAGGACAATGACGGCCAGACCAACTCCGCCATCACCTCGGCGGCGCAGACACTGCAATTGCTGGCGGATGCCATCGCCGCGGCCGGCGGCCCGACCTACCTCGTCGTCGACAACCCCATCATCGGCGACGACACCAATGGCGGCGCCCCCGGGGGCAACATCCGCACCGCCTATCTCTACAACCCCGCCCGCGTCACCCTGGAGGCGAACTCGCTTGGCAGCGTGACCAACCCGCTGGACCAGCAGACCAACCCGGCCAATCCCTTTTTCGACTCGCGCCTGCCGCTGGTCGCCACCTTCAAGGCCGGCAACGAGCGCTTCACGCTGATCAACAACCATTTCAGCTCCAAGGGCGGCAGCGATCCGCTGTTCGGCACGGTGCAGCCGCCGGCCAATGGCAGCCTGGCAAAGCGCATCGCCCAGGCGCAGGAAGTAGCGGACTACATCGACGGCTTGATGGCCGGCGACCCGGACGGCCGCTTCATTGTGCTCGGAGACCTCAACGAGTTCTGGTTCTACGATCCGCTGCTCGTGCTCGAGGATGCCGGCCTCTACAACCTGCACCGCACCCTGCCGGAGGCCGAGCGCTATTCCTACGTGTTCGAGGGCAACAGCCAGGCGCTCGACCACATCCTGGTCAGCAACAACCTGCGCAACCGCTCCAGCTTCGACGCGGTGCACATAAATGCCGAGTTCGGCGGCGGCGTGTCAGACCATGACCCGCTGATCGCGCGCATCAGTTTCGCCAGCACCGTCTCCACGCCCGCCCCGCCGGCCGCGTGGGTGCTCGTCGTGGGGCTGATCGGCCTGGCCGCCACGCGCCGCCGCGTTTGACCCGCCTTCGGGCCGCCGATACCGTCTGGCCCCACCCGACGGACAGGCCCGGATGAAGCTCGCCAAGACCTACGAGACGCTGAAGCTCGACGAACCCGCCGAGCACGTGCTGCGGATCACGCTGAATCGCCCCGAAGTATCCAACGCCATGAACACCCAGATGGGTCTGGACATGCTGGACCTGTGGGACAGCCTGTGCGCCGATCCCGGCCTCTACCGCTGCGCCATTCTCACCGGCGCCGGCGAAAAGGCGTTCTGCGCCGGCGGCGACCTCAAGCAGCGCCATGGCATGACCGACGCGCAGTGGCAGGCCCAGCACCTGATCTTCGAACGCGGCGTGCGCGCCATGCTCGCCTGCCCGATCCCGATCATCGGCGCGATCAACGGCGCGGCCTATGGCGGCGGCTGCGAGTTCACCCTGTCCTGCGACTTCGCCTATGCCAGCGCCACCGCCCGCTTCGCCCTGACCGAGGTCACCCTCGGCATCATGCCCGGCGCGGGCGGCACGCAGAACATGCCGCGCGCCGTGGGCATCAGGCGCGCGAAGGAGATCCTGCTCACCGGCCTGCCCTTCACCGCCCAGCAGGCGCTCGAATGGGGCGTGGTGAACAAGGTGTGCGAACCGGCTGCGCTGCAGGCCGAGGTGCTGGCAACGGCGGAGCGAATCGCCGGCAATGCGCCGCTGTCGACACGGCAGATCAAACATTCGGTGAATACCGGAATGCAGATGGACCTGGCCAGCGCGCTGATGTTCGAGATCGAGGCCTACAACCGCCTTCCGCCCACGGAGGACCGGCGCGAGGGCGTGGCTGCCTTTAACGAGAAGCGCAAGCCGGGTTTCAAGGGGCGCTGAGTTCATCCAAATTTCTTGACAACAACCTTCACACCTTGCAACCGTTTAACATAGGTTCATCGGTGGTCCGGAAAACAATCATGGACGACAAGCGAGATGTCATTCTCTTTGGAAAAGAAGCGAAGCAAGAAGCCATTAAACAAGCATATAAATGTTATCTGGATAACAAATATGCGGTCGAATACTATCAACATATGCACAGCATCGTTTTTCAAAAAACTCGAAAGTATGAATTCACGATTTCCCTAGGAACCTTGATCAGTGGAGGTTCGGGTTTAGGCATACTCGCTTCAGAATGGATGGCAGTGCCCTGTGGATTAGTGACGGCCGGCGCAATTGTTCTGACTGCAGCAAAACAGTCATGGAATTGGCAAGAACAGATCGAGTACTTCCTAAAAATGATTGATGGAAATGGAACATCTTCTGGCGCAGTCCGGCGCCTGATAGACGATTGTTGGATAATCAGAGACTGGACTCCTCAAATGACCATGTCCCTCAGGGAAATACAAAAACAAATCGATTTACTCCCAAAAGATAAATTCGAAAAACTCAGTGAAAATTTACGTAATAAGATCCAGGATGATATTGAAATGGCGGAAAAACCTGCATCTTGGTGGAAGGGACCTGAAGAATGAATTTTCGAAGTGTGAAACCCCCATCGCCGGTTCCGCCCTGGACACCCCCGCCGCCTGTCCAATCCCCGCCGCGCCCATGGCCGATTGGCTGACGCGGCACCGTCTAGACCGATACGGATCTGGTAGGTTCTGTCGATGCACTCGACGTGCAACTTGAGCCTCTGCAACCCGGCCTGACGTCAATGTCCAGCTGACGCCGAATCGTGGCATACTGAGCCCCGCTCAACAAAGGGACTTTCTCCATGGCCAAAGGCAAGGACAAAGGCGGCCGCGAGACCAAGAAGCCGAAGGCCGAGAAGAAGGCGCCCACCCAGGCACCAGCTCCGCCGCGCCCGATGCCGGTCGCGACGAAGCAGGGACCCAAGACCGCGAAGCCGGGCTGACCAGCCCTCCGCACAGGGAAGCGCCATGACCGACCTCACCCGCAGGATCGTCCAGCGCACGCGCGGCATCGCCCATGCCGCGCTCCCGCCCGAGGTCTGCGCCTTGGCAACCCAGTGTATCCAGGACGCCATCGCCGTATCACTCGCCGCGACCGGCGACGACCTGGTCCGCATCCTGCGCGCCGAGCTCGAGGAAGCCGGCGGGACGCCGCAGGCCAGCGTCTGGGGCACCGCGCTGCGGCTGCCGGCCGGCGCCGCCGCGCTGCTGAACGGCACCATGGCCCACGCGCTGGACTATGACGACGTCAACCTCGCCATGCCCGGTCACCCCACCGTGGCCATCCTGCCGGCCGTCATGGCGCTCGGCGAGGCACGCGGCGCGAGCGGCGCGGACGTGATGGCGGCCTTCGTCGTGGGCTACGAAACCGCCTGCCGCATCGGGCCCGTGCTGGCCCCGGCGCATTACGAGCAAGTCGGCTTCCACGCCACCGGCACTGTGGGCACCTTCGGCGCCGCCGCCGGCTGCGCCCACCTGCTGGGGCTGGACGAGGAGCGGACGCTGCACGCGCTGGGCATCGCCGCCACCCAGGCCGCCGGGCTGAAATCCTTGTTCGGCACCATGTGCAAGCCGCTGCACGCGGGAAAGGCGGCGCAGAACGGCCTGCTCGCCGCCAAGCTCGCCGCCCGCGGCTTCACCGCCCGGCCCGACAGCCTGGAATGCGTCCAGGGCTTCGCGCGCACCCACTCGCCGGATTTTCACCCCGAGGCCGCGTTCGCCGAGCCCGAGGGCGGCTGGCACATCCGCGCCAACCTCTTCAAGTATCACGCCGCCTGCTACCTCACCCATGCCGGCATCGAGGCCGCCCGGATACTGCGCGACCGCCCTGGCGTGGCCGCCGACCAGATTGCCGCGATCACCCTGCGGGTCGACGAATCCACCGACCGTGTCTGCAACATCGCCGCCCCGCGCACCGGGCTGGAGGCAAAGTTCTCCCACCGGCTGACGGCGGCGATGGCGCTGGCGGGGCTTGAGACCAGCCGTCTCGACTGCTTCACCGCCGAGGTCGCAGCCGATCCCCGCATCGTGGCCCTGCGCGACAAGGTGAGCGTGGAACTGCTGCCACGTTTCGGCCAGACGCACGCCATCATGGACATCCGCCTGGTCGACCAGACCACGCTCAGCGCGGAGCACGACGCCGGCATTCCGGCGGCGGATGTCGCGCATCAAGGTCGGCGGATCCGCGCGAAGTTCGAGGGGCTGGTGGTGCCGGTTCTCGGGGCTTCCCGCGCCGCGTCCCTGGGCGATGCGCTGGACGAATTCGATGCCGCGCCCAGCGTGGCGATTGTCGCGCCGCTGTGGAGGACCTAAGCCCGGCGCGACACCGCGGCAAGGCGGGCGCGCCGATGGTCGAGGTAGCGGACCGCCGGGGTAACGGTGGTGCCGTGCAGGACGATTGAGACCGCGACGGTCAATCCCAGCACGGCCCACAGGCGCTCGGCGCCCGCGAATTCGGCGTGGTTGAGTGCATAGGCGAGGTAGTAGAGGCTTCCAAGGCCACGAATTCCGAAGAAACTGATCGCCAGGCGCTCGTCCAGCGGCTGGCCCGTGCGCATCAGGGCGATAAGCCCGGCGGCGGGGCGGACCACCAGCAGGAACACCAGCACCGCGGCAGTCTCTCCCCAGCCGATCGGCGCCAGCAGGCCGCCTGCGATGGCACCGCCAAACAGGACCAGGATCACCATCATCAGAAGGCGCTCCGTCTGCTCGGCAAACTCGTGCAGGCGTTCATGATACTCATGGCGCCGCTCGCTGGCTCGCAAGGTAAGGGCGCAGACGAATACGGCGAGAAAGCCATAGCCATGGATGAGTTCGGTGAGGCTGTAGGCGAGGAAGGTGACGCCGAGCGCCACAAAACCGTCGCCAGTGCGCGACAGGCCGGCACGGTTTGGCATCCGAAAGGTGAGCCAGCCGAGAACGCGACCGAGGGCGAAGCCCATCAGCGTTCCTGCGGCGAGCTTCCAGGCCACGTCCTGCACCGCCCAGCCCGCAAGCGCATGGCCGGACAATCCGCCGTGCAGGGCGGCGAGAATGGCCAGGTGGACGAAGGGAAAGGCCAGCGCGTCGTTCAGCCCGGCTTCGGCGGTGAGGGTGAAGCGCACCTCGTCCTCCTCCCCGGATTGCGGCGGGCCGACCTGAACGTCGGAAGCCAGGACCGGGTCGGTGGGGGCAAGGGCGGCCCCAAGCAGCAGGGCGGCGGCGAGGCCAAGGCCGAGCAGCCACGCCCCGGTCAGCGCGATGCCAAGAATGGAGAGCGGCATGGCGAGGCCAAGCATGCGCCATGTCATCTTCCAGGAGCGAAAGCCGAACGGTCGGTCGAGTTTCAGCCCGGCGCCGGTCAAGGCCACGATGACGACAAGCTCGGTCAGCCGTTCAGCCAGCACCGGATGTTCCAGCGGCATCGGATAGGTCCCGCCGGCGAGGGTGAAGGCCAGATACCCCGCCGCGACGCAGGCCATCGGCAGCGACAGCGGCAACTCGCGCAGCACCATCGGCAGCCAGGCCACCAGCAGAATCAGAACGCCGGTGCCGGCAAGCACCAGGATGTACGGGTTCATCGGCACGTCACCTCCGCCATGGGCCATCGGGGGTGACGGGCGGGGCGGCCAGGCGGTTCCGCGCCAATGCGACATCATGCCGGGCGGCCGGACTGCTGACCGACGAGGGGAGCGGGCGCAGCCGCGGCCTTCAGGTTGGAATGATGGCGTCCAGGCCGGCGATCTCGGTCATCAGCTTGCGGCGAATGGCGGCACCGAACTGTTCGAAATCCTGGGCGACGACAAGGAAGGCGCCTTCGCCCCCGATGACGCGCTCGCGGAAATAGGGCTCCAGGTCCTGTTCGGGCATGCGGCCGAAATTGGGGCGGTCATTGACGATCGGCAGCCCGTTGATCACCACGCCGTCGGCCACCAGCCGGTCGCGCACCGTCTCCGGCGGCGGGCCGCTGTTGTTGACGCCGTCGCCCGAGACGTCGACCACCCGCCTAGGTGCGGCAAAGGGGCAGTCGGCCAGTACCCTGCCAGCCATCATCAACGCGCCCGAGATGCTGGTCCACGACATGCTGTCGCGCGACGCACCGGCCAATACGCCGGCCCAGGCCGCACAATCCGCCGCCCCCCCCAGCCGCGTCCACGGGATCACCAGGCGCTGATACTGGATGCCCGCCCACTCGACATAGGCCACCGCAATCGCCCCATGCGGCCCCCCGCTGATCGCGGCGACCACCTGCGGATGCATCATCGCCTCCTGGTAGCCCTCGCGCTGCAACCGCGCCTCCTCCTCGTCGATCGACCGGCTGACATCCACGGCCAGCACCAGCGCCAAATCCACGTCGCCATTGGCCCGCGCGCCGCCTGACCCCAGGCCCGCCCCCAGGGCCAGCGACCCGCCCGCCGCCAGAACCACGCGCCGCCGCATACCCGCCCTCCTGTCCCGCCAACGCAGTGCAGCGCGGGCCGACGAGGAAATGCAAGAAGACTTGCGACCGGCCATGCCGGGGGTGGCATCACGCGCCGCGCCGCGCAATTTTCAGGAAATTAATCCAAAAACCCTTTGACGCGCACCACGACACTCGGGCAAACTAACCAAGTGAGTTATTTCCACTTCCTCCTGGCCGCGATCGTCGCCAACCTGCTCCCGCCCGCGCAAGCGGGTGGCGCCGAGTCGCGCGCACAATTCCACGCGGCGCAGGCCCTGTTCCTGGCCCTCATCGTCCGCCTGGCCGCCCTCGGCCGCGAGACGGCGCACCCCCTCCCCCATTCCCCCTACGCCGTGCCCTACGGCACGCCGGGCCAGCAAACCGCCCGCCATCGCGGCCCCGTACCCCCGCGCGCCTTTCGTCTCGGCCGCTTCACCGCGTGGTGGGCCCGCAACCGCGGCGCCCGCGCGCTGCCCAGCGACGCGCCCCACCCCCACCCCACCAAGCCCGCCCGCGCCCCGCCCCGCCCGGCCCGGCCCGGCCCGGCCCGGCCCGTTACAGCGCCGTCCCCCATCAGCCGCCAAACAACACCCCAAAAGGGGTGCGCTTCCGCGCGCCCACAGCTCTCAGAAACTCCGCGGCATCCCCAGCACGTGCTGCCCCACGTAGCTGAGAACGAGGTTCGTCGAGATCGGCGCGATCTGGTACAGCCGCGCCTCGCGCCATTTCCGCTCGATGTCGTATTCGCGCGCGTAGCTGAACCCGCCATGCGTCTGCATCGCCGCCTCGGCGGCCTTCCAGGTCGCCTCGCTGGCCAGCATCTTGGCGATGTTGGCGTCCGCCCCGCAATCGCGCCCGGCCTGGAACAGCGCTGCCGCCCGCCGGCAGATCATGTCCGCCGCCTCCAGCTCGGCCCAAGCCCGCGCGATCGGGAACTGCACGCCCTGGTTCTGCCCGATCGGCCGCCCGAACACCTGCCGCTCATTGGCATAGGCCACCGACTTCTTCACGAACCACTTCCCGTCGCCGATGCACTCGCTGGCCACCAGGATGCGCTCGGCGTTCATCCCGTCGAGGATGTAGCGGAACCCCCGCCCCTCCTGGCCGATCAGGCTGTCGGACGGAATGCGCAGATTGTCGAAGAACAGCTCGGTGGTGTTGTGGTTGATCATCGCCTTGATCGGCCGGATGGTCAGGCCGCGGCCGACGGCCTTGCGCATGTCGACCAGGAACACGCTGAGCCCGTCGGCCTTCTTCGCCACCTGCTCCAGCGGCGTGGTCCGCGCCAGCAGCAGCAGCAGGTCGGAATGCGCGGCCCGCGAGGTCCACACCTTCTGCCCGTTCACCACGTAGGAATCGCCATCCCGCACCGCCCGCGTCCGCAGGCTCGTCGTGTCTGTCCCGCTCGTCGGCTCCGTCACGCCGAAGGCTTGCAGGCGCAACTCGCCGGTCGCGATCCTGGGCAGGTAGGTCTTCTTCTGCTCGGCCGAGCCATGCCGCAGCAGCGTGCCCATGATGTACATTTGCGCGTGCCCCTGGCTGGCCGTGCAGCCGGAGGCATTGATCTCCTCCAGGATCACCGCCGCCGCCCGCAGCTTCAGCCCCGAGCCGCCGTATTCCTCCGGAATCAGGGCCGCGAGGTAGCCGGCCTCGGTCAGCTCGCGGATGAACTCGGTGGGGTAGCCCTCGCGCTCCTCCAGCGCCCGCCAGTACTCGCCAGGATACTTCGCGCAGATGCGGCGCACCGCTTCGCGCAGTTCCGGATAGTCGTTGCCCGCCGGCACCAGCGTCAGGTCGTCGCCCGCATCCATCGTCGCCTCCCTCGTCGTCGCCTTCCGCATATGGGCCGGCTGCCCTCCGGTCAACGCGTTGACCCCCTGCCCCGCCCTGCCTAGCCTCCGCGCCGGACTCGGGAGAATCGCAGATGTCGTCGACCAAGCCTCTCGCCGGGCTGAAGGTGCTGGAGATCGGCCACTCCATCGCCGCCCCCTATGCCGGCATGATCCTGGGCGAATTGGGCGCCGACGTGGTGAAGCTCGAGAACCCCGGCGCCGGCGACTACGCCCGCGGCTGGGGCCCGCCCTTCGTCGAGGGTGTGTCGACCGTCTTCCACACCATGAACCGCAGCAAGCGCGGCATCGAAGCCGACCTGTCAGACGACGCCGCCCGCGCAAAGGTGCGCGCGCTCATCCTGGGCGAGATGGACGTGGTGATCCACAACCTCAAGCCCGGCGCGCTCGACAAGCTGGGCCTGGGGGCGGAGGGGTTGCTGGCGGAAAAGCCGTCGCTGATCTTCTGCAACATCGGCGCCTTCGGGGCGAAGGGGCCGCTCGCCGCCCTGCCCGGCTACGACCCGCTGATGCAGGCCTTCGGCGGCCTGATGTCCATGCTCGGCGAGGACGGGCGCCCACCGGTGCGCGTCCCGGTCTCGATCATGGACCTCGCCACCGGCATGTGGACGGTGATCGGGATCCTGGCCGCCCATGCCGAACGCGCCCGCACCGGAAGCGGCGGCATCGTCGATACCTCGCTGTATGAAACCTCCTGCGCCTGGATGTCCGTCCCCTTGGCCGACTACCTCGCAAGCCAGGTGCTGCCGAACCGCACCGGCTCCGGCGTCGGCATGATCGTGCCCTACCAGGCCTTCCCCTGCACCGACGGCCACCTGATGATCGCCGCGGGCAACGACAACCTGTTCCGCAAGCTGTGCGGCGTGATCGGCCAGCCGGCCCTGGCCGACGATCCCCGCTTCGCCAGGAATGCCGGGCGCGTCGAGCATCGCGAGAAGATCATCGCGATCCTCTCCTCCGCCCTGGCGCTGGATACGCGCGATGCCTGGCAGGCCAGGCTGGAGGCGGTCGGCGTGCCCTGCGGCCCGGTGCAGACGCTGGACCAGGTCGTCGCCCATCCACAAACCGAGGCGCTGGGCATCCTGCAAACCAGCCCCGACGGCACCCTGCGCACCATCGGCCTGCCCCTCTCGTTCAACGGTGCCCGCCCCGCCTACGAAACCGGCGCCCCAGGCTTAGGCGAACACACCGCCGAGATCCTGGGCAACGGGAAGGCCTGACCCCCCTCAGGCCGCCGCCGCCACCATCGCAGCACCACGGATCAGGTCAGCGCATTTTTCGCCCACCATGATGCTCGGCGCATTGGTGTTGCCGCTCGGCATGGTCGGGAAGATCGAGGCATCGGCGATGCGCAGGCCGGACAGCCCGTGCACCCGCAACTGGTCGTCCACCACGCAATTCGCCTGCGGCCCCATGCGGCAGGTGCCGATCGGATGATAGGCGGTCTCGGAGTTGCGGCGGATCCAGTCCAGGATCTCCGCGTCGCTCGCCACCTCTGCGCCCGGCGAATGCTCCTCGCCGCGGAACGGGTCCATCGGCGGCGCGTTGGCAATGGCGCGGATCATGCGAAACCCGTCGACCATCGTCCGCTGGTCCACGGCGTCAGCCAGGAAGTTGAAGCGGATCGCCGGCTGGTCATAGGGGTTGGCGGAACGGATATGGATCGAGCCCAGGCTCTCCGGCCGCAGCTGATACACCGAGATCGTCATCCCCGGCCATTCGTGCAGTTGGCGTTTCTTCGGGTTCTTCACCGCATAGGGCACCAGGTGCATCTGCACATCCGGCGTCTCCATCTCCGGCCGCGTCTTCAGGAAGGCCAGCAGCGGCGCCGAAGGCAAGCTGTAGAACCCCTGCCGGGACGTCAGGTAGGTCATCGCCTCGCGCACCAGCCCCATCCCGCGCGCCCGCGTGTTGAACGACACGCCGGGCACCTTCACCCGCCAGACGATGCGCGCGTTGAGGTGGTCGCGGAAATTCTCGCCCACACCCGGCAGCGCGTGCCGCACCTCGATGCCAAGCTGCGCCAGAAGCTCCGGGTTGCCGATGCCGGAAAGCTCCAGCAATTGCGGCGTTGCCACCGCACCCGCGCACAGGATCACCTCGCGCCCGGCATGGGCCGTGATGCGTCGGCCCGCCTGCTCGTATTCGATCCCGACGCAGCGCGTTCCGTCCAGCAGCACCTTCGTGGTGTGCGCCTCGGTGACGATGCGCAGATTGGGCTGGCGGCGGGCGGGGTCGAGGTAGCAATGCGCCGTGCTCATGCGCCGGCCGTTGTGGATGGTCGTCTGCGTCTTGACGATGCCCTCCTGGTCCTCGCCGTTGTAGTCCGGGTTGCGCCTGTGGCCGAGATGGGCGGCGGCATCGAACAGCGCGTCGAACAGCGGGTTTTCGTCCGGCACCTCGCCCACCCGCAACGGGCCGTCGGCACCGCGCACCTCGTCGCCGCCCTTCACGTAGGATTCCATGCGGCGGAACACCGGCGCCACGTCGCGATACGACCAGCCGCGATTGCCCATCTGCGCCCAGGTATCGAAATCCAACGGCTGCCCGCGCACATAGACCAGGCCGTTGATCGACGACGACCCGCCCAGCATCTTGCCGCGCGGAACCGGGATCTGCCGGTTGTGCGTGCCGGGCTCCGGGTCGGAAAAGTAGCGCCAGTTGACCGCCGGATTGTCGATCAACAGCCCGAAGCTGATCGGAAACCGCGACGCAGGGTGGCTCGCCCGCCCGGCCTCGACCAGCAGCACGCGCACATTGGGGTCCTCGGTGAGCCGCGCCGCCACCGCAGCACCGGCCGAGCCCGCGCCGACGACGATGTAGTCCTGTTGGATCTCGTTCATGCGCGGCATCTCCCCTTGCCGTGAAGGCTATGCGCAATCGCCCGGGAGGGGCAACATCGGCGGAGTGATCGGAGGCCACGCGTGGACACAGACAACACGGCGAAGGCGGAGGTCCGGACAGTGCTGGCCCAGGCCGGCATCATGCTGCCGGAGGCGGACGTCGCCTTCCTGGCCGCCCAGCGCGTCATGCTGGCCGAGACGATCCGCACAGTCTGCGAAGCCGCGCCGCGGGCATGAGCGCCATCGCCGCAACCGTCGCACGGATCCGGGCCGGAACGCTGGACCCTGTCGCACTGGCCGAAACCCACCTCGCCCGCACCGCCGCCGGCAACCAGCACCTGCACGCCATGATCGCCGTCGCCGCCGCATCCCTGCGCCACGACGCCGCACGCCTGCGCGCCCGCATCGCCCGCGGCGAACCGGCGGGACCGCTGGCCGGCACCATCATCGCCGTGAAGGACGCGTTCGACGTCGCGGGCCTGCCAACCACCGCCAACGCAGCCCTGTTCGCCGACGCCAAGCCAGCCGCTACAGACAGCGCATCCGTCGCCCGCCTGCGCGCCGCGGATGCGCTCATCCTCGGCAAGGCCAATTGCTGGGAAATGTCCGTGGGCGGACCCAGCCGCGACTCCCCCGCCCCGCCCGCCGTCAATCCCTGGGGCGAGGGCGCGGACCCCGGCGGCTCATCAAACGGCAGCGCCGTCGCAGTCGCCGCCGGCATGGCGATGGCAGCCCTCGGCGGCGACACCGGCGGGTCGATCCGCCTGCCCGCCGCGTTCTGCGGGCTGGCCGGCTTCAAGCCCACCCACGGCGTGGTGCCGATGCACGGCGCGATTCCGTTCGCCGAAAGCCTCGACGTCATCGGCCCGATCGCGCCCACGGCCGCCGATTGCGCCACGGTCCAGGAAGTGCTGTCCGGCATCGCCGCCCATCCCCCGGTGGCCCTCGCCGGGCTGCGCATCGGCGTGCCGGCGGCACTGCTGGAACTGGGCAACCCCACCGCGGCCGTCGCCGCCGATTTCGACGCCGCCTGCCGCGCACTCGCCCACGCGGGCGCCACGATCCACCGCGTCGCCCTGCCGTCGGCCGCCCTGTTCAACCGCTGCTACTTCGTCGTCGCCCGCAGCGAGGCCTTCGCCCGCTGGCGCGGCGTGCTCGCCACCGATGCCGACCGGCTGAACGCCCTGACCCGGCGCAGCTTCGCCATCGGCGCCCTGCTCCCCCATAGCGCGGTGGCCGATGCCGCCCGCCTGCGCCAGCGCCTGCGCGCCGAACTGGCCGAGGCGATGGCGTCGGTGGATATCCTTGCCCTGCCCACCGCGCCCGACGAGGCCGGCGACCTTGATGCCGCCGACGCCTTCAGCCGGCCAGACACCGCCCCCTACACCCGCCCGTTCAGCCTGGTCGGCATGCCGGCGATCTCGATCCCCTCTGGCCTCGGCCCCCGCCGCCGCCCCCTCGGCCTGCAACTGATCGGGCGGCACCACCAGGACGCGTTGCTGCTGGCCATCGCCACGGCGGCCGAAGCGGTGCTGCCACCCATCGGCACCCCCACGGAGTGGTGGCAATGACACTGCAAGGACGCCGCGCCCTGGTCACCGGCGCCGGCAGCGACGGCATCGGCCGCGCCATCGCCCGGGCCCTGGCCCACGCCGGTGCCGATGTCGCCATTCACCACCTCGGCCAAGGCGCAGAAGCCGACGCGCTCGTCGCGGAGATCCAATCTCTTGGCCGCCGATCCGTCGCTCTGGAAGCCGACTTCGCCGACATCGCCGCCGCCCGCACCATGGTGCGCGCGGCCATCGGCGCCCTCGGCGGCATCGACATCCTGGCCTGCACCGCCGCGGTGCTGCTGCGCAAGCCGGCGCTGGAAACCAGCGACGCCGACTGGGCGCGCGTCCTTACGGTGAA
The DNA here is from genome assembly GCA_031424895.1 of Rhodospirillales bacterium. Lineage (GTDB taxonomy): Bacteria > Pseudomonadota > Alphaproteobacteria > Acetobacterales > Acetobacteraceae > CAMDGX01. The sequence continues at coordinate 24,178 of JANPIH010000040.1, forward strand.
CCTGCACGCCAGCTTTGCCGTCGCCCAGGAAGCCGCGCGCGACATGCTGCCGCGCGGCTGGGGCCGCATCGTCTTGGTTTCCTCCGTGAACCAATGGACGCCCAACCCCGGCCTGGTCGCCTACGCCGCCGGCAAGGCCGGCATGATGCAGATGGCCCGCACCCTCGCCCTTGAGCTGGCCCCCACCGGCGTCACCGTGAACCTCATCGCCCCCGGCACCATCGAGACCGACTTCAACCGCGCCGCCCTGGCCGACCCCGCCTGGCGCGAAGCCAAGCTCGACCTGATCCCGATGCGCCGCATCGGCCGGCCGGAGGATATCGCCGCCGCCGCCCTGTTCCTGGCCGGCGACGGCGCCGCCTACGTCACCGGCAGCACCATCACCGTCGATGGCGGCCTGGAACTGCGGCCGTGAACACCCCCCCATGAAAGGACGCATGATCCCGCTGTCGCGCCCGCGACGTATCCTGACCGACCTGTCGCACGCCTCGCTCGGCTTCCCGCGCGCCACGCTGAAAACCCGCATCGACATCTCCGCCCTGGTCGCCCCCCGCGCCGCCCTGCCCACCGGCGCCCGCGTGCCCTGGCCGGTCGTATTCGCCAAGGCCTTCGCCCTGGTCGCGCGCGACATGCCCCACCTGCGCCGCGTCTACGTGAAGCTCCCCTGGCCGCATTTTTACGAACTGCCCACCAGCGTCGGCAGCATCATCATCGAGCGCGACTGGCCCGAAGCCGCCCCGGTGGAACAGGCCCTGTTCCTCGCCCGCCTCAAGGACCCCGCCTCCGCCACGCTGGCCGACTCCGCCGCCTCCCTGCGCCGCCACAAAACCGCGCCGATCAACAGCATCGCCGATTTCCGCCGTATCCTCGCCATCGCCGCCCTGCCGCTGCCGCTGCGCCGTCTCGCTATGTTCCTGGCGCTGAACCTCGGCCGCCAGGTGCCCAACTACTTCGGCACCTTCGCCATCTCCCCCCTCGGCTCGCACGGCGCCGCGATCCTGGACACCATCCCGGTCTGGACCAGCTTTCTCAACTATGGGCCCATCGGCCCAGACGGCGGCGTGGACGTCTATCTTTCCGTCGACCACCGCGTGATGGACGGCGGCCACGCGGCCCGGGCGATCACCGCGGTGGAGGCAATCCTGAACGACACGATATTGGATGAGTTACAAAACATCGAGGCAAGAAAAGAAATTCTTTTTTGAAAAAAAGAACCAAAAAACTTTCTTTCCATTGCACCGTGCCTGAACGGTCAAACACCGCCCAAAATGGATAGAAATTCTTTTTGCTTCTTTTTCTTCAGAAAAAGAAGGCCTTCTTACCCTCTCATGCCAGCCGCCACCTTCTCCCCGATCAGCATGCACGTGAAATGCGTGTTCGCCCGGCAATCCGCCGGCATGATCGACGCATCCGCCACGCGCAGCCCCGCCAGCCCCTTTACCGACCCGTCTGGATTGGTCACCCCGCGCGGGTCTTCCCAGGCGCTCATCCGGCAGGTGCCAGCCGCGTGCTGCGCGTCCCCCGCCTCGGCCAGCAGCAGCGCGTCCTGTTCCGCCGCCGGCATCGCCACCACCGCGTCGAGCGACAGGTCGGTCGCCCCGAACGTCACCCGCTCGGCAATGCCCGCCACCGCCGGTTGCGCCGCGATGCGCGCCAGCCGTGCCACCCCGTCGCGCAGCCGCAACCGGTCATCCGGGTGGGACAGCATGTTCTCCTCCACCAGCGGATCGACCCCCGGATCGGCCGACAGCAGTTTCACCTCGCCGCGCGACCGCGCCTCGAACACGCCCACGACCAGCGCGCCGGGTCCCGCCCCCTCCGCCGTCACGCCACGGTGGTTCATGGCGATCATCAGCATGTCCCGCCGCGCCGCCCCGGCCAGGCCCGAGGAATAGCTGACGCACACGTTCGTATGCCGCGCGTCGGGATCGGTTTGCCGGTGCTCCGGCTTCAACACCACCGTCGCGCGCAGCATCGGATGGTCCATGAAGTGGCGCCCCACCTCCGGCAGCGCATGCTTCACCGCAATGCCGTGCGCCCCCAGGGCCGCCGGATCCCCGATGCCGGACCGCATCAGGATCGCCGGCGAATGCACCGCCCCCGCGCACAGCACCACGTCCCGCGCCGCGATATCCACCCAACCCCGCCCCGGCAGCCGCACCCGCACGCCGCGCGCCCGCGCCCCCTCCAGCAGCACGCGCTCCACCAGCGCCTCGCCCATGATGGTCAGGTTCGCCCTGCCCCGCGCCGGCTCCAGGAACGCCTCGTTGGTCGAAACGCGGATGCCGTAGCGGTTGTTGATCGGATAGGTCGCCACACCCTCCCCCTCCGGTGCGTTCAGGTCGCCGTGCGCTGGATACCCCAGGGCCAGCGCCGCATCGTGCATCGCGCGGTCGATCGGCCCCCAGGCCGCATGCGGCGCGCGATACACCGGCACCGGCCCACTCGCGCCGTGGCTGGGGCCTCCCATGGGATCAGCCTCGATGCGGTTCATGTGCCCCAGCAATGCCCGGAACGACCATCCCTCGCAGCCCGCCTCCGCCCAGGCGTCGAATGCGTCAGCCACGCCACGGATGGCGATCTGCGCATTCACCGCCGAGCTGCCGCCCAGCCCGCGGCCGCGCCAATACAGCTTCGGCTCCTGCACCGCCGTGCGCCGCGCCATCAGCCCGGGATATTGCCAAGCGGCCTGCAACGCCGGCGGCAGGATGATGTTGAGCGGATTGGCGCTTTGCATCCCCCGTGGCGCCTCCCCCGCGCGCCAGTCCCGCCCGGCCTCCAGCAGCAGCACATGGCGCTGCCGGTCCTCCGAAAGGCGCGCGGCCAGCACGGCGCCGGCCGACCCGGCCCCCACCACGATCACATCGAACCGCACCCCACCAATATCCACGCCCACCCCCGCTTCTGCCTTCGTGCATGTTCCGTCGGTATGCCCGCAGTGGCAACCGCCCTCCGCTCAATGCAACGAACCACGACTTAAAGTAACATAATGAAACACACATAAGGTCAACTGCAACACTCTGAAATCATATTCTTTGCGAGTCTCGGAGAAAGCGTCGCCAGAGCCCGGATTGGCCGGTTCCTGTAAGCATTATGAGAGAACCCAGAGCGCAAAAACCCTTTCGGAATAGGCGCCACATAACGAAGGCGCCGACCCGAGGAGGAGAATACTATGCGCGATAGCTCCCTCGCCACCGAAGGCCACGCCACCCGGCGTCCGACCACCGTCACCCTGGCCGCACGCCTGCTGCGCAAGCTGCGCGCCGCCCGCCGCGGCAGTGTCTCGACGATGATCGCCGCTGCCACGCCGGTCATGATCGGCTTCATGGGCCTGGCGATCGACAGCACATTCTGGGAATCCTCGAAGGTGAGCCTGCAAGGCGCGACCGACCAGGCGGCCGTCGCGGCCGGGCGCGCCTACCGCTCCGGCACGAACGTCAGCACCGAGGCGGTGTCGATGCTGGCCGCCCATGGCTTCGTCCACGGCGCCGGCAGCGTGGCCGTGGTGGTGTCCAACCCGGCGGTCACCGGGCCCTTTGCCGGCAATCCGCAATCGATCGAAGTCGTGGTGACCCAGCCGCAGAAAAACATCTTCGCCGGCGTGCTGGGGCTGACGCCGCCCACCCTCAACGCCCGCGCGGTCGCCGCACCCGCCTTTTCCGGTGGTGGTGCCTGTATCATCGCGCTTGCGACCACCGGCACCGCGATCAGCATGAACGGCAGCAACACCGTCGATATCTCGCACTGCAACGTCTACAACAACTCCACCGCGACCGATGCCACCAGCCTGGTCGGCGGCGCGATCCTGACGGCGCTGAACGCCTACCTCGCCAGCACCCAGGTGCCGCCCGCCGGCCTCGTGGTCACGCGCACGAAGCAGACCGGCGCCTCGCCGGTTGCCGACCCCTATGCCACGCGCGCGATCCCCGCCGTTCCCGCCCGGTGCGATGCAACCAATGCCGATTACAACGGCTCCGTCACCATCACCGCCAAGGCGGACGGCATGTTCGTGTTCTGCAACGGGCTCAAGCTGACCGGCAGCGGCAACACCATCACCTTCATGCCGGGGCTCTACATCATCGACCGCGGCACCTTTTCCATCAACGGCGGCTGGACCATGAACGGCACCGGCGTGTCGGTGCTCCTGACCAGTTCAACCGGCAACAACCACGCCGACCTCAAGGTCAACGCGAACCAGGTCATCAACCTGACCGCGCCCACCACGGGCGTCGCCAAGGGGATCGCCTGGTGGATCCACCGCAACGCCACCTCCTCCACGCTCAGCTTCGGCGGCGGCAGCACACTGAACATCGTCGGCGCGATCTATGCCGCCAATACCGCCGTCACCGTGTCGGGCAACAATGGCAGCGCCAAGTGCACGCAGGTTGTCGCGAAAACGATCACCTTCAACGGCAACAACACCTTCAAGCACGACTGCGGCGGCGTCGGCATCTCCGATCCGCCAGGCAGCCTGCCGGGGCTCGTGTTGGTGCAGTGAGGCATTGCATGCCCTGGGCACGGCTGGCTGCCCGGCGCACAGTGGCGGCACGGTTGGGGCGCCGGGGCATGGCGGCGATGGAATTCGCCATCGCGGCCTCGTTCCTCTCCATCGCCTTGATGGGCGTCTATGATTTCGGCCGCGCCTCCTGGACCCGGATGCAGGTGATCTCCGCCGCCCATGTCGGCGCCGCCTTCGCCGCGTCCAACGGGTTCAACGTGAGCCTGATCGGCACCGCGGTCACCAATTCGTCGAACCTGCCGACCCTCGCCGCCGCCCCGGCGCCGGCGCAGGTGTGCGGCTGCCCCGCCGGCACCGCGGGGCTTAGCATCGTCACCTGCGGCACGGCCTGCGCGGCGGGCGGCGACGCGGGCACCTATGTCCAGGTGAGTGCCAGGGGCAGCTACACCTTCATCTTCCCTTATCCCACTGTCACCAATCCGGTGATCGTGAACGCAACCGCGTTCACGCGCATCCAATGACCGCCCGGCACCTCGGCCGCGACCGCAGTGGCGCGCTCTCCATGGAATTCGGGCTGATGGCCCTGCCGCTGACCCTATTCGTTTTCGGGGTGATCGAGCTGGGCATGGTCGTTCGCGCCAAATCGGCACTGCAGTTCGCGGCCACGAACGCGGCACGCTGTGCGGTGGTGAACGCAACCACCTGCGGCACGGTCGCCACGACGCAAGCCTATGCCGTGACCCAGTCTCAGGGCGTGGCCGTCGTGGCCTCGGCATTTCAGGTCACCACCGAAACCTGCGGCAAGAAGGTAGTGGCCACCATGGCGTTTCCGGTTTCGGCGCCATCCGTGCTGAATACCGGTCTGACATTGTCCGCCCAGGCCTGCTACCCGCTGCAGCCCACCTGATACAGGCATAGCCCCGGATAGCGGCATGGCCCCGGATATCCGAACCGCCTGCCTTCCGCGCCCGCCCGCCCCGTCCTAGGCTCCGCCCTTCAGCGAAGGACACGGCCGATGGGCGCACGCATGCAACAGATCGACAACCTGTTCGCCAACTGGACCGGCCCCGACACCCCCGGCCCCCACACCCCCGGCCTCGTCGTTGCCGCCACGCGCGGCGGCCAGGTGGTCCACCAGGGCGCATACGGCATGGCCGACCTCGCCCACGCCATCCCGCTCGGCCCCCGCTCCACCGTGCGCATCGGCTCGCAGACCAAGCAGTTCACCGTCCTGCTCGCCCTGATGCTGGAGCGCGAGGGCAAGCTGGACATGAACGCCCCCGTCCACCGCTACGCCCCCTGGCTCCCCGCCCTGCCCCACACCGTCACGCTGCGCCACCTGGCGAGCAACACCTCCGGCCTGCGCGACTTCCTGGAGATTCTGACCTGGAATGGCCTGGCACTGTCCAGCCTCTCCACCCGCGCCACCGCCCGCGCGCTGATCGGCCGCCACGGCGAGATGAACTTCGCCCCCGGCGAGCAGATGATCTACTGCAACACAGGCTTTTTCCTGCTGTCCGAGATCGTCGAGGAGGTTTCCGGCCGCAGCTTCAACGAACTCCTGCGCGCCCGCATCACCGGCCCGCTCGGCATGGAGGACACCATTCTCCAGCACCGCGACAGCCAGGTCCTGCCGCGCCTGGTCGGCCACCACTCGAAAGGCCCGGACGGCGCCTGGGAACGCGCGCAATGGGGCCTCGTCCTCGGCGGCGAAGGCGGCATGAGCTCCACGCTGGAAGACATGCTGCGCTGGCAGGCGCATCTGGCGAACCCGACGCCCGACATGGCCGAACTCCTGGCGCGCATGGAACAGCCGACCCGCTTCGCCAACGGCGCGCTGTCGATGTACGCCCTCGGCTTCACCGTCACCCGCTATCGCGGCCTGCGCAACATCGGCCATGGCGGTGGCGTGGCCGGCGGCCGCTCGGAATCGGTGCGCTTCCCCGACCAGCAGGCCGGAATCGTCATCCTCGGCAACCGCGACGACATTTCTCCCTTTTCCATCGCCCGCCGCATGGTCGATGTCGTTCTGGCCGACCGGCTCGCCCCCCTGCCCGACGAAGCCAATCTGCGCGCGCTCGCCGCCGCCGCCGGCATGTACCGCGACGCCGATGGCGACGACGTGTTCGAGATCGTCGACGACAACGGCCGCCCCAGCTTCACCAGCCAGGGTGGCAGCGGCGGCACCATCGAACAGCTCGCCCCGGGCGAGTTCGCCCCCGAGCGCGCCACAGTGCATCTCAGCTTCGGCCTGCCCCGCGATGGCACGATCCCCGCCCGCTGGTGCGGCGCCGCGCGAAGCTATCGCCCCATCCGCCCCGGCGCCGGCAGCTCGGCGGCCCTGGCCGGCAGCTACGCCAACGACACGCTCGGCCTCGACGCCACGATCTCCGCCGATGGCGGCCTGCTGGTCGTCCGCTCTGACCACGGCGCGCTCCGCCTCGCCCTGTCCTGGATCGAGCCCGACCTGCTGATGGCCATGCCGGCGGACGCGCCGCAGCGCGGCCCCGGCAAGCCCTGGGCCGCCGTCATCCGCGTCGCACCCGGCGCCCTGGTCGTCACCACCGACCGCACCAAGGCCCTGCGCCTGGACCGCCTGGCATGACCGCCGCCTTCGACGCCGCCCTCGCCCAGGCGACCGCCGAAAGCTGGGCCCTGATGGAACGCATCGGCGCGGACACGCGCGGCACCATCGGCATCACCCGCGCCCCCTACGACGCCGCCGAACAGCGCGCGGCCGACGCCACCCGCGCCGCGCTCCACGCCGAGGGCATCGCCGCCGACTACGACGCGTTCGGCAACCTGCACGCCACCCTTCCAGGCGCCGACCCGTCGCTGCCCGCGGTCGGCCTCGGCTCGCATTTCGACTCGGTGCCCGACGGCGGCAACTACGACGGCCTCGCCGGCGTGATGGCGGCACTCGCCATCCTGCTCGCTGCCCGCCGCACCGGCCACGTCCCGCGCCGCCCGCTGCGCCTGCTCGCCCTGCGCGGCGAGGAAAGCCCGTGGTACGGCACCGCCTATCTCGGCAGCCGCATGGCGCTCGGCCACGTCCCCTTCGCCACAATGGGCAATCTCATCCGCGGCGACACCGGCCGCACCCTGGCCGACCACATGGCCGCCCTGGGCTTTCACGGCCAGGACACCCCCAGCCTCTCGCCCGCCGCCCTGGCCTGCTGGCTGGAGCTGCACATCGAACAGGGCCCGCTGCTGATCGGGCAAAGCGTGCCGATCGGCATCGCGACGGCCATCCGCGGCAACATTCGCCACGCCAGCGCAAAGTGCTTCGGCGCCTGGGCCCATTCCGCCGCCGTGCCGCGCGCCTTCCGCCAAGACGCGGTGGTGGCCGTCAGCGAGCTTGTCATGGCGATCGACGCCTTCTGGACCGAGCGCATCGCCCAGGGCGACGACAACTTCGTCGCCACCATCGGCATCGTCGCCACCCGGCCCGACCTGCACGCCATGACCAAAGTGCCCGGCGAGGTCGCCTTCACCCTGAACCTCGGCGCCACCGACCCCGACCTGCTGCGCCGCGCCGGCGAACACGCACTCGCCCAGGCCGACAACATCGCCGCCAGCCGCCGTGTCCGCTTCGAACTCGGCCCCGACACCGGCTCCCAGCCCACCCCGCTCGACGCCGCCCTGGTCAACCGCCTCGACGAGGCCGCCGCCGCCCTCGGCCTCGGTCGTCACCGCATGCCCACGGTCGGCCATGACGCCGGCATGTTCGCCCAGGCCGGCATTCCCGCCGCCATGGTCCTGGTCCGCAACCAGAACGGCAGCCACAACCCCGACGAGGCGCTGGAACAGGCCGACTACACCGCCGGCGTGCGCGTGCTGGCCCGCGCGGCGCTGGAGGTCGCTGGGTAATACCAACCCTCGTTGAATTCGACCCATAGAACGAAAGCAGGGTTGGGCTCTGCCCAAACCCGCCTGGTCCGGCGCGCGCCTTCGCGCGACGGGCCAAGCCCCTGGACCTCCAATTATCCCAATGGATTGGGTTTCCAAAGGCCCTCGGCCTTTGGTGGGTCCAGGGCAACGCCCTGGCCTTGCCTTACTGCCAGCACAATACCTGCACCGTCGCCTTCCCGGCCCGCGCAAGCACATCCGCCTCGTCCGGCGCCGCAACCGCCTCGCCACCGAGCATCGCCCGCAACGGCCCCGCCCCCGGACCGATCGACAGGTCGGGCGTCGCGATGCCATAGGCGGCAATGGCCCGCGCCGGATCGATCAGCGCCCGCACGATGCCCACCACTCGCCCGGTCCCGGCATCCAGGATCGGCCCGCCGCTGTAGCCCTGGGCGATCTCCGCCGCCTGCATCCACACCAGCGTGGCCGGGTCCGTCTCCAGCGCTGCGCGATGGACGAAGCTGTTGTTGACGATCGCAGCCCAGGTCACGGTCGGCGCCACCACGTTCCGCGGCGCGGCAACTGCCAGCGGCCGCGCCTGCGTCGGGAATCCGAACACCGCCACCCGCCCGGCCGCTTGCGCCCGTCCGATCTCCAGGTGCGCCGGCCCAGGGGCGGCCGCCTGCAGCACCGCAACGTCATGCTCGGCATCCATCGCGACCACGCGCGCCTCGGTGGCTGGCATGTGACGCGAAACCAGCCGGATTGCGCGGCATTCCTGCACCACATGTGCCGCAGTCATCACCAGGCCCCGCGCGCTCGCAAAGAACCCCGTGCCGGTGGCTTCGGCAACGGCGTCCGGCGGCGGGCGAAGCGGATCGTGGGGCAGAAGATGCACCTGCGGGAGGCCGCCCCCCGGCGGCGCGATCACGCCCGATGCCAGCACCGGCCGCGCCACGGCCTCGATCCGCCCGGCCCCGCCGTGCGCCCCGTCCATCCCAGCCGCCGCAACAGGCACGGCAAGGGCAAGCGGTGCGATGATCAGCGGTGCCACCAGGCGATGCATCGTTGCGTTCCGAAACATGGCGTTCAGGATGCGCGACGTGTCCCTACAGCGGCGTTTCAGCTTACCTTTGCCTCACTGATGGCCTTGGTGCCGCTCGAGGCCCGTCTTCGCGCTGTGTCACGCTCGCGGAAACGGGAATACGCCATTCTTGCAAATTGCCTTAGCCCCCACGGCATTTCGCCTTGCATTCTGCAACGTCGCCCGAACCGCAAAGCATGAGTCACACGCGTTTCACGCAACCATTCTGCCTACAGGTCAAAGAGTTACAAATTGATATATGAACAGCCCGTACGGGCACGGCTGAACTGGCATCCCGATTGCGTAGCATTGCATGCGCAGGCAAACCAAAACCGGTCCTGCGCTCTGGGCTGCCGTCCTGCTTCGGCAAGCGGCGCTCCGATGGACCAGCAACGGAGATCGGCAAAATGCGCATTCTTTTGGCCTCCCTGGAAGGCTACCTCGCCAGCGACATTAGCGTCGTCCTCGGCGGCCACGCCTTCTCGATCGAGCGGGCCGACAGCGCCGACGACGCGGTGGACCTCGCCCGCCGCTATCACTTCGACGTGATCCTGTTCGGCACCGGCGCCGGCGGCGTCCCCGGAACCGACCTCATCCGCCGCTTGCGCGCCGGTGGCAGCCAGCTGCCCGCCATCGGCCTCGGCCGCGTGCTCGACGGCCGCAGCCGTGGACGCCTGCTCGATGCGGGCGCGGACGACGTGCTCGACATGCCCTGCGACACCGCCGAACTCTGCGCCCGCCTGCGCGCCGTGGTCCGCCGCGCCCGCGGCTTCACCCGCTCGATCCTGACCGTCGGGCCCCTGGCCCTGCAAATGGACAGCCGCTCGGCCAGCGCCCATGGCCGCGACCTGCATCTTTCCCCCAGCGAATACAAAGTCCTGGAGTTGCTGACCCTGCGCAAGGCCACCGTGGTCAGCAAGACCGCGCTGATGGACCTCCTGTATGGCGAATTCGACGAGCCCGACGTGAAGTCGCTCAACGTGCTCATGCACCGGCTGCGCAAGCGCCTGGCCACCGCCGGCCTCGGCACGCTGGTGCGCACCGTATGGGGTACCGGTTACCTGATCGACGAGCCCGCCCGGCGCCTTCCCGCCATGGCCCACGGCGCCCTGCCGCAGGAAGACATGGCCTACGCGGACTGATATCCGCACCCTTTCGCTGCGCCGGCGAAGCGCATAGTCTCGGCGCATGCGCAGGTCCACACAGGTTCTGCTGGTGCTCATGGGCGGCGGCGTCATCGGCGCGGCGGTGTTGCCGCTCGTTATGTCACCGGATTGCTCGCAGTCCACCGAGCAGGACGCCAACTGCACGTCCAACACGTCCTCGCGCACTGGCTCCACCTCCACCCATTACGGCCATGGCGGCTCCACCGCCGCCGGCGTTGCGGCAGGCGCTGCCGCCGGTGCCGCCGCGGGGGCGACGGCGGCAGCCGTGGCGCGCGGCGGCTTCGGCAGCACCGGGGCGGCGCGGGCCAGCAGCGGAAGCTAGGGCATGCGCCGGCATATCGTGCCGCCCCGCCCCGACCGCCATGCGCGCTGGGCCGCGATCGGCTTCGGCTTCGCGGAGATCGACGCAAAGCCCTACTGGGACGAAGCCGCCTGCTGGGAGTTCACGCCGGCCGGCATCGATGTGCTCGACGACGCGACCATGGCGCTGGAGCAGCTGTGCCTCCAGGCCGTGGACCACGCCGTGCGGACGGGCTGCCACGACCTGCTGGGCATCCCGGCCACGGTCTGGCCGCTGGTGGTGGGCAGCTGGGAGGCGCAGGAGCCCAGCCTCTATGGCCGCATGGACCTGCGCTGGGACGGCACCGGCTCGCCCAAGCTGCTGGAATACAACGCCGACACGCCGACCGCTCTGTTCGAGGCGGCCGTGGTGCAGTGGGACTGGCTGCAATCCACCCGCCCCGGCGCCGACCAGTTCAACGCCATCCACGAGGCCCTGATCGCCGCCTGGCTCGCCCGCCCGCTGCCCGGCGGGGTGCACTTCGCCTGCCAGCGCAACAGCGACGAGGACCGCGGCACGGTCGACTACCTGCGCGACACCGCGATGCAGGCCGGGCTCGACGCGCCGTTCCTGCATGTGGACGAGATCGGCTGGACCGGCAGCGGCTTCGTCGACCTCGCCGACCGGCCGATCGCCCACCTGTTCAAGCTCTACCCGTGGGAGTTCCTGCTGCGCGACGCCTTCGGCGAGCACGTCGCCGCTTCCCGCACGCGCTGGATCGAGCCGGCGTGGCGGATGGTGCTGTCGGGCAAGGGTGTGCTGGCCTTGTTGTGGGAGCTGTTCCCCGGCCACCCCAACCTGTTGTCGGCCTTCCGCGAACCTGGCCGGACCGGCGGCAGGGAAATCCGCAAGCCGCTATGGGGACGCGAAGGTGCCAACGTCACCGCCCCCGGCTTCGCGACGCCCGGCCCATACGGCGAGGAAGGCTTCGTCCACCAGGCCTGGGCCGAGCTGCCCTGCGTCGACGGGCGCTACCCGGTGCTGGGCAGCTGGGTGGTGGGCGGGCGGTCAGTCGGCCTGGGCATCCGCGAGGACGACACGCCGATCACCCGCGACACCAGCCGCTTCGTGCCGCATTACTTCACCCCCGGCTGAAGCCGGCGGACCCGAGGGGAACCGACATGCTGACGAGCCTGCTGGCCTTCCTGACCTATTTCGGCGCGGCGGTAGTACTGCTCGCAGCCTTCCTGGCGCTGTACACGCTGGTGACCCCGGCGCGGGACTGGGAGATGATCCGGGCTGGCAACACCGCGGCGGCCGTGGCGCTGGGGGGCGCGGTGCTGGGGTTCTGCCTACCGCTGTCGATGGCGATCGCGCGCAGCCATAGCCTGCCGGACATGGTGCTGTGGGCGGCGATCGCGTTGGTGGTGCAGCTGGCCAGCTATGCCGTGGTGCGGTTCCTGCGCCAGCACGAGACGGGCGGCGTCGAATCCGGCGACATGGCGGAGGCGATCCTGCTGGCCTCGGGCGCGGTCGGGCTCGGCATATTGAACGCCGCCTGCCTGACATGAGGCGCCGGGGGCTGGTGACGCTGGCGATCCTGTTGGCCGCCGGGTCCGCCCGGGCGCAGGAGGGGCGGCTGGTGGTGATGATGGGCAAGCGGCTGTTCGGCGCGGGCGGCGAGGAGCTTGGGCGGGTGGTGGACGTGATCACCGACCGGGAAGGCCGGCCGGTGGCCGCCGTGGTGGATGTGGGCGGCTTCATGGGCCTCGGCTCACGGCGGGTGGCGCTGGCCTGGCGGCTGCTGCGCTGGCGCGACGAGGAGCGGTTCGTGCGGCTGTCGGTCGATGTCGCGCCTGATGTGGTGATCGGGGCGCCGGAGTTCCGGCGGGAGGACCCCTCGACCATCTTCGACCTGTCCCGCGACAAGTGACGCCCGGGGCCGGCATCGGCCGGCTGCGGCGGCGCCGCACGGTGCGCTGGCGCGGGCCGGGGCAACGGGGGCTGGACGGTCTGAACGCCTTCGTCGCCGCGATGCGGACCGCCTTCGGCGCCTTCGTGCCGGCCTACCTCGCCGGGCAGGGGTGGACGCAGGCGCAGATCGGGCTGGTGCTGACGGTCGAGACCGTGACCTCGATGCTGGCGCAGGTGCCGGGCGGGGCGTTCGTGGATGTCACTGCGCACCGGCGGCTGGTGCTTGGCGTGGCGGTGGTGGCCGCCGCGGCGGCGGCGCTGGTGATCGCCGCACTTCCGCTGCATCTGCCGGTGCTGCTGGCGCTTGTGCTGCATGCGCTGGCCGGCAGCATCATCGCGCCAGGGATCGCGGCGGTGACGGTGGCGATGGTGGGGCGGCGGGACCTTGGCGAGCGGCTGGGGCGAAACGTGCGCTACGCCTCGATCGGCAGCGGGGTGGGGGCCGCGCTGATGGGCCTGGCGGCATCGTGGATTGCGGAAGGCGCGGTGTTCGTGCTGGCCGCGCTGCTGGCGCTGCCGGGGCTGTGGGCGTTGTGGACGCTGCATCCGCGGCGGCGGCGTGGCGGGCCGGCGGCGGCGACCGATGCGCGGGAGGCGCAGGGTTCGGTGCGGGCGCTGCTGGCGGACCGGCGGATGCAGGCGTTCGGGGCCTGCGTGGTGCTGTTTCACTTTTCCTCGGCCGCCCTCCTGGCGGTGGCGGCCGCGGAGGTGACGCGGCGGGCGGGCATGCGGGCGGGGTTGCTGATCGCGGCCTTCGTGATCGTGCCGCAGGTGGTGGTGGCACTGTCCTCGCCGCTGGTGGGGCGGCTGGCGGAGCGGATCGGGCGGCGGCCGCTGCTGGTGGTGGGGTTCGCCTCGCTGCCGCTGCGCGCGGCGTTGTTCGCGCTGGTGGATGATCCCTATTGGCTGGTGCCGGTGCAACTGCTGGAGGGGGTCGCGGCGGCGGTGTTCGGGGTGATGCTGCCGCTGGTCGCCGCCGACCTGACGCGCGACAACGGGCGCTATACGCTGAGCCTGGGCGTGCTGGGGCTCGCCGGCACGCTCGGGGCGGCGCTGTCGACCAGCGTGGCCGGGGTGGTGGCCACGGCCTTCGGGGTGGATGCCGCGTTCTGGATGCTGGCGGCGGCGGGTGTGGCGGCGCTGGTGTTGGTGGCGGTGGCAATGCCGGAGACGCGCGTGGTCCGGCGCGAGGCTTAACTGAAGTTGAGCAAGCGGCTCAACTGAGGCTGCCGTCGTGGTCCTTCCAGATGCTCTGTGCGAGGCGCAGGTGGGTTTTAGGCGGGTGCTGCGCGGCCCAGTGGTCGGCGATCTCGGTGCCGGTGGCGATCCAGAGGTTGGGGTGGCGGCGCAAGTGGGCGAGGAAGTCGTCGAGCATCTGGGCGCGGTTGGCCCAGCCGCAGTGCTGGGGGTGGACGACCATGTGGAAATGGCGGCCGCGGGCGTATTGGGCGGCGAATTCGGCGCGCCAGTTGCGGGCGAGGAAGTCGGGGTTTTCCAGGCCGGTGCCCTTGGACGGGAACATGCAGAACCACTGGTCGTCGAAGTGGTAGTAGTACGGCAGGGTGAGCAGCGCGCGGCGGGCGGCGGCGTCGGTCACCCAGTAGTGCGGGATGTCGTCGGCCTGGCCGTTGCCGAGGTAGCGGTAGCCGGCGTCGATCAGAAGGTCGATGGTGTGCGGGCTGACGGTGCCGCCGGCGAAGGGATCGGACTGGCGCGGCAGGCCGAACCAGCCGAGCGGGCGGGTGCCGGCTGCCTCGGCGATCCAGGCGGTGGTGGTGGCGAGGCGAAATTGTTCCTGCTCGCGTGAGAGGGTGCTGACATCCTCGCCCTTGAGGCCGCCGGCGGCGATCTCGTGGCCGTCGGCGAGGAGGGCGCGGATGGTTTCGGGGCGGATCTTCGCGAGCACGGCGGGGACGGAGACGGTGGCGCGCATGGCGTGCCGGGCGAGGACGGCGCGGAGTTGGGCGAGGCCTTCGGTGGCCGCGAAGACGGCGGCGTCGGAGCCGAGGTCGCGGGCGGTGATGCCTTCCGATGTGGTGGCGATGTTGAGGTCGACGACGAGCTGGACGGCGCAGGCGGCGGCGTTCGGCCAGGACAGTTCGTCGTCCTTCAGGCCGATTTCGTCGGAGATGGTGTAGCCCTGTTTCCACGGCATGGGATCAGGCTCCTTTCGGCGGATGGGCGGCGAGGACGTGGCGGGCGAGGGCCTCGGAGGTGGGGAACCAGACGCCAGGCATGGCCTGCATGCGGCGGAGCAGGCGGTCCATCATGGCGACCCTGAGGGCACGGCCGGAGACGAAGGGGTGCATGACGATGTTGAGGTAGCCGCCCTGTTCGTACTGCTGGCGGAAGGCGTCCCACCACATGTCGCAGACGCGGTCGGGGTCGGAGATGCGCTGGGCGGGGTTGGGGCTGCCGAGCCAGGCGAAGCTG
This sequence comes from Rhodospirillales bacterium, assembly GCA_031424895.1. Lineage (GTDB taxonomy): Bacteria > Pseudomonadota > Alphaproteobacteria > Acetobacterales > Acetobacteraceae > CAMDGX01. Next base: position 39,423 of record JANPIH010000040.1, read on the forward strand.
TAGAACATCGCGTCGTCGATGACGTAATGGAAGGGGAGGTTCAGCAGGGCTTGGCCGGTGTTCGGGTCGCGGTGGTAGTGCGGCAAATGGTGGGCGTGTCCGTGCGAGTTGTAGAGGAAGCCCTCCTCCTGGAGCAGGCTCTGGGTGTGCCAGGAGCGAGTGCCGACGGGGTTGCGGCCGGTAATGGAGGCGATGGCGGCGGCGGCCTTGCGCAGATGGTCGCGTTCGAGGTCAGGGTTCTTGGGGACGTGGTGTTCCCACATGTGGTCGGCGATCTCGTGGCCTTGGGCGTGGGCGTGGCGCAGGGCGTCGGGGTAGAGTTCCACGATGCGGCCGGGGGTAAAGACGGTGCCCTTGATGGCGAGGCTGTCGAACAGGGCGATCATGCGCCAGATGCCGACGCGGCCGCCGAATTCGCCCTTGGCGAGCTGGCTCGGGGGCTCGTTCATCAGGCGGCGCAGGAGCATGGCGTCGAAATCGAGGGTGACGTTGACGGCCATGCGGATGCCGGCGGGCCAGGTGATCCGGGGGATGAATTCGTGGTGGGCGTCGGCGCGGGCGGCGGCTTCGGCGAGTGCGGCGAAGTCGGTTTCGTTCGGGCTGGACATCGGGCGGGACCCTCCGGGGCGGGAGTGTAGCGCCGGGGGCGGAGGGGGAGGCAAGGCCGGAGGGCAAGGCGTTGGAATCGTTTATTTATTTCGATATCGGAACATTTAGGACGTGCGGACGCGAGGAACCTGGAGGGTGCGAAAAAAACATTGGGGGGGATTTCGCGCAACGGGGTTGGGAACGGCGCGCTGGACGGAACGCAGGCGCGTACGCCCCAGCGAGACGTCGCGCGTGGCGCGCACGGGTTCGCACGGCGGCGGGGCGGCCGCCGGGACGGAGCGGGGGCGCGGGGCATGATCCCGCATGTTCGCAGGGACGGCCAGAAGCGGACGGGGATCATTGAACAGGGGGCGCGGTGCCTGGGCGCGGGCCGGGCGCGGGGCGGGCATCGGCAGCAGGCCGGCCTGCCATGCGGCGACGAGATCCTCCAGGCGGCCGAGCAGGCGCGCGAGGGCAGCCAGGATGAGCGCGTGCAGGGACGCGATCAACCCAGCTTCGCTGTCGCGACGCGCGGCTTCGGACCGGACGCAGGCAGCGATGCCTGCGACCTGGTCGGCCAGGGAGGGGGGATGGGTTTCTAACATTTCGTCATCATAATTCACCTCGACGGACCGCTGCAAGCGGCGATGCGACGGTGCGATGAGAATTTCCGTCGCGGCCTTCGCAAAACGGCTGGAGCGGGCCGCAGCAAGATGAGCAGACGGGCACGGCGAAGTTCGTGCGGCTCGAACACGTACGGAGGTTCGGGAAGCAAGTCCTTCTTTTTGTGAACAAAAAGAAGCAAAAAAACTTCATCCATTGGCCGAGATGAGAATCGTCCTCTGCGGGCGCCGGGAGTGAAAGTTTTTTGCTTCTTTTTTCCAAAAAAGAAGCGCTTGCCTTCAACACTTTCTTAACCTCCCCGCCGGACGATGGCGTTATGCGCCTGTCCCGCCGAGCCGTGTTTGCCGCGTCGCTGCTGTTGGTGCGCCCTGCCTGGGCGGCGCCGCGGTTGGAGGCTGGGCCGGAGGGGTTTGTGGCGTTGACCGCGCCTGGGGTGCGTCGTGCGTTGCTGTTGCCGGCGGCGGGGGCGCGGCTGTTGCCGGCGATCGCCTGCGGCGGGGAGGTGGTGGCGGTGGCGTCGTTCAAGTTGGAGCGGGGCACGCTGGAGGGGGGCACGCTGGAAGGGGACGGGACCAGGATGGAGTGGGCGGTGCTGGCGCTGGCGCGGGACGATGCGATGGCGTTGCTGGCGCTGGAGCCGGTGTCGTGGCGGGGGGCGGGCGGGGCGCGGATGACGACGCGGCTGTTGGCGAGCGGGGACCGGCGGCAGGTGATTTTCCGGCGCGAGAGCGCGGTGGCGGAGTCTACGACGTTGTGGCGGCGGGAGGCGTGGACGGATTATCTGGCATGGCAGGCGCCGGTAGGGCGGGAGCGGGCGGGGCTGGTTGATGCGCCGGTGCGGGCGCCGCTGGCGGGGACGCGGCAGGAGGCGGTGGCGGCGTTGCGGCGGCGGGCCGCCGGGGTGGTGGCGGCGGGGCCGGCCGTGCTGTCCCCTGCCCTGCTGGCCGAGGCCGGGCTGCGGATTGAGCGCCTGGATGGCGGGTGAGGGGCCCGACGGGGGCCGTCGTGGCGGGGGTCAGGTGGAGGGGTTTTCGCTTTCGGTGAGCATGCAGCCGTCGATGCGCCAGCCTTCAGCGGTCCGAAGCATCGTGTAGAGGGCCAGGGCGGGGGCGCCGTCGGGGCCGATCAGTTCGACCTTCTGAACCAGGCGGCCGTCGCGTTCGACCAGCGCGCCGAAGGCGACCTGGCGCGGGCGGTGGACGGGGGGGTAGCCGGCGCGGACCATGGCGAGGAAGCGGTCGGGGGTGCCGAACAGGGCCTGGATCATCGGGCTGGCGTGGGCGAAGGCGGCCTGGGCGTCGTTGGCCCGGAAGGCGGCGATCTGGGATTCAATGACGGCGGCGATGGCGTCGCGATCGGACGGTGTGAGGTCGGCCAGTGGGAGGTCGGCTGGGGTTTCGGCGCGGGCGGGCCAGGGGAGGAGGAGTGCTGCGAGGAGGGCGCGGCGAGGGATCATGGGGCCAGGGTGTCCGGGTGGGTGTTTTCCCAGGCGAACCAGTACGCGGTGTGGCCGGGCAGGCGCGGCAGGGACTGGCCGGTGGGGCCGGTGAGGGCTTCCTCGGCGAGGGTCCAGGGGCCGGTGGCGTCGGAGAGCGTGCCGTCGGGGGCGCGGCGGAGGGTGGGGGCGGTGCCGAGATAGGCGCGGATGTCCTCGGCGGCGCCGTCGCCGAGGAGGATGAGGTCGTGGTCCGCGAGGCGGTCGCGCAGCAGGGCGCCGCCGGCGAAGCGGGCCAGCGGCCAGGCGCGGGCGTGCGGGGCGTGATGGAGGCCGAAGACGCGGGATTTGGCGGGGAGGCGGTCGTTAGGAAGGGCGGCGGGGAAGTAGATTGCGGCGCTGCTGAAGTAGCCGGCATAGGCGGCGCCGGCGGCGTAATCGCGCACGTGGCCGGTTTCGATGGACAGGACGGTGGTTTCGGGGTGGGCGGCGCGCCAGGCGCCCCAGGTGGTGGTGACGAGCGGGAGGGGGGTGAGGCGCGCGTCGGCGGCGGCGAGGGGGCCGAGGACGGGACGGCCGCTGAGCTGGCGCCAGAGTGTGTCCGTGGCGCGGTCGTACATCAGTTTGTTGGAGCGGTGGAGCAGGCCGGTGGTGCCGAAGCTGTGTGGTTCGGCGGTCGTTTTGTTGGTGGCGGGGCTGGCGGTAGCGGGGCGGTTGGTGGCGTAGAGGATGGGGGCGCCGCTGAGCAGGCAGTAGGTGAGGGTGATGGGCTGGCCGCCGATCGTGTCGTTGAGGATTTCGTGCCAGACCATGAGGCGGTGCGGCCAGGCGCGGGGGATGCCGTTGATGCGGGCGGCGAAGACGGTGTCGGTGTCGGCGAGCCAGTCGGCGGTGACGGCGGGGACGATGTCGGGGTGGTCTAGGGGGGGGACGCCGTCGAGCGTGAGGCTGCCCCAGACGAGTTCCTCCCAGCGGATGGTGGCTGGTGCGTCGGGCTTGAGGAAGCGGGCGTAGCGGGCGTCGATGCCGGCGAGGAGGTCGGACAGGAGGCGGGGGAAGCCGGTGTAGGGGGGCCGCGGGTTCCGTTGCTGCCAGTCCATCCAGGCCATCCAGTCGGTGCCGTGGTCCTGGCCGGTGAGGGTGGCCAGGGCCTGGGCAATCGGGGGGTGGAGGTCGGGGTCGAGCCAGTAGAGGAGCTGGATCAGGGGGGCGATGGCGCCCTGTTCCCCGGTGACGACCAGGGGGGCTGCGAGGCGGGCGATGCGGTCGGGGTCGTCGGAGTCGAGCATTGAGCGGATCGCGATGTCGATGGCGTTGTTGGCGGCGGATGGCTGGGCGCGGGCCTGGGGCGCGGCGATTGCCCCCAGCGCCAGGGCGAGCAGTTGGCGCCGGGGGAGACGCATTAACCGCGCAATGCGCGGCGGGCGATCCCAGCCAGGAAGCCGGACGCGTTGGGCAGGATCGAATCGTTAAAGTTGTAGGCGTCGTTGTGGAGGTCGCGGCCGGGTTCGCTGGGGCCGTTGCCTATCCAGACGAAGGCGCCGGGCTTCTCGTGGAGGAACCAGGAGAAATCCTCGCCGGTCATGGCCGGGCGGAGGTCGGTGCGGACGGGGATGCCCGCCTCGGTGCAGGCTTCGACGGCCAGGGCGGCGTTGGGCTTGTGGTTGACGGTGGGGCCGATGCCGACATTGACGTTGACCAGCGCCTTCATGCCGAAGGTGGCGGCGATGCCGTGGGCGACGCGCTCGATGCTCTCGGTGAGGAGGTCGCGCACCTCGTCGCGGTAGAAGCGCTGGGTGCCGCGCATGACGACGCTGGACGGGATCTGGTTGCTGGCGCGGCCGCCCTCGATGGTGCCGATGGTGACGACGGCGGTGTCGAGTGGGTCGATGTTGCGGGCGACGATGGATTGCAGGGCTACCAGGACGTGGCCGGCGGCGAGCATGGGGTCACGCGTGAGGTGCGGGAGGGCGGCGTGGCCGGCGAGGCCCTCCATGGTGATCTCGATGCGGCCGCCGCCGGCCATGCAGGGGCCTTCGTGGACCATGACAGTGCCGGCTTCGAGGCCGGGCCAGTTGTGGTAGCCGTAGATCGATTCCATGGCGAAGCGGCTGAACAGGCCGTCCTTGATCATGTTCATGGCGCCGCCGCCGCCCTCCTCGGCGGGCTGGAAGACGAGGTGGACGGTGCCGGACCAGTTCGGGTCGGCCATCAGGAGGGCGCCGGCGCCGAGCAGGCTGGTGGTGTGGCCGTCGTGGCCGCAGGCGTGCATGACGCCGGGGGTGGTGGACGCATAGGGGAGGCCGGTGGTTTCGGTGATGGGCAGTGCGTCCATGTCGGCGCGCAACCCGACGCTGCGGTTGGAGTTGCCCTTGGTGATGGTGGCGACAACGCCATGACCGCCGACGCCGGCGACGAACGGAATTCCCAGTTCCTTCAGACGTTCGCAGACGAAAGCTGAGGTTTTGCTTTCATTCAGCGAAAGTTCGGGGTGGGCGTGGAGATGCCGGCGCCACCCGGTCAGAGTCTCGGCGAGATGCTTGTCCATGGGGTGGAGGATTCCACTCCCGGGCGCGGCTGACTAGGGGGAAGATTTGGGGGTGACGCAGGAAGGTTTTTTCATTACGGCCTCACTTTGCCGTTATCTCGCCATTTCTCCGGTGCAGGGTTTCGGTCGTTTCGTCCCGAGCCGCGTGGGAGAGCCTGCATGAATCGCCTGGTTGTCGTGTCGAACCGGGTTCCCCTGCCCTCGGCCGGTCCGCGGGCCGGGGGGCTTGCGGTGGCGCTTGACGGGTTGATGGAGAAGCGCGGCGGGCTGTGGTTCGGGTGGAGCGGGGCGATCAATCCCGGGCCGAACGCGGCGCTGGCGCAGGTGGAGAGCGCCGGGGGTGTGGATTATGCCACGGTGGATCTCACCCAGGACGAGCACGACCGCTACTACAACAACTTCAGCAACGGGGTGTTGTGGCCGCTGCTGCACACGATGCCGGAGCTGATGCGGTTCGACCGGCGCGATGCGCGGGTTTACCGGGAGGTGAACGCACGGCTGGCGGCGTCATTGCATCCGCTGTTGCGGCCGACGGATGCGATATGGATCCATGACTACCACCTGATGCCGCTTGCGGCGTGTCTGCGGGCACGGGGGGTGAAGTGCCCGATCGGGTTCTTCCTGCATATTCCGTTCGCGGCGCCAGATGTTCTGGGGGCGGCACCCGAGGTTGCCGCACTGGTGCGGGACCTGATGGCCGCCGACCTGCTGGGGTTTCAGACCGACAACGATCTCGCGAATTTCGCGGCGGCGGCGGTGCAGTTGGCGGGCGCGCAGCGGTTGCCGAGCAATGCGCTGATCTTCGACGGGCGGCGGGTGAAGCTGGGGGTGTTCCCGGTGGAGATCGAGGCGCAGGCGTTTGCGCGGACTGCGGCGCGGATGGCCTATTCGGCGGAGGGCGAGCGGCTGCGGCGGAGCCTGGATGGGCAGAAGCTGGTGCTGGGGATCGACCGGCTGGACCCGACCAAGGGGCTGATGCAGCGACTGGGCGGGCTGCGGGTGTTGCTGGAGCGGCACGAGGAGTGGCGCAGGCAGGTGACGATGCTGCAGATCGCAGCCGAGAGCCGCAAGGATGTGGCGAGCTATCGGACATTGCGGGCAGCGCTGGATGCCGAGGCGGGGAGCATCAATGCCGATCTGGGCGAGGCGGACTGGCAGCCGCTGCGCGTGGTGTCGCGCAGTACCGACCGCAATACGGTGGCGGGGTTCATGCGGCTGGCGCGAGTCGGGCTGGTGACGCCGCTGCGGGACGGGATGAACCTGGTGGCGAAGGAATATGTCGCGGCGCAGAACCCGGAGGACCCCGGAGTGCTGATCCTGTCGCGGTTCGCGGGGGCGGCGCGGCAGTTGCCGGATGCGCTGCTGGTCAATCCGCACGACCCCGACGCGATGGCCGATGCGCTGGATACGGCGCTGCGGATGGAGTTGCCGGAGCGGCAGCAGCGGTGGGAGCGGCTGTGGAGCGCGATCGAGGACCGGACCCCGGCGCTGTGGGGGCGGTCGTTCCTGGCGGCGCTGATGCGGACCACCCTGCCCTTGCCGAAGCCCCGAGTTGCGCCGGCTGAGAGCATGGCCGCGGCGCCGGTGGCCGGGCCGCCGCGGCTGACGCTGGTGGAGCGGGACCCGGGCGCGGCGGCGGGGCGGGGGCGGTGTTTTTGAGGAAGGTAAAGCGTAATAATTTAAAAAAAATAAAAAAAAAAAATTTTAGACATTTAACCCGGTGAGGTGATATAAAAAAAAAGGAAAAAGAAAAAT